>CAYLSO010000235.1:0-9976 GCA_964386525.1 uncultured bacterium
CTGCAGGCCGAGCGGCTGGCCCTCATCGGCACCATGTCGGCCAAGCTCGCCCATGAGGTTCGCAACCCGCTCAACTCGCTGGTGCTCGGGCTCGACCTCATCCGCGACAACCTCGGCGACCTGGCGGAGGTGGGGGGCGAACGCGTGCGGGAGACGCAGCAGCTGCTCGGCTCGATCGAGTCGGAGATGGAGCGCATCCAGAAGGTCGTCGAGCACTACCTGCGCTTCGCCCACCTGCCGCAGCTGCAGCTCAAGCAGATCAGCCTGGACGAAGCGCTGCGCTGGCGGCTCGATCTCATCCGCCCCGACCTCGAGCTGCGGCGCATCCGCCTGGAGGTGCGGCTGACCTCCAAGGGAGCGCAGGTGATGGCCGACGAGGATCAGCTCTGGCAGGCCATCCTCAACCTGGTGCGCAACGCCATCGAGGCCATGCCGCAGGGTGGCACCCTGCGCGTCGCCACCGCGACGCGCGACGGCAGCGTCGAGTGCGAGGTGGCGGACACCGGCGTGGGCATGACGAGCGACGTCGTGGCCAAGATGTTCCAGCCGTTCTTCAGCACCAAGGGCAACGGCACCGGACTCGGCATGCCGCTCACCCAGCAGATCCTGCAGGAGCACGGTGGCGCCATTGCCTGCGAGAGCGCGCCCGGTAAGGGCACGCGTTTCCTCCTCTCCCTGCCGCCGGCCACGCCCGGCGGCCGCCCCGGCTCCCCGGCGGGGGCCGTGCCCCGGCGGAGCGGCGGGTGACGTCACGCCTCCCGGAGGGAGTGCCGCCCGCCCGCATCCTGGTGGTGGACGACGACGCCACGCTGCTGGCCATGCTCGAGCAGACCCTGAAGCGCGCCGGGCACTCGGTGAGCACCGCGCCCGACGCCGAACGGGGGCTGGAGGCGGTGAAGGAGATGGCCCCGCAGGTGGTGGTCACCGATCTCGTGCTGCCTGCCCTGGACGGCATCGAGCTCCTGCGGCGGGTGAAGGCGGTGGCCCCCGGCACCGAGGTGGTCGTGATGACCGCCTACGCCACGCTCGAGCGGGCGGTCGAGGCGATGCGCATCGGCGCCTACGACTTCGTCGAGAAGCCCGTCGACCGCGACCGCCTGCTGCGCACCGTCGCCAAGGCGGTGGAGAAGCAGGCGCTGCTGTTCGAGAACAGCCGCCTGCGCGAGCGGCTGGCGGAGGAGGAGCGGACGTCGCGGCTGGTGGGCACCAGCCGGGCGATGGTCGAGATCCGCGAGACGGTCGACCAGGTGGCGCAGACCGACGCGCCGGTGCTGATCACCGGCGAGAGCGGCACCGGCAAGGAGGTGGTGGCCGACCTCATCCACCAGCTCGGCGGCCGCCGCAAGGGGCCGCTGGTCAAGATCTCGTGCGCGGCCATCCCCGAGAACCTGCTGGAGAGCGAGCTCTTCGGCTACGAGCGCGGCGCCTTCTCCGGGGCGCTGACCACCAAGTCCGGACGCTTCGAGCTGGCCAACGGCGGCACCCTGCTGCTCGACGAGATCGGCGAGATGCCGGGCACCATGCAGGCCAAGCTGCTGCGTGTGCTGCAGGACGGCTGCGTGCAGCGGCTCGGCAGCACCAAGGACATCCGCGTGGACACGCGCATCCTCTCGGCCACCAACATCGACATGGACCGGGCGCTGCGCGAGGGCCGGTTCCGCGAGGACCTCTACCATCGCCTCAACGTCTTCGAGATCGACATCTCGCCGCTGCGCGAGCGGGTCGAGGACATCCCGGTGCTGCTGGCGCACTTCCTGCGCCGCATGAGCGCGCGCCGCGCCGTGCCGCTGGAGGGGGCCACCCCCGAGGCCCTGGCCGTGCTCACCCGCCACACCTGGCCGGGCAACGTCCGCGAGCTGGAGAACGTGGTGCAGCGGGCCGTGGCCACCGCCCCGGGGCCGGTGCTCACCGAGTCGGACGTCCGGCTGGCGACCTTCGTGGGCCGCGTGCCGGCGCCGCAGAGCCGCGCCGCCGACGGCCTGCTCATCCCGCCGGGGACGCCCATGAACGAGGCCGAGGACCTGCTCATCGAGGACGCGCTGCGGCGCTGCGGCGGCAACAAGGAGCGGGCGGCGCAGTTGCTGGGCGTGTCGGCCCGCACGCTCACCCGCCGGGCCAAACGCAACCGGACGGAGATCGAGCCCCCCGAGGCCGAGACAAGCTGACGCCCCTGGCCGGGGACGTTCTGTCCTGGGCGGGGTGGGCCGACCCCCGCGCGACCCCGTTCCTCCCCGCTCAAAGCCCGCTGCGGCAACGCCTTCCTGCCTCCGACTACGGCCGTGCTCGCGTCCGGCATCATCCGTGCAACGCCGGGGCGGCGATCCGGTCACCCTTAGTCCATCCACCCCCTGGCGAGCCCCGGCCGGGCCTCACGCGGCTTCCCGCCGCGCCCCGGGCGGGGGCCGCACACCCGGGAGAGGGCATGATTCGCGGCAAGGTCCAATGGGTCCCGCGCGACGACCGCCTGCACCACTTCGTCGGCACTTCGGGTTCGGGCCACGGGATCGTCTTCGACGACCTCGAGGGCGGCACTGGGCCCACCCCCGTCGAAGCCGTCGCGCTCGCCTTGGCGGGGTGCACGGCCTTCGACGTCATCACCATCCTGAAGAAGAAGCGGCAGGAGGTCCGCCGCTACGAGGTTCGCGTGGAGGCCGAGCAGCAGCTGGGGCCGCCCGCGGTCTTCGCCGCCATCCACGTGCACCACGTGGTCGAGGGGCGGGGAATCAGCGAGGACGCCGTGCGGCAAGCGGTCGACCTCTCCCACCGCAAGTACTGTTCGATAGGGGTGATGCTCGGCAAGACGGCGCCGATCCGGGTTTCCTTCGAGGTCGTGGAGTCGGCCCCGCCCGCCCCCCTGCCGCAGGACTAGAGCCTGCGGAGGACCGGCCCCCGACTCGCCGGGGGGGGGCGGCCCGGACCGGCCCCCCGGCCGACCCCCGCCCCGGGCTGACCCCCACCCCCGGCCGACCTGCGAGCCTCCTCACCGGCCAATCGGTCCGGCCCTCTGCCCCGCCGCCGCCAGGATGTCCGCGATCATGGAGCCGGATTCCCCAAGTGCCGCCCGCCGCTTTCTGCGATCTGTGCTATTCTTTTCTTGATAACAAGTTGGGGGTTAGGGCATAAGTGTGTGCTGAAGCAACACCAGGGCACGCTCTATGCGTTAGCCCATAAGATGCCCCCGCTCCTCGGGCGCAGGAAGCGCCCGGCTCGCCGTCGTTTCCGGACGGCGGCATGGCCCGTCGGCCGAGTGCACCGGCCGCGCCGGGCGGAGGAAGCTCGATGGCTATCCCGATGGATCTGTGGGTAGTCGTCCTGGCAGCCGGGGACGGATCGCGCCTGATCGAGTGGACTCGGGACGGCACGGGGCGTCCGGTTCCCAAACAGTATTTCTCGTTCGGTGCCGGGGAGTCGATGCTGGCCCGCACGCTCGCGCGTGCGCGGCGTCTCGTTGCTACCACTCGCATCCTGACCGTCGTTGCCGAGCAGCACCGCGAGTGGTGGGCGCGGGAGCTCCAGGGGCTCCCGGCGGAAAACGTCGTCGTGCAACCGCGCAACCGCGGCACGGCGGCGGGGATCCTCCTGCCGCTGCTGCGCCTGCTGACGCGCGACCCCGACGCGGCGGTGGTGATCCTGCCTTCGGACCACTACGTGGAGCACGAGGAAGTGCTCCGCCAAGCGACGCTGCGGGCCATCGGGCATGTGTCGCGGGAGCCGTGGAGCATCGTGCTGCTCGGCATCGAGCCGGACGACCCGGATCCGGAGTACGGTTGGATCCTGTCGGCGCCGGGCGAAACGAGGACGATCCGGTCCGTCCTCAGGTTCGTGGAGAAGCCGGGGGCGGCAGAGGCGGCGCGCCTGATGGCCGAGGGCGCGCTGGTCAACAGCTTCATCTTCGCCGCCACCGCGCGGCAGCTGTTGCGCCTCTACGAGGAGTCCCAGCCGGCCCTGCTGCGGCACTACCTGATGAACCTGCCGCTGCGGGGCTGGGGGCGCGAGGCCCTGGAAGCGCTGTACCGCTTCCTGCCGGCGCGCGACTTCTCCCGCGACCTGCTGCAGCCGAGCGCGTCGCGTTTGCGGATGCAGCAGGTGGGACCTTGCGGCTGGACGGACCTGGGAACGCCGGGCAGGGTGGCTCGCTGGATGGAGAAGCGCCGCGCCGTGGCCACGGCCCCGGTACGGCGCGCAGCGGAGGCGGCGGCCGCGGCGCCCACGGGCGACCGCGTCGCCGTGTGAATCGGGGACGGCGGGTCCGCCAGGGAAGGAGCGCAGGACCATGCAGGTTCGCGAGGTCATGAATCCGAACGCCGAGGCGTGCGGCCCGGCGGACAACCTGAGCACGGCGGCCGGCATCATGTGGCGGCACGACTGCGGCGTGGTTCCGGTCGTGGACGAGGGGCAGCGGGTCACCGGCGTCATCACCGACCGTGACATCTGCATGGCGGTGGCGACGCGCGGCCGGCTCGCCGCGCAGATCGCGGTGGCCGAGGTCCAGTCCGGGAGGGTGTTCACCTGCTCCCCGGACGACGACGTGCGGGCCGCGCTCCGCGTCATGGAGGAGAACCAGGTCCGCCGGCTGCCGGTGGTCGCCGGCGGCGCCGCGCTGGTGGGCGTGCTGTCGCTCCACGACGTCGTGCGGCGGACCACGCCGACCCGCGGCCGGGGCGGCGGCGGGGTTTCCTACGAGGACGTGATGGGCGTCCTGAAGGCGCTTTGCGAACCCGCCGCGGAGACGGTGGGCGCCGCCTATTAGGCGGGAGAAGAGAATGGCCGGTTCCTCGCGGCGGGACGGCCCCGAGAACGCGCATGCGGGACCGGGTCACCCGGGCCCCCGGGAGGGCGACGAGTACATGATCCCCACCACGAGCTCCGGCAGCCCCTCGTCCCTTTCTGCCCCGGGAGAGAACGACCCGACCCGTTCGTTCCTCCGCAGCCTCATGCCGTTCAGCGCGCTCTCGCCCGGGGGCCTCGACGAGGTCGTGCGCGAGACGCGCGAGATCGCCGCCGAGAAAGGCCATATCTTCTTCCAGGAGGGCGAGCCCTCCGATTCGGTCTTCGTGGTGCGCTCGGGGCGCGTGCGCATCCAGCACCTGCACAAGGACGGGACGGTCCGCATCGTCTGCATGCTGGCCCCGGGGGACACCTTCTGCTGCCTGCCGGCGATGGACGGCGGGAGGTACCCGGCCGGCGCGGTGGCGGCCGACCGCAGCCACGTCTATCGCCTGCCGGCGAGCCTCTTCCGCCGCCTGATGGAGCGGGAGCCGGGCTTTGCCACGCGCACCGTCCAGCACTTCTGCGGGCGTCTGCGCATGGCCAGCTGCGAGAGCTGCTGGAAGTCGCAGGACGCGCCCGCCCGGCTGGCCGGCAAGATCCTCTGCATGGCGATGAAGTTCGGCGACGACATCCCGCTGACGCGCCGCGAGCTGGGCGAGCTGGCGGGCACCACCGTCGAGACGGCGATCCGCACCATCAAGGACTTCGAGCGCGCCGGCTGGGTGCAGCTCGGCCGGGCGCACCTGCGCGTGCTGGACCGCGCCGCCCTGGCCGAGCGCTCCGACGGCGCCGGCCCGCTGGGCGGCGCGCACGTCCAGATTCCGGTCCGGGAGTAGCGCCCCGGCCGCGGCGGGCGCCGCGACGCCGGCCGCGTGGCCCGGAGCGAAGCCAGAGGAGGCCTATGGGCCGGCGTGGACCCAAGCCCGTCAAGGCGGATGCCATCGCCAAGGCCGCCCTCGCGTTGTTCGTCGAGCTGGGGGTGAAGGGGGCGACGACGCGCGCCATCGCGCGCCGGGCCCAGACCACCGAGGGTAGCCTCTACCGCTACTACGCGAGCAAGGAGGAGCTGGCGCGCCGCGTGCTCTCGAACTGCCTGGTGGAGTTCGGCGAGAGCATCGCCCGGGCGCTCGAGGGCGTGACCGGGCCGCGACAGCGCCTGCGGACCTTCGTCCTCGCCTACCTCGACTACGCCCGCCGCGCGCCGCTCGAGCACGCCCTCATCGTGCAGACCCACAACCTCAATCCCGGCGGATTCCCGGATGAGATCCTGCGCCCGCGGCGCATCCTCACGGAGATCCTAGCCGCGGGGAACGCCGGGGGGGAGTTCGACGGCCAGGACCCGCGCCAGACGGCGCCCTTCGTCGCCGGCGGGCTGGACCGCGTCATCGCCCTGCTCGCGAGCGGGCGCGGCGAGTTCGACGCCGCGCCGGTGGGTGAGGCGATGTGCGACTCGGTGGAGAAGCTGGTGGGCGTGCGGCGGGATGCGGAGCGGGCGGCGGTCGAGCGCTAGGCGACGGGTGATCCTGCCGGACGGCGGCGGCCGGGAGGGTCTCCCTGCCGCCGTCGCTCTGCCGGGCGGCGCCGGACCCGAAGGGCATGTCCGCTACGAGCCCGCGGGATCTTGCCCTGAGGTCCCTTCCGCCTCCGGCGCCGGGCTCTCCGCCTGGCGCTCGGCGGCCGTCAGGCGCTCCCACTCCAGCGGGTGCTCGAGCCGCAGGTGCTCCTCGGAGATCCGGCCGGTGAGCCAGGTCCAGGTCATCGGGTAGGCTTCGGGGTTGGCGATCACGTAATAGATGTGCCAGATCATGATGGCCAGGAAGGCCAGCCACGCCTCGTAGTAGTGGATCACGGTGGCCAGGTCGAGCACCCACTTGTCGAGCCACCGCAGCGACTGGTTCTCGAACCACAGCGCCAGGCCGGTGCCGGTCATCACCACCGTGCCCCACACCAGCGCCCAGTACTCCGCCTTCTCGATGTAGCCGAAGCGGCCGAAGCGGGGCGGCGTCGGGCGGCGCCCGGCCAGGTAGAGCAGGTTGTCGGTCGCGTCGCGCGCGTCCTGCAGGCGCGGCACCATGTCCGCTACGAACCCCCGTCCGCGCCGGGTCGTCAGGTAGTAGATGTGGTAGACGGCCGCGCCCACCTGCACCACGGCGGCGATGCGGTGCAGCAGGCTGCGCCAGGCGTAGCCGTGCTCGAGGCGGGCCAGCCAGGAGAAGATCCACGACTCGGGGTACTTGAGCGCGAATCCCGTGTACACGAGGGCGAAGAAGCTGGTGGCCAGCAGCCCGTGCTGGATGCGCTCGGAGAGCGTCATGCGCTCGAACCAGCGCATGGTCGCCTCGGCCCCGTGGTTCGCGGCGGTGCCCATCGCGCCCAGGTGCCGCCGCAGGCTGTGGCGCAGCTTGCCGACGAAGTCGAGCCCGTTGTGCAGCAGCATGCCGCCGATCACCAGGGCGATGAGCCACAGGTACGTCCAGCGCACGAAGTAGAGGACCGGCTGATTGCGCGTGGCCAGGGCGACGTGCACCGGGCCCCTGGCGAACTTGGCGCCCGCCCCGGGGTGGCATTTGCCGCAGGTCGCCGCCAGATGCGACGGGTGGATCTCGGAACGCGGGTCGGCGGATGGCAGGATCTGGTGGTAGCCGTGGCAGCTGGCGCAGTTGGCGACCACCGGCGAGCCGCCGCGCGCCGCCAGGCCGTGGTAGCTGTCGCGGTAGGACTCGGCCCGTCCGGCGGGCAGCCCGAAGGTCTCGCGGATGCCGGTGGCCTCGTGGCAGTGGGTGCAGGTCTGGGTGATGCCCGCCGCGCCCACCGGGGACCGCGCATCGCGCGGGCCGCGGATGAGATGCTCGCCGTGGCAGTCGGTGCAGACCGGAGAGGCGGTCACGCCGCGCGCCACGGCCGTGCCGTGCACCCCGGTCCCGTATTCCTTCGCCGCGCGCCCGTGGCAGCGGCCGCAGGTGGCCGGGATGTTGGTGCGGTAGATCGAGGACCGGGAATCGGTGGCGCGCCGCAGCCGGTGGCTCTCGTGGCAGTCGCTGCAGGTGGCGGCGCCGGCCTTGCCGGAGCGCCCGTGCACGCTCTCCCGGTACAGCGCGTACGCTTCCGGGATGGTGATCTTGCGGCGCGTCATCAGCTCGCGGTCGGCGTGGCAGCGGGCGCAGGTCTGGGCCAGACGCGCGCGGCTCACCGCCGAGGCCGGATCACGGTGGGAGAGGACCCCGTGCGCCGGACCGTGGCAGTCCTGGCACTTGGAGGCCTCATCGTCGCCGCGGGCGAGCGCGGTGCCGTGCACGCTGGCGTCGTAGTCGGCCACGATCTTCGCGTGGCACGGGCGGCACATGCCTTCGCCGGCGCCGCGGGCCGGCCGGATCCCGTGGGTGCCGTGGCACGTGGTGCAGGCGTTGCGGCCCCCGCTCTGGCGGTGCGCGCTGTGCGCTACGGCGATGTCGGCACCGGCGTGGCAGGCGGCGCAGCGCACCGCGGGCAGCTTCTCGGCGTGCGGGATCGACGACGCCCCGGGGTGGCAGCGCGCGCACGCCAGGCCGGAGTGCGCGGAGGCGCGCAGGTCCGCGGCGCGCACCCCCACCGAGGAACCGTCGGCGGCGCGCGTCAGCTCAGGGCTGGCGTGGCACGTCAGGCAGTCGTCGTCGGACACGGCGGCGGCCATCGCCCCCGGCGGCGCCGGCGCGGCGAGCGCCCACAGCGCGAGGAACGCCACCCGAGCCGCGATCGCCGATGCCGCATTCCCGTGACCGGTCATCCCCTCGTCCTTTCGCGTGCGGACGCCTCCGGTCCGCGCGCCCGGACCGGTCTTCCGGACATCCTCTGCGCAAGAAGCGGACCAGGCAAGGACCGGCCGGCCCTCGTCCCCGAGGCTTGAATCCACAATCGGATACGGGGTTTAGACGGTTCCGACGGGGGCGGCCGCGCCGGGACAAAATGTCGGCTGACGGAAATATTGGTGGCCGCGGGGGGGGCCGAATCTCCGCGGCGGTGGTAGGATAGGGGTCCGAAACCGCCGTCCAGACAGCGGGAATCGCCGCCCACCCGCCCACCATCTCCGTGGTCCGCTTCTTGCTGCCGGAGTGGATGTGCCCCGACGGAAGACCTATCCGCTGGGGCAGCCGATGCCGCGATCGGCTCCGCGAGTCCGCCAGCCGAGTGCGACCCAGACAGGGAGGAACACGATGAGCCGTGGTCTGAAGATCGTGGGATGTATCGCAGTCCTTTCCTTACTGCTGTTGGCCGTTCCCTCGGCGTGGGCGCACCCCGAGCTGGCCCGGCAGGCCAAGGCCCCGTGCTCCGGCTGCCACGCCGCCGCCTGGGGCGGCACCGCGCTGAGCGATGCCGGCAAGGCCTACAAGGCGAGCGGCAAGGCTCCCGCCGCCGGCGCGCAGGACCCCGCGTACGTGGGCAGCTCCAAGTGCAAGATGTGCCACATGCCGCAGTTCAAGGCGTGGGCCGCCACCAAGCACGCCAGCGCGCTCGTCAACCTCGAGAAGGCCGATCCCAAGGTGGTCGCCGACATGGCGGCCAAGCTCAAGGTCACGATCAAGGGCACGGCCGCGAAGACCGACGGGTGCGTGGGCTGCCACGTGACCGGGTACCAGCTGGCCGGCGGGTACCCCGCTGCTGACGCGGCCAAGACCACAGCGGTCGCGGGCGTGACCTGCGAGGCCTGCCACGGCCCGGGTGGCAAGCACGTCGCCGCGGCGAAGGCCGACAAGAAGGCCACGATCGCCGCGACCGTCGGCGAGGGCACCTGCAAGGGCTGCCATACCGCGACGATGTCGCCGAGCTTCGACTTCGCGAAGCTGAAGGGGAAGGTGCACCCCGTCCCGGCGGCCGGTTCCTAAGCGATCCCATGACGCGTCCCACCGTGGGGCGGCGGCTCGGGCCGCCCCCGGCGGGGCGGGCGGGACCGGGTCGGCGGGCCACGGCCCTGCGGCGCGCCCGCCACACCATCCCGTTCCGGTCCCGTCTCCCTCGCGGATGAGAGCATGAGCGTTCCCCGGTCCCCGCGCTGGCCGTCGGCCGTCCGCCTGGCCATCGCCGTGGCCTCCGCGGCGGTGGCTGCCGGCGCGCTGCTCGCCCTCTCCTCGTGGGCGGCCCCCGAGCCGCCCCTGCCCGGCGCCCAGGAATGCGCCCAGTGCCACGAGCCCGGCCGGCCGTCGGCCCGCCGCGGCGGCGGCGCGCCGCCGCC
>CAYLSO010000236.1:0-15493 GCA_964386525.1 uncultured bacterium
CGCAAGATCGAGTCGGGCGGCTCGCTGACCATCGTCGGCACCGCCCTGGTGGACACCGGCTCGCGCATGGACCAGGTGATCTTCGAGGAGTTCAAGGGCACCGGCAACACCGAGTTGGTGCTCTCCCGCCAGCTCTTCGAGAAGCGCATCTTCCCGGCCATCGACATCTCGCAGAGCGGCACGCGCAAGGAGGAGAAGCTCTACCCGCCGGAGCTGGTGCGCCCCATGCAGACGCTGCGCCGGGCGCTCTCCGAGATGGAGAAGGGCCTGGCCATGCGCAAGCTGCTCGACCTGCTGTCGCGCTACCCGACCAACGCCGAGGCGCTGGCCGCGGTGGGCGCGGCGATGACGCAGAAGGTGCCCGCCGAGGACCTGTGATGCGGCCGCACGACGTGACGCCGTCGCGCCGGCCCTACAGCCGGCCGCGCCGCTCCCCGAGACGGAGACATCCGTGAAGCGACTGCTCGTCCTGCTCTGCCTGCTGCCGGCCGGCTTGCTGCCGGCGGCCGCCCCGGCCGCCCCCACGCTGCCCGACAGCGCCTGGATCCTCGACCACGTGCGCTACCTCGCCGACCCGCGTCTCGAGGGCCGCGGCGTCGGCACGCTGGGGCTGGAGTACGCCGCCGAGTACCTGGAGAAGGAGTTCCGCGAGCTGGGGCTCGCCCCCGCCGGCGAGAGGGGCGGCTACCGCCAGGCGGTCGAGGTGGTGACCGGCGTCGAGGTCACGCAGCCCACCGACCTCACGCTCGCCGACGGCCAGGGCTTCGAGCTCGGCAAGGACTTCGTGCCCTTCGGATTCTCGGCCAGCGGCGAGGCGGCCGCGCCGGTGGCCTTCGCCGGCTACGGCATCACGGCGCCCGAGTACGCTTACGACGACTACGCCGGTCTCGACGTCAAGAACCGCTTCGCCCTGGTGCTGGCCTACGAGCCGGGCGAGATGGACACCGCCAGCCGCTTCGGCGGCGACGTCAACACGCCCCACTCCGAGCTGCGCAACAAGGCCATCAACGCCCGCGAGCACGGCGCGCTCGGCATCCTGGTGGTCGCCGGCCCGCGTTACCACAAGGAAGAGGACCTCACGCCGCCGCGCGCCGACGCCGGCTACATGTCGTCGGGGCTGGTGGCGGCGCGGGTGACGCGCCGCGTGGCCGACCGGCTGCTCGCCGGCAGCGGCGAGGACATCGC
This sequence comes from uncultured bacterium, assembly GCA_964386525.1. Lineage (GTDB taxonomy): Bacteria > Eisenbacteria > RBG-16-71-46 > RBG-16-71-46 > DASYSL01 > CAYLSO01. The sequence goes on from CAYLSO010000236.1 coordinate 1,186, forward strand.
CAAGCTGCAAGAATCCATCGACGTCCACCAGGCGCCGCGCAGCCTGGCGCTCGCCGACTCGCTGCGGCTGCGGGTGGCGCTGGTCAAGAAGCGCGCCTTCGTGCACAACATCGTCGGCCTGTGGCGCGGGGCGGACTCGACGCGGGCCATCGTGGTCGGGGCCCACTACGACCACCTGGGCCTCGGCGGCGAGCACTCGCTGTCGCCCAAGGACACCGGCAAGCCGCACGTCGGCGCCGACGACAACGCCTCGGGCACCGCCGCCATGCTGGCCGTGGCGCGCGCCTGGTCCTCGCGGGCCGACCATCCGCGGCGCGACCTGGTCTTCTGCGCCTTCGCCGGCGAGGAGCTGGGGGTGATCGGCTCGGCGCACTACGTGGGCGACCCGCCGCGCCCCATCGCGGGCACCGACGCCATGCTCAACTTCGACATGGTGGGCCGGCTGCGCGAGCGGCGGCTCACGGTCATGGGCACGGGCACGGCGGTCGGGCTCGACTCGCTGGTGCGGCGCGCGGCGGCTCCCTACGGCTTCGACCTCAAGCTCAGCGAGGACGGCTACGGGCCGAGCGACCAGTCGTCGTTCTACAAGGCCAAGGTGCCGGTGCTCATGTTCTTCACCGGCGCGCACGCCGACTACCACAAGCCGAGCGACACCTGGGAGAAGATCGACGCCGGCGGCATCGCGCGCATCGCCACCCTGGCCTACGATCTCACCCAGCGGCTCGACGGCGGGCCGCAGCTGGCCTACCGGCAGGCCGCACCCGACTCCGCCTACCGGCGGGTCGGCGGCGGCTCGGGATACGGCGCCACGCTCGGCACCATCCCCGACTACTCGCAGAGCGAGGGAGGCGTACTCATCGCCGACGTGCGCGAGGGCGGGCCGGCGGCGGCGGCCGGCATGCTGGGCGGCGACATCATCGTGGCGATGGACGGGGTGCGCATCGACAACATCTACGACTTCACCTACGCGCTGCGCACGCGACGCCCGGGCCGGAAGGTGGCGGTGAGCGTGCTCCGGGGCGGCGAGAAGCTGGCGTTCGAAGCGGTGCTCGGAAAGCGAGGGGAGAGCCGATGAAGGGACTCATGCGTTCGCGGCGGATGCGCGGCGCGGCCGCGCTGGCGCTGGCCACGGGCCTGGCGGGCGTGGCGCTGTTCCTTGGACCGGCGGGCATCCCCGCCGCCCCGCCGGAGAAGCCGGCACCGGGGCAGAAGCTGCCGCCCATCTTCATGCCGATCGTGGCCCAGGACTCGCTCATCCGCCCCGGCGAGACGCACTTTGCGAGCCTGCGGCAGATCACCTTCGCGGGCGAGAACGCCGAGGCCTACTGGTCGCCCGACGGGAAATCGCTGGTCATGCAGTCGACGCGCGACAGCTACCCGTGCGACCAGATCTTCCTGCACAAGCTCATGGACCAGCGCTCGCTGGTGAGCCTGATCAGCACCGGCACCGGCCGCACGACCTGCTCGTACTTCCTCACCCCGACCACCGTCCTGTTCTCGTCCACGTACCTCGGCTCGCCGGAGTGCCCGCCACCGCCCGACCGCGCCAAGGGCTACGTGTGGGCGGTCTATCCCGAGTACGACGTCTTCGTGCGCGACCTGGCGACCGGCAAGCTCGCGCAGCTCACCGGAACGCTGGGCTACGACGCCGAGGCCACGGTCTCGACCGACGGCAAGTCCATCGTCTTCACCTCGACGCGCGACGGCGACCTCGACATCTACACGATGCGCGCCGACGGCAAGGACGTGAAACGGCTGACCACGGCGCTGGGCTACGACGGCGGGCCGTTCTTCTCGCCCGACGGCCAGTGGATCTGCTACCGGGCCTACCACCCGACCGAAGAGGCCGCGGCCGCCGACTACAAGGAGCTGCTCTCGCGCTTCCTGCTGCGCCCCGGCCAGCTCAACCTGTGGGTGATGAAGAGCGACGGCTCCGGCAAGCGCCAGGTCACCGACCTGCCGGGGGCCTCCTTCGCGCCCTACTTCACGCCCGACGGCAAGCGGCTGATCTTCTCCTCCAACCACGAGGACCCGCGCGGGCGCAACTTTAACCTCTACCTGGTCAACCTGGACGGCACGGGCCTCGAGACGGTCACCACCGAAGTGACTTTCGACGGCTTCCCGATGTTCAGCCCCGACGGCCGCTACCTGGCGTTCTCCTCGAACCGCGGGGCGGCCAAGCCGGGCGACACGAACGTCTTCGTCGCCGAGTGGAAGTGACCGAGGAGCGGCTCTCCCACGCCGGATTGAGCGCCGGCCGCGGGCTCGTCATCCCGTGGGTCGAGCTGGAGCTGCGCCGCTCGCGCAGCGGCGGCCCCGGCGGCCAGCACGTCAACAAGGTGGAGACCAAGGTGGAAGTGCGGTGGGACGTCGCGGCGTCGCCGTCACTCGACGAGCGGCGCCGCGCGCGATTGCTGGCGGCGCTGGCGACGCGGCTGGTGGGCGGCGGCGTGCTGGTGGTGCGAAGCTCCGCCCAGCGCAGCCAGGGGGCCAACCGGCGCGCCGCGCTCGAGCGCCTGGCCGGCCTGGTGGAAGCGGCGCTCAAGCCGCGCAAGGCCCGGCGGCCCACGGCGCCGACGGCGGCCTCGAGGGTCCGGCGGGTCGAAAGCAAGAAGCGGCGCAGCTCGCTCAAGAGCGGCCGCGTCCGGCCCGACCTCAGCCAGTAGGCCGCTCCCAGCCCTCCTTGTAGCGTCCGCCCTGCGGCCGCCCGTCGGAATCCGGCACCAGGGCGTCGATCTTCGCCGCCAGGACGAAATCGTTCTCGTGCAGCCCGCCGGTGGCGTGCGTCCACAGCTCCACCTTGACCTCGTTCCAGTGCACGGTGAAGTCGGGGTGGTGCCCCTCGGCCTCGGCCAGGTCGGCCATGCGGTTGACGAAGCCCATCGCATCCTTGAAGTCGCGGAAGCGGAAGGTCCGCGTCAGGCGCGGCGTCTCCACGTAGCCCCAGTGCGGCACCTGCGCCAGCAGGCGGTCGATGGCGGCCCGGTCGAGGGGGGGCTCGCCGCCCCCGCAGGGCACGCAGTGCTTGAACTTCAGGTCGGAAGCAGCGCTCATCGTCTCCTCTTTCGGTCAACTCGTTGTGAAGCGGCCGCATACCGACACGCCCTTCGATGCTTGCGCCCGGGCAGCGGTCTGCGTATTGTCCTCTCCGGCCCCCGCAGGCTACCGAGACCCGCCGGCTCGTAACGCGCGGAGACCTCGACATGCGTGCCCTGACCCCGATCCTCCTGGGGGCCCTCCTGCTGCTCGCCCTCGCGGCCCCCGCCCACGCCCTGCATTTTCAGGGCATCGACGGCATGATGCAGACCGTCAAGTCGGAAGGCCAGAGCGGCGTGTCGGGCATGGCCCTGCGCACCCGCATCGACTCCGACGACCTCCCGGCCGGGATCGGCCTCATGCCGTCGATCGAGTACTGGCGTGACTCCGACCAGCTCGAGGACTTCGACGTGCACGCCGAGCAGAGCGACCTCACGCTCGGGCTCGACGGCCGCTACGACTTCGGCGGCGACACCATCCAGCCCTATCTCGGCGCCGGCTTCGGGGTGCACTTCCTCGACCAGGAGTTCTCGGCGCCCCGGGCGGGGCTGGACCAGAAGGAAGACAATACCAGGTTCGGTCCCGACTTCTTCCTCGGCATCCAGTTGGCGCCGGCGGGCTGGCTGCAGTCCTTCGTCGAGGTGAAGTACTACGTCGTGTCGGACTGGAACCAGTTCAAGCTCAACTGGGGCTTCGGCGTCAACTTCTAGCGGCACGGCCGGCGCCCGCTTCCCCCGCCCCTTGGAATGACCGCGCCCGGCCGCTAGGGTAGAGGCGACCCCGGACGCCGCGGCCGCCCGCGTGGCGCCGCCAGCCCTATCCCGGAGACCCGCGCATGCCAGCCCCTGAGACCTACACCAAGCTCTTCCTCGACGGCGGCGACCCCGCCGAGTCGCGCCGCGCCCTGGAGCTTCTCGGCCGGCTCGACGGCCAGACGACCAATCCCAGCCTCATCGCCGCCAACCCCGACATCCGCGCCCGCATGGCCCGCGGCGAGAAGCTCGCCCCCGACGAGGCCAACGAGCTCTACCGCCGGATCCTGCTGGAGATCGCCGAGGTCACTGCCGGCCCGCTCTCGGTCGAGGTCTACGCCGACGCGGCGAGCGCGCCCGACGACCTCTATCGCCAGGCGGTGGTCATGGCGCGCTGGATCCCCAACGCCTACGTGAAGCTGCCGATCACGGCGGCGGGGCTCGAGACGGCCGAGCGCGTGGTCGCCGAGGGCATCCGCGTCAACATGACGCTCTGCTTCACGCAGGAGCAGGCGGCGGCGGTCTACTCGGCGACCAAGGCCACGCGCGACCCGGCGTTCGTCTCGCCCTTCGTCGGGCGCTACGACGACCGCGGCGAGTGCGGCATGGACCTCATCGTCAACCTCCTCAGCACCTACGCCAAGGGCGACGGGCACGTGCAGACGCTCACCGCCAGCGTGCGCACCCTCGACCACCTGCTCTACGCCTTCGCGCTGCACTCGCCGCTGGTCACCGCACCTCTCAAGGTCTACGAGGCGTGGGCCGCGGCCGGCTTCCCGGCGCCCGACGCGAAGTACACCTACCCGCGGGGGGAGCTCAAGGCCATCCCCTACCGCGAGGTGCAACTCGGCCGCCCCTGGCGCGAGTACGACCTGCAGCACGACCTGACCGACGTGGGGCTGCGGAAGTTCGCGGAGGCGTGGAATTCGCTGCTGAGGTAGCGCGACGGGGCAGCGCGCCGGCTAGAGCCCCGGCGGCAGCCGCCGGTGCCAGTCGGTGGCGGACTGGTAGGCGTTGGCCAGTTCGACCAGCCGCTCCTCCGAGAATGCCGGGCCCATGAGCTGCAGCGAGGTCGGCAGCCCGTTCTCCCCGTAGCCATCGGGCACGCACAGCGCCGGCAGGCCGCAGAGGTTCCCGGCCGGGATGAGCGCCGGGCCCCCGCTCACGCCGGGATAGGCCTTCTCGAAGGTCACGTCGGCCGGATAGGCCACCGAGGCCCGCGTCGGGGCCACCACCGCGTCGAAGCCCTCGAAGAGCTTGCGCACCGCGCGCTTCATGGGGGCGCGCAGCCGCATGGCGTGCAGATAGTCCACGGCGAAGACGTACATCCCGCCGTAGCCGCGCGCGCGGTCGGCCGGGCAGCGCAGCTTCGCCAGCCCGCCGCTCTCGATGAGGTCGAGGAAGGCCGAGGCGCCCTCGGCCGCGACGATCGTCCCCACGGCGGGACCCCAGGGGAAATCGGGCCAGTCGATCTCCTCGACCGCATGGCCCAGACCGCGCAGCACGCCGAGTGCCGCCTGGAAGCTGTCGCGCACCGCGGGCTGCGCCTTCTCGTAGCAGCCCTTGGGCACGGCCAGGCGCGCCCGCGCGCCCTTCGGCGCCGGCCGCTCGGCGTACTCGAACGGCCGGTCCACGGTGGTCGGGTCGGCCTCGTCCCGCCCGGCCAGCGCCGCCAGCACGAGAGCGCAACAGTCGGCGCTGCGCGCCATCGGCCCCAGCTTGTCGAGCGTCCAGCACAGCGCCATCGCCCCGTGTCGGCTGACGCGCCCGTAGGTGGGGCGCAGCCCGCACACCCCGCAGAACGCCGCGGGCGTGAGGATCGAGCCCGAGGTCTCCGAGCCGATGGCGAAGGGCACGAGACCGGCGGCCACGGCCGCCCCCGGCCCGCTGGAGGAACCGCCGCTCCAGAAGTCCGTGTTCCACGGGTTGAGCCCGGGCCCGTTGAAGGCCGCGTCGGCGTGGTTGTAGCCCATGCCGCCCGCCAGCTCGACCATGGAGAGCTTGGCGAGCAGCACGGCCCCGGCCTCGCGCAGGCGCGTCACGGCGGTGGCGTCGTAGTCGAAGACCTGCTCGCGGTACGGCTCGGCGCCCCAGGTGGTGGGAACGCCACGCGTGGCAACGAGGTCCTTCACGCCGTACGGGATGCCGTGCAGCGGGCCCTTGTAGCGGCCGGCGGCGATCTCGCCCTCGGCGGCGCGGGCCTCGGCGAGCGCCGACTCGCGCATGAGAGTGACGACGGCGTTGTAGCGCGGCCCGATCTCCTCGAGCCGCGCCAGGAAGTGCTCGGCCACCTTCACCGGACCCGCGCGCCGGGCGCGGATCTCCTCGCCCAGCTCGCGCACGGTCAGCGTGTGCAGCGCTCTCTCGGCCATGGCTCCCCCGGCGGGCTAGGGTTGGGCGCGGAAGGCGAAATCCGGCTCGTCGGCGTTGGCGAGCTTCACCTGGCGCAGCCGCTCGGCGCTCCTGAGATTGCCGTCGATGCGGGTCGTCAGCTCCTTCATCTGCTCGGCGTCGAGGTGCGCGCCGTAGCGGCGGCGGGCCAGGCCAGCCAGCTCGACGGCATCCTGCGACGGCCCTTCGGCCGGCGCCTCGGCGGCCGGCGCCGCGGCCGGGGCCGGAGCCCCCGGCTTGGGCGGCTCGTCCGCCGCCCGCGCGCCCGCCAGCCACAGGGGCGCGGTCCCCGCCAATCCGAGCATCCCCAACACCCGGCGGCGGGCCACCCCGCCGCCGCGCGAATCGCTACGTTCCCCGCTCATCTTCCCTCCCGCCTCGGGCGCCCGCCGCGTACTCCGCCACCACCTGCCGCAGCGGCACCAGCGCCAGGGCCCCGTTCGACAGCACGACGTCGTGGAAGCGCTGGATGTCGAAGCGCGCCCCGAGCGTGCGCTTCGCCTCGTCACGCAGGCGCAGGATCTCGAGCTGGCCGGTCTTGTAGGCCAGCGCCTGCCCCGGCCACACGATGTAGCGGTCCACCTCGTTGACGATGTTGTTCAGCGCGATCGCCGAGTTCTCGCGCATGAAGTCGATGGCCCGCTGCCGCGACCACCCCTTGGCGTGCAGCCCCGTGTCCACGACCAGCCGGCAGGCCCGCCAGGCGTCGAGCGAGAGCATGCCGATGCGGTCGAGGTCGGAGCTGTAGAGACCCATCTCGTCGGCCAGGCGCTCGGAGTACAGGCCCCAGCCCTCGATGTAGGCGGTCACGCCCACGTGCTTGCGGAAGCGGGGCATGTCGCGCAGCTCCTGGGCGATGGCCAGCTGCAGGTGATGGCCCGGGATGGACTCGTGGTAGGCCAGCGCTTCGGCCTCGTAGCGCGGCCGGGTCTCGGGCGCGTAGGTGTTGATGTAGAACTGCCCCGGGCGCGAGCCGTCCGCGGCCGGGTCGCGGTAGTAGGCGATGGTCGAGATCTTCTCCTCGTGCTCGCCCATGCGCACGACCGCGCAGTCGGCCTTGGGCAGCAGGCCGAACCAGCTCCCGATCGCCCCCTTGGCGCGCGCCAGCGCCGCCTCGGCTTTGCCCGCCACCTCGTCGCGCGTCGTGAAGTAGAGCGCCGGATCGGTGCGCAGGCGCGCGAGGGTCTCGGCGAGGCCCGCCGTCCCCAGCACCTTGCGCCCCAGCTCGCTCATCTCGCCGTTGATGCGCTCGACCTCGGCCAGCCCAGTGGCGTGCAGCTCGTCGGGCGTGAGATCCAGCGAGGTGTGCACGCGGATGAGCTGGCGGTAGATCGCGTCCCCGCCCGCCACGTGCATGACCCCGGCGCGCGTCTCGGGCCGGGCCGCCGGCGCGATCTGCGCCTCGAGGAAGGCCAGGTAGCGCGCCAGCGCCGGCCGCACCGAGTCGCGCACCGCCGCCGTCAGCCCGTTCGCGAACCCGGCGCGCTGGGCGTCGCTCCAGTCCGGGTGCGGCGTCGCAAGCGGCAGCAGCAGCGCCCACTGCGCGTCGGGCTCGGTCAGCGTCTCGCGCAGGCCGCCGATCACCTTCCGCACCGCGTCCACCGGCGCCACCTTGCCGGCCGCCAGACCGCGCTCGAGGTTGGCGACGTGCCGGCCGAGGTACGGCCCCATGGCCTGCCAGCGCTTCACCATGGCCTGCGCCTCGGCGAAGCCGCGCACCGTCTGGAACGACTCGAGGTTGAAGAACTCGATCTGCGGGCCGCCGAGCGGATCCACCGTCCACTCGTGGAGTGCGCAATCGAGCTTGGCCAGGTCGCTCTCCACCTCGGTGAGCAAGGCGCTGAGCGTCAGGCGGTCGGCCGCGCCCAGCTCGACCTCGGGGATGGCGCGCGCCCGCTCGCGCACGCCGGTCAGCCGCGAGCGGCTCGTCGCGTAGCCCTCGAGCGAGTTGTCGTCGAGGCGGTCGTCGTAGCGGCGGTCGCCGATGCCCGTGGCTTCGATAGGGTTGGCGGCCAGCCGGCCTTCCCAGTACTCATCGCACAGCGCCGCCAGCGTCCCCGCGGCGGCCGAATCGCCGCCGCCGGGCTGCAAACCCGCGCCGCCCGACTGCGGGCCCGCGCCGCCGATCCCGGTGATCAGAAGGAACATCGCGCTCTCCTCGAGAGGTGTGGGGCGATCGCCGCGCGGCAGGGCGGCCGCGACCGGCCGACCGCGCGGGACGCGGCCGCCGCGGACTCGCACCGCGGCGCCCGGCCGCCGCGCAGCTTACCCGGATTGCATCGGCGGGGTAAAGCCGCCCGCGCCGGTCATCAGGTCGGTTTTGAGGCCTCTCTTCCAGGTGCCGCGCGCCGCCCAGCCGACGATGAGCAGCGCGCGCACCACGCAGGTGACGCTGATCACCCAGGCGATCGCCAGCACCCCCTGCCCCGTCCAGTCCGGGACCCAGTAGGCCAGCGGCAGGCGCGCCAGGGAGGTGGCCGTGTAGATGATCGAGATGGCCAGCGTGTGCCCCGACCCCAGCACGGCCTCGCCGACCGCGATCTCCACCGCGCTGAACACCAGGCAGCCGGCCAGGATGCGCAGGTAGGGCACGCCGATGCGGTGCACCTCCGGGTCGGCCGTGAAAAGCCCGATGAACAGCGACGGGAAGAGCATGAACACGGCGGTGACGACCGCGCCGACCCAGAGGCTCCAGCGCAGGGCCGTGCGAATCACCTCGGCAGCGCGGTCCGGCCGACCGGCGCCGAGATTCTGCCCCACCAGCGTCGCCCCGGCGATGCCGATGGCCACGGCGATCAGGAACGACAGCGCCTCGACGCGATTGGCGATGCCGACGATGGCCAGCGAGGCCGCCCCGAAGCGGGAGGCCGAGGACGAGAAAACGATGTACACCGCAGAGAACAGCATGCCGATGACCGCCACCGGCGCGCCGACGCGCGCGATGGGCCCGATGTGGATCGGCGGCCCCGGCGCCCGCCGCGCCAGCGGGAAGGCGCGGTGGCCGCGCAGCGCCACGACCAGGTAGGTGAGCGCCGCGCCGGCCTGCGCGATCACCGTCGCCCAGGCGGCCCCGGCCACGCCGAGGCGCGGCAGCGGCCCGACGCCGTAGATGAGCAGCGGCGCCAGCGCGGTGTTGAGCGCCACCGCCGCGGCGTCGATCCAGAAGGGCGTGCGCGAGTCGCCGGCGGCCCGCAGCACGCTCTGCCCGGTGAGCACCAGCAGGATGAACGGCGCCCCGCCGAGCACCACCGACAGGTAGCGCTCGCCCTGCTCGAGCACGCCGGCGGTGGCCCCCATCCAGCCGTAGATCGTGCGCGCCCCGAAGACGCCGATCGCCGTGCCCACCAGGCCCAGCACCAGCGACGCCCGCACGCCGTGGTAGGCCGCCACGCCCGCCCGCTGGCGCTCGCCGGCGCCCAGCAACTGGCTCACGTAAGCCACCACGCCGACCGCGATGACGTCGTTGATCGAGTAGATCCACCACATGACGAACACCGAGGTGGTGACCGCGGCGGTGGCGTCCACGCCCAGGCCGCGCACCCACAGGGCGTCGATCCACTGGTAGGCCAGGCGCAGCGCCTGCGACGCGAGGATGGGCAGGGCGAGGCGGAACAGCGCCTGCGGGATGGGTCCGGAGACCCCCGGGGGAGCGGCGGCCGCGGCGGCGGGAGTCGGGCTCACGTCAGCCGAGGCACGGCTGCCGCCGGCCACTCACTTCCTCAGCTCCGCACAGCGCTCCGCGTACAGCCGGATCGCCGCGCGCACCACCTCCTCGGCCGCCTCCCGCCCGCGCAGCGCCTCGATGCGCACCTCTTTATTCTCGAGCCTGTTCTGGAAGTGGTCGCGCACGTCCTCGCCCCAGGGCACGTCGTGCCACGCGTGCATGCTCAGCCCCCCCCGCACTCGGCGCACGGACAGAGCCGGCGCAGGTTGTCGAAGGCGAAGAGGCCCATGCCGTGCCCGTCGCTGAAGTGGATCTGCAGGGCGTAGCTGCCCACCAGCTGCAGCTTCTCGAGACCGACGTCGGCGGCCACGTCGGCCTCCCCGATGCGGCGGCGCCCGGTGTCCTCGTCCACGCACCGGGCGCACGGGCAGCGGGCGCGCAGGTAGCGGGCCGGGTACTCGCCGGCGTGGCCGTCCGCCCAGGTGATGCGCAGCCGCTCGCGGCCCTGCTTGCGGAACTCCACCGGCGTGTCGCGCTGCGGGTCGCAGCTCATGCCCCGTCCCCTACTCCTCGACGATGGCCGGCGCCGCCGGCTGGAAGGCGCGGATGCTCACCTGCGCGGCCAGCTGCCCGGCGATGTCGCGGTAGGCCTTCGCCGCCGGACTGTCGGGCCGGCCGAGGACCATCGGCGTGCCGCGGTCGGCGAACTCGCGGATGCCGCCGTCGAGCGGGATCTCGCCCAGGAACGGGATGTCCAGGAGCCGGCTGGCCTGGGCCGTGCCGCCGTGCCCGAAGATGTCGTCGCGCTCGCCGCAGTGGGGGCAGACGTAGTAGCTCATGTTCTCGATCAGGCCGAGGATCGGCACCCGCGTCTGCTGGAACATGCGCAGCGTCTTGCGCGAGATGGTGAGCCCCACGTCCTGCGGCGTCGAGACGATGACCGCGCCGGTCAGCGCCACCGTCTGCACGAGCGTCAGGTGCACGTCGCCGGTGCCGGGCGGCAGGTCGATGAGCAGGTAGTCGAGCTCGCCCCACTCGGTGCCGAGCAGCGTCTGCTGCAGCGCCTTGTGGGCCATCGGGCCGCGCCAGATGAGCGGCTGGTCGCCGGGCGCCATGAAGCCCATGGACATGAAGCGCACGCCGTGGGCCTCGTAGGGAACGAGCCGGTCGCCGGCGGCCTGCACGCCCTCCTCCTGCATCCCCATCATGATCGGGATGGTCGGCCCGTAGATGTCGCCGTCGAGCAGGCCGACACGCGCCCCGGTGCCGGCCAGCGCCACCGCCAGGTTCACGGCCACCGTGGACTTGCCCACCCCGCCCTTGCCGCTGCCCACCGCCACCAGATTGCGCACGCCGGCCAGCGCGGTGCGGTCGGGGGCCGCCGTCGAGCGCACCTCGGAGGTCATGTTGACGCTGGCCTCGCGGATCCCGGGCAGGCCCAGCAGCGCCTGGCGCGCCTGGTCGCGCAGCTGGTCTTTCACCGGGCAGGCGGGCGTGGTGAGATTGACGTCGATCGCCACCTTGTCGCCGTCGACGCGCACGTTGCGCACGAAGCCGAGGCTGACGATGTCGCGGTGCAGATCGGGATCCTGGATGTGCCGCAGGGCGTCGAGGATATCGCGTTCGGCGAGGGCCACTCGAGGTTCCTCCTGAGGGTGAAGGCGCGGGGCCGGCGCGCTGGCGGCCGCGCGGATGGCGCGCTGCCGGGGCCGAGGGCGGCCGCGGCGGCGGCTCCGGGGAGCGGCGCAAGAGTAGCACAGGCCCGGTTGTCGCGGCGCCCCGCCCATGCTAGCTTCACGCGGTGACGCGCCCCCCGCTGGCGCACCGCATGGAAGCCCGCGTCGGAGCGCGGTGAAGCCACGGGAGACGCGATTGGCCGGCCCGCAGACGGAACGCAGAACGACTGTCATGGACTCCACCCCGGCCCCGCGGACCGGGCGTGAGGGGCCCTCCCTCCCCGGGCTCTCGACCCGCGCCAGCGGCATCCTCCTCCACCCCACTTCGCTCCCCGGCCCCAGCGGCGTCGGCGACCTCGGCCGTGCCGCGTACCGCTTCGCCGAGTTCCTGGCCGCCGCCGGGCAGGCCTGGTGGCAGATGCTGCCGGTGGGTCCGGCGGGCCGGGCCGACTCCCCCTACCAATCCGAGTCCACCTTCGCCGGCAACCCGCTCTTCGTGAGCCTCGAGGGGCTGGCCGAGGACGGCCTGCTGGAGCCCGCCGACCTCGTCCCGGCCGCGCCGCTCTCCGCCGACCGCGTGCATTACGCCGCCGCCGAGCGTTTCAAGGAGATCCGCTTCGCCAAGGCGTTCGCGGCGTTCGAGGGCCGCGCGGCCCGGGCCGAGCAGGAGGCCTTCGCGCGCTTCCGCGCGACGGCCGCCGGCTGGCTCCCCGACTTCGCGCTCTACCGGGCGCTGAAGGACGCGCACGCCGGAGCGGCATGGGCCGACTGGCCCGCGCCGCTGCGCGACCGCGAGCCGGCCGCCCTGCGCGAGGCCCGCGAGCGGCTGGAGCGCGACCGGCGCTACCACGAGTTCCTGCAGTTCGTCTTCGACGCCCAGTGGCGGCGGCTGCGCGCCGCCTGCGCCGAGCGCGGCATCGGCTGGATCGGCGACCTGCCCATCTTCGTGTCGCACGACAGCGCCGAGGTGTGGGCCCACCGCGAGCTCTTCGAGCTCGACGAGACGGGCCGCTCCACCGTGGTGGCGGGCGTGCCCCCCGACTACTTCAGCGCCGACGGCCAGCTGTGGGGCAATCCCCTGTACCGCTGGGAACGCATGGCCGAGACCGGCTACGCCTGGTGGATCGAGCGCTTCCGCGGCATCCTTGGGCGCTTCGACGCGGTGCGCGTCGACCACTTCATCGGCTTCGCGCGCTACTGGGAGATCCCGGCCGGTGCGCGCACCGCCAAGCGCGGGCGCTACCGGGAAGCCCCGGGCGCCGACTTCCTGGCGCGCCTGCAGGCGGCGGTGGGCGATTTCCCGATCATCGCCGAGGACCTCGGCATCCTCACCCCGGAAGTCGCCGAGCTGCGCGACCGCTTTGCTCTGCCGGGCATGCGCGTGCTGCAGTTCGCCTTCGGCGACGACGAGGAGTCGCGCTACATGCTGCCCGAGAGCTACCCGGAGCGCTGCATGGCCTACACGGGGACGCACGACAACGACACCGCCGCCGGCTGGTTCCGCGACCCGCCGCCCGCGGCCGGCACGTCCGCCGCGCTGCTGCACGCGCGCGAGCGCGAGCGGGCCGGCCTCTACCTGGGCGGCGACGGACCCGACCTCCACTGGCGCATGATCGGCGCCGTCCTCGGCTCGCGGGCGAACACCGCGATCTGCCCGCTGCAGGACGTGCTGGGACTCGGCTCCGGGGCGCGCATGAACCGGCCGGGCACGGTGCACGGCAACTGGCAGTGGCGCTTTCGCGAGGACGACCTGACGGCGGCGCACGCCGCGCGCCTGCGCGAGCTGACCGAGGCCAGCGGACGGCTGCCGGGTGGCGCCGCGCGGAGGACCGCCTCGTGAGCCCCGCCCCGCTGGTCATCCACGGCCACTTCTACCAGCCGCCGCGCGAGAACCCGTGGAGCGGCCGCATCGACCGCGAGCCGAGCGCCTATCCGTTCCACGACTGGAACGAGCGCATCCTCTCGGAGTGCTACCGGGCCAACGCCTTCGCGCGCATCTTCGGCGAGGGCGGGCGCGTCGAGCGGGTCGTCAACAACTACGCGCACGTCAACTTCAACTTCGGGCCGACGCTCTTCTCGTGGATCGAGAGCCGCGACCCGACGGTGTACGCGCGCATCCTCGAGGCCGACCGCGACAGCGCGCGCCGCCACGGCGGGCACGGCAACGCCATCGCCCAGGGCTACAACCACGCCATCCTGCCGCTGCTGGACGAGCGCGACCGCCGCACGCAGGTGCGCTGGGGCCTGGCCGACTTCCGCCACCGTTTCGGCCGCGCGGCGGAGGCGTTGTGGCTGCCCGAGACGGCGTGCGACGACGCCACGCTCGGCACACTCATCGACGAGGGGATGCGCTACGCCATCCTCTCGCCCCGACAGGCGGCTCGCGTGCGCCGTCTGGGCGCGCCGGAGGCGGCCTGGCGCGACGTCGCCGACGGCACCATCGACCCGCAGCGCGCCTACCGCTATGCCCATCGCGACGGCTCGGGGCGCGCTCTGGCGCTGTTCTTCTACGACGGACGGCTGGCGCACGACGTGGCGTTCGGCGGGGCGCTGGCCACCAGCCAGGCCATGGTGGCCCGCTTCACCCGGGCGCGGGACGGGGCGCCGGCCGCCGCGGCCGCCGCCGATTCCGTGTCCGTCTCGGCGCCCGCCCCCGCGCTCGACCTGCGGCCCGTCGCCGACGCGCCGAGCCCCGACGGCGCGCGCCTGGTGCACTGCGCCACCGACGGCGAGAGCTACGGCCACCACGCGCGCTTCGGCGACCTGACGCTGGCCTACGCCCTCACCGT
>CAYLSO010000237.1:0-13672 GCA_964386525.1 uncultured bacterium
ATACGCCACGTTGGCCAGCAGATAGAGCAACATGCAGCCGAGGGTGCCGATGAGGATGGCGCGCGGAAAGGTGTAGCCCGGCCGCCGCACCTCGCCGCCGGCGTAGGTCACGTCGATCCAGCCGTCGTAGGTGAAGAGCACGGTGATGAGCCCCAGCGCCATGGCCACCGGCAGCGGGCGCGCCAGCGGCGCCGCCGCGGCCGGGCCCAGGTGCGCCAGGTCGCCGCGGCCGCTGACCAGGGCGGCCACCCCGAGCAGCGCCAGACCGAGCACCTTGGCGGCGGTGAAGGCGTTCTGCGCGCGCGTGCCCGCCTGCACGCCCAGACAATTCACGAAGGTCAGCAGCGCCACCGCGCCGATGGCGAGGTACTTCTGCGACCCGACGGGGAATCCGAACAGCGGCGCGAAGTAGGCGGCGAAGACCAGCGCGATGCCGGCCAGCAGGCTGGGCCGCGAGATGAGCACGTTGCTCCAGCCGAAGGCGAAGGAGACGCTCGGGCCGAAAGCCTCGCGCAGGAAGACGTACTGGCCGCCGCTCCTCGGGTAACGCACGCCCAGCTCGGCGGCGGCCAGGCCGCCGGCGAGGCTCAGGAGCCCGCCGATGACCCAGGCGGAGAGCATCAGCGCGGCGCTCGGCAGCTCCGTCGCCACCGAGGCGGGCGCGCGGAAGATGCCCGAGCCGATGATCAGGCCGACCACCAGCGCCGCCGCGTCCCACAGGCCGATGACGCGCCGCAGCTCTTCGGGATGGGCCGGGGCGGACGGCGAGGCGCCGGCGGGTGACGGCGCCGCGGACGAACCGGGTGCGGCCGGAGGGAGGCCGCCGGGGGCCGCAGTCATGCGGGGCATCCTACTCGATGCCGCCCGCGCGGCCAACGCGGAGCTTGGAGGACGCCCCCGGCCCCGGTATCGTTACCGGCGTCGCGCCCGCGCGGGGCCCCATCCCCGACCGGGAGTCCTCTCCTTCCGGGCCCGCCGTCCCAGGCCCCGCACCGGAGGTCCAGCGTTGATCTCCCAGCTTCGCCTGCCGGCGCCGCTCGCGGTCCTGGCCGCGGCGCTCCTGTGCGGCTCCGGCCGTGCGGAGCCGGCGCCCGCGGCAGAGCCGCCCCCCGCCGCAGAGCCGGTGCCCGCCGCCGCCGACTCCCCGGCCACGCGCGTCGCGTTCCACCACTACCAGTTGAGCCTGCCGGCCAGCGAGGGCTGGGCTCTGGTGAGCCGCGCGCCCGAGGACGAGGCCGTCACGGTGCGGCTGGTATGGCAGCGCGGCTCGGAGAGCTTCACGCTCGGCCAGATGGAGTTCGCGCGACTGGGCCTCTTCGATCCCGGCGTATCAAGGCAGCCGGGCGCCGCCTTCGACGCGCTGGCGGAGCGCGCCGAGCAGGAGGTGAGGCGCGAGGTCGGCGGACGGGCGGATGTGGTCTGGGCCGGCTCGCGCCGGGACACGCTCTCCGATGCCGGCCGCGTCTTCTACCGCCTACAGTACGGCGTGCGCTCGGGCGCCACCGAGGGCCTCTCCTGGGTGGTGTACTGGTTCCCGTCGAGCTTCGTCCGCGACGGCTTCTACGTCCGCGCCACGCTGCAGATGTGGCGGCGCCCGGACCGCGAGGACCTGTCGGTGCTCGACGACTTCGCCGGGGCGCTGCGCTCGTTGGCGGAGCGGGCCCCGGAGCTGGACCGGCGCATCATCGCCGACGGGCCCGACCGGCTCGGCCAGGCACGGCTGTCGCTGCCGCTCGTCTACTACGACGACCGCCAGCGGGCGCTTCACTCGCCGCACGACACCACGCAGGCCCCGTGCGCCGTGCAGCTCGAAGACACCCTCGCCGTCAGCCTCCAGGCCACGCGGCTGCCCGGGGTGGTCTTCGTCTCGTTCCGCCGGCGCGTGCCGGCGCCGGGCGACCGCTCGCCCGGAGAGCGCTTCGGCAAGGCCATAGACCGCGACGGCGACGGCCGCTTCGATCTCGTCTTCTTCTCCCAGGGCTGGGCCAAGGGTATCGACCAGCGCGACATCCGCACCTTCTACGTCGTCGCCGACGACGACGGCGACGGGCGCGTGGACGCCATGGTGCTGGAGGACGGCAACAACGACCGCGACCAGCTGGTGGACTGCGGCGTCTTGGTCCAGGATCGCGGCCGCCAGGGCGAGCCGGACCGGGCCTGGGTCTTCGACACCGACATCACCCACCCGGTGCGGCCGATCCCGCACCAGGGGACGGTCTTCCTGCACGGGCTGGTCTCGCGGCCGGGCGCGGACGCCCTCGATTTCGGCCACGATTTCCGCGAATGGAGCCGCTACTTGGGCTGGCTGAACCGCGCCGCGGCGCAGTGCCGCGAGCGCGGCGCGGGCCGGCGCTGACCCCGCGCTCCGGGAGGCACCCGATGACCGACGCCGAGACGAGCCGCTCTGCTTCCCCCGCCGGGACCGCCCTCACCCCCGCCGGGGTGCGGGCGCTCCACGGGGAGCGCCTCTTCCCCAACGTCGCCAACTACTACCGCGAGCCGCTGGTGGCCGAGCGCGCCGCCGGCATGCACGTGTGGGACGCGGAGGGGCGGCGCTACCTCGACTTCTTCGGCGGCATCCTCACGGTGGCGGTGGGCCACTGCCACCCGCGCGTGACGGCGGCGCTGGCCCACCAGGCGGCGCGCCTGGGGCACACCTCGTCGCTCTACCCGAACGAGCGCACGGTGACGCTGGCCGCGCGACTGGGCGACAAGACACCCATCGCGCGCCCCGCGGGCCGCCCGCCCAGGGTGTTCTTCACCAACAGCGGCACCGAGGCCGACGAGACCGCGGTGCTCACCGCGCGGCTGTTCACCGGCGCCGGCGAGGTGCTGGCGCTGCGCCACGGCTACAGCGGCCGCTCCGCTTTGGCCATGAGCCTCACCGGGCACGCACCGTGGCGGCACTGGGGCGAGGGCCTGCCGGGCATCCGCCACACCGCCCAGGCGTACTGCTACCGCTGCCCGTTCGGGCTCACGTATCCGGCGTGCGACCTGCGCTGCGCGCGCGACGCCGAGGACGTCATCCGCACTTCCACCGGCGGGCGCGTCGCGGCGCTGCTCGCCGAGCCCATCCAGGGCGTCGGCGGGGTGATCGCGCCGCCGCCGGAGTTCTTCGGCGTGCTCGTGGAGATCGTGCGCCGCTACGGCGGCGTCTTCATCTGCGACGAGGTGCAGACCGGCTTCGGGCGGACCGGCAAGCACTGGTGCGGCATCGCGCACTGGGGAGTCACCCCGGAGGTGATGACCTTCGCCAAGGCAGTGGCCAACGGCATGCCGATGGGCGTGACCGTGGCGCGCGCCGACGTGGCCGACGCGTTCAAGGGGCTCAGCATCTCGACCTTCGGCGGCAATCCCCTGTCGGCGGCGGCCGCGCACGCCACCCTCGACGTGATGGAAGAAGAGGACGTCCCGCAGCGCTGCGAGCGCTTGGGCGCGCGCTTCCGGGCGGGACTCGACGGGCTCGCCGAGAAGCACGCGTTGATCGGCGAGGTGCGCGGACTCGGGCTCATGCAGGGGCTCGAACTGGTCAAGGACCGCAAGACCAAGGAGCCGGCTCCGGCGGCGGCCAACGCCCTGCTCGAGGCGACCAGGCGCGAGGGCCTGCTCGTCGGCAAGGGCGGCCTCTACGGCAACGTCATCCGCCTGGCGCCGCCGATGATCGTCAGCGAGCGCGAGGTGGACGACGCCGTGGAGCTGCTCGACCGGGCGCTGGCGGCGGCCGGGAAGGAGACAGCGTGAGCAAGTTCGGATTCGAGAGAAGGCACCAGCCGCTGGCGTCGCGCGCGGTGTACCGCCGGCGCCTGCTGCGCAGCTCGTCGGTGGCCGGCGGGGTGATCGCGATCTCGCTGGCCGCCGGCGTGCTCGGCTACCGCTACCTCGGCGGCCTGCCGAGCTGGGTGGACGCGCTGTACAACGCCTCGATGATCCTCGGCGGCATGGGGCCGGTGACCGAGCTGCACAGCGACGCGGGCAAGATCTTCGCCTCGCTCTACGCGCTCTACAGCGGCGCCGCCTTGCTGACCAGCGTGGGTGTGCTGGTGGCGCCGGCGCTGCACCGCATGCTGCACCACTTCCACATCGAGGCCGAGCGGGGGTAGCCGAGGCCGGCCGCCGGCCCGAGGTGGCGCGCGGCCCGCTTCCGCGCTACCCTGCCTCTCCGTGATGCCATGGCGCGAGGTAACCACGTGAGCCGCCCCCGATTCCTTGGCCACCTCTCCTGGATCGGCACGCTGAGCGGCATCACCAGCGGGCTGCTGGGCGTGGGCGGCGCCATCGTGCTGATCCCGCTCATGACCCGGGTGCTCAAGCTCGGCCAGCACAAGGCGCACGGCACCTCGCTGGCGGTCGTGCTGTTCACCGCCACGGCCGCGTTCCTCGGCTACCTGCGCACCGGCAACGTGGACGTGCTCGCCGCCATCCCGCTGGTCGCCGGCAGCGTCGTCGGCTCGCCGCTGGGCGCCCGCTGGGCGCACGCGACCCCCGCCGCGGCTCTCCGCCGCGCCTTCGGGGTGCTGCTCCTGGTGGTGGGCGCGCGGCTCTTCCTGCCGCAGCTCCCCGCCGGCCACTTCCTGCCCGAGTCGGGCGTGGCGGCACTGGCGGCGCGCGTCCTGCTCGGCGGCGTGACCGGCGTGCTGAGCGGCTTCTTCGGCGTCGGCGGGGGCGTGGTGCTGGTGCCGGCGCTCGTCCTGCTCGCCGGCGTGCCGCAGCACGTCGCGCAGGGGATCTCTCTGCTCTTCATCATCCCCACCGCCGCCGCCGGCGCGTGGACGCACCATCAGCTCGGCAATGTGGAGCGCGCGGTGGTGCTGCCCATCGCGCTGTGGTCGATGGGCGGGGCGTTCGCCGCCGCCCTGGTGGCCGCGTCGATCCCCGCCGCCGCGCTGCGCGCGCTCTTCGGGCTGTTCCTCTTGGCCACCGGGCTGCGCATGGTGCTGGGGCGCCGGCCGGCGGCGACTCCGGCGCCGGCCTCCCCGCCGGAGCGTTGAGGGAGCGCCCCCCGTGTCGCCGCGCCTGACCGCTGCCCACGGAGCCTTCCAGCTCGACGGCCATACCCGCTTCCTGCTCTCCGGCGAGATGCACTACTTCCGCGTGCCGCGCGAGCGCTGGCAGCAGAGCCTGCGCAGGATCCGCGCGCTCGGCGTGGGCATCGTCTCGACATACGTCCCGTGGGTCTGGCACGAGCCGGCGGAGGGCCGCTTCGACTTCACCGGCGTGACGCATCCGCAGCGCGACCTGGTCGGCTTCCTCACCGCCTGCCGCGAGCTGGGGATGCCGGTGATCGCCCGCCCGGGGCCGCTGATCTACGCCGAGTTCGACGGCCTGGGCGTGCCGCTGTGGCTGGGGGCGCGCTATCCGGAGTCGGTCGTGCTGCGGCGCGACGGATCGCTCGACCGCGGCGACTTCTACTTCAACCACTCCCTGCTGCACCCCGCCTACCGGACGCGCGGGCGCCGCTGGTACGAAGCGCTCATCCCCACCCTGAGGCCGTTCTTCGACGACCCGGTGATCGCCTTCCAGATCGACAACGAGACCGGGCTCCTGTTCGCCAACCGCATCGGCGAGATCGACTTCAACCCCGACACGGTGACCCGCTACCGCGCCCACCTGGAGACGGTCTACGGCACGATCGGCGCGCTCAACGCCACCTGGGGCACGCGGCACGCACGCTTCGACCGCATCCTGCCGCCGCGCCCGCCGCTGATCCAGCCGGAGATCCACGACTGGCAGCAGTTCGTCGAGATGTGGATCTGCCGCTACCTGGTGTGGCTGCGCGGCACGGCCATCGACCTCGGCGTGCCGGTGCCGCTGACCCACAACGAGCAGGGGCTGCACCACAGCCCGGCGCACATCTGCGACAAGACCGGCATCGTGGATTTCACGGGCTACGACCTCTACCCCAAGGCCTCGCCCGGCCGGCACACGCTCGATTTCCCCTTCGCCACCAGCTTCTACCCGGCCCTGTTCCGCAACTACTGCGGCGCGGACGCGCCGCTGTGGGCCAGCGAGATCGGCACCGGTTGGTTGGACCCGCGCGCCCGCGTCGACGAGGCGGCGGTGGTGCAGAACGTCTTCGGGGCACTGGCGCACGGGGCGCGGGGCGTGAACCTCTTCCCGGTGCACGACGGCCGCGAGCCCCTGACCCGCGAGCCGTACCACTTCGCCACGGCCCTCGACGCCGACGGTCACTACACGCCGCGGGCCCGCACCGTCGAGGCGATCGGCCGCTTCCTCGAGGCGCACGGCGAGCGCCTCGCGACCTGCCGCGAGGTGCATGACCCGGTGGCGTTCGGCGTCTACTACCCGAACTTCCACTACTCGGCCGAGGACTACATCGCCCGCACCCTGTTCCTCGACCCGCACCGCTACCTGGCGTTCCTCGGGCAGGCCGGCCTGCACGCCATGCTGGCTTGCGCCGGCTTCAATCCGCGGGTGGTGGACCTCGGCGAGGTGGGCGGCATGGTTCAGCTCGACGACCTCCGCTGCATCCTCTTCGCCAACAAGGGCTATCTCGACGAGCCCACGTACGGCGCGCTGCTGGGCTGGGTGGAGGCGGGAGGACACCTGGTGACGGCACCGGTGGCGCCGCGGCACAACCTGCGCGGACGACCGGCGGACTACGCCGGGCTCTACCCGGTGGGCGCGGCGCGCGTGCACGCCGTGGATCGCTTCCGCTCGTATCTCACCATGGCCCTCGGCCTGGCGCGCTACTGGATCTTCGTGCGCGACCGGCTGCGCGCCGAGCACCTCTCGTCGGGCCACGTGATCGAGCTCTACGAGCCGCTCTTGCACCTGCTCTCCACGCCGGCGCGGGGCGAGACGTTCGAGCAGCCGTGGGGAGATCCGGTGCGCGGCGATTACCTGAGTGCGATCTTCGACCTGCGGTCGGCGCCGCCGGGAACGGTGATCGAGCCCGGGCCGCTGCGGCGACGCGGGGCCGAGACCGCGGGCCACGCCGCCTCCTACGAGTTGCGCTGTGGCGCCGGCACCTCGACCGTGCTGGGGACGCTGCCCGCCGGGCGCTCCGTCACGCCGCGCTACTACGCGATGAGCCCGGCCGAGCGCGCCGCCCTGCGCGCCTTCACCCGCGAGCTGCTCGAGGAGCGCGGCGTCGAGCCGCGCGTGGACAGCCCGCTGGAAGTGGAGTTCGCGGCGCACCGCGCCCCCGACGGTGGCGGCTATCTCTTCCTCATCAACCGCCTCGGCGCCCAGCGCGGCCGGGTGCACCTGCGCCGGCCGCTGGATTGGGGCTACCGCGGGCACCTGCAGGTGGTCTTCTCGCTCCTGGGCTCGGGCGCGGTGGCCGGCGACGCCGAGCACATCGACGTGGACCTGGCGCCGCAGGACGTGCTCGTGCTGGGTTTGCCGGGGGGTTAGATCTCCGGGCGGGCGCCGTGCCGCCGCTGTGCCCACCGGTCCGCCTGGCGCTCCAGCCGATGGGTCCCCGGCAGGAGCGCCAGCAGCAGATAAGCCGGCAGGAAGAACGGCCCCCAGATCTCGTACTGCAGGGTGTGCGCGCGTTCGTGGTCGGCCAGCCGCTGCGCGCCGGCGCCGTCGTAGCGGCGGGCCTCGTGCTCGGGCCGCACGCCGCGGCGGTAGAGCACCGCATTGCCGAAGGTGATGGCGTGCACGCGCGTCAGGGACAGCAGGGGATGGTCGAGGACGTTGACGGCGTTGTCGCCGCGGCCGAAGCGCGCCCCGAAGGGCAGGCCGAGCGCGCCGAGAGCGAGCCCGAGCAAGGTGTTCGGGCTCGTCCAGAGCTTTCCCAGCCAGGAGAGCGCGGGCGGGACACGCCGCGGCACGGGCATGGCGCGCCGGCCCCTACAGCTTCACGTAGCGCGGCCCGCCCCCGCCCTCGGGCGGCACCCAGTCGATGATCGCGTAGGGATCGAGGATGTCGCAGGTCTTGCAGTGCACGCAGTTGGACGCGTTGATCTGCAGCTTGACGCCGCCGCGCTCCTCGTCGGGCACCATCTCGTAGACGTGGGCCGGGCAGAAGTGCTGGCAGGGGTTGCCGTACTCCTCGCGGCAGCGCGTGCGGCAGATCTCGGCGTCGGCCACGCGCAGGTGCACCGGCTGGTCCTCCTCATGCTGCGTGCCCGACTGGTACAGCTCGGTGAGCTTGTCGAAGCCGGTGACGCCGTCGTACTTCTTGGCCGGCGGCTCCGGCGGGTTCGGCCCATAGTAGTCGCGCAGCGGCTTGACCCGCTTGTGCCCGGCCACCGTCGGCTTGCCCTGATAGGGCGCCCAGCCGCCGGTGAGCATCTGCACGCCGGTGAAGAACATCCCCGCGTAGAGCCCGCCGTCGAAGCCCTGGTGGAAGTTGCGCCCGCCCCACATCTCGGCGTGCGCCCACGAGGCGCGCAAGCGGTCGTCGAAGGCGCGCAGCCGGGCGGGGCCGAGATCCCCCGCCACCAGGCCCTCGAAGACGGTCTCCGCCGCCAGCATCCCCGACTTCATCCCCAGGTGGATGCCCTTGAGCCGCTGCGCGTTGAGGAAGCCGGCGCAGTCGCCGACGAACAGCGCCCCTTCCACGACGCGCTCCGGCATGGCGTAGTAGCCACCGAGCGGGATGGCGCGGGCGCCGTAGCCGACGAGCTGGGCGCCGGCCAGGAGGGCGCGCAGATACGGATGCTGCTTCAGCCGCTGCGTCTCGCGGTGGCCGTCGAGATAGGGATCCGGCGCGTCGAGACCCGCCACCAGCCCGAGCGCCAGGAGATTCCCGTCCATGCCGTAGAGGAAGCCGCCGCCGTAGGTGTCGGGCCGCAGCGGATAGCCCATGGTGTGCACCACGTGGCCCTTGGGAAAGCGCCCCTCGGGCAGATCCCAGACCTCCTTCACGCCGATGCCGTAGACCTGCGGGTGGTCGGAGCGGTCGAGGCCGAGCCGCTGGGCCAGGTGCTTCTGCATCGAGCCGCGCGCCCCCTCGCCGAAGACGGTGACCCGCGCGCGCAGGTCGGTGCCGGGCTCGAAGTTGGCCTTGGGCCGTCCGGCTTTGTCCACGCCCTTGTCGCCGGTGCGCACGCCGGCCAGGCGGCCGTCGTCGAAGATCGGTGCGACCGCCGGCGTGGAGGTGAGCACGTAGGCGCCTTGCTCTTCCACCTTGGCCCCCAGCCAGCGCACGAGGTCGTTGAGCGAGACGACGAAGTTGCCGTGGTTGGCGAGCGGCGGCGGCGTGAACGGCAGGCGCGTCTTGCCGGTCTCGGTGAGGAAGTAGATGTCCTCGCCGGTGACCGCGGCCGAGAGCGGCGCGCCCGACTCGCGGAAGTCGGGCATCAGCTCGGCCAGGGCGCGCGGGTCGAGCACCGCGCCGGATATGGAGTGCGCGCCGACCTCGGGGCCCTTCTCGATCACCGCGATGGCGACCTCGTCGAGTGCGGTGCCCGGCACGCGGCCGGCGGCCACCGCCCCGTTGTGCGCGGCGATCTTCTTCTGCAGGTGGTAGGCGCCCGCCAGGCAAGCCGGCCCGGCGCCCACGAACAGGACGTCGACCTCGAGGGTCTCGCGCTCGGTCATCGCGCCTTGCCTCCGTCGCCCACCGCGGCCTTGGCGGCATGCGCCACGTGCGCCGCGTGCGCCTCGGCCTCCAGCCACCGCTCGGCTTCGATGGCCGCCATGCAGCCGGTGCCCGCCGCCGTCACCGCCTGGCGGTAGACCGCGTCGGCCACGTCGCCGGCGGCGAACACGCCGCTCACCGCGGTGCGCGGCGTGCCCGGCTCGACCTCGAGATAACCACGCGCGTCCATGGCGAGCTGGCCCGCGAAGAGCTGCGTGTTGGGCTGATGCCCGATGGCCACGAACAGCCCGCCGAACGGCCGCACGGTCTCCTCGCCGGTCTTGAGGTTCTTGAGCCGCAGTGCGGTGAGCTTGCCCTGTGCCGGGTCGAGCACCTCCGCGACCCCGGTGTCGAGCAGCCACTCGATCTTGGGGTTGGCCCGGGCGCGCTCCTGCATGATCTTCGAGGCCCGCAGCTCGGCGCGGCGGTGGATGACCGTCACCTTGGCAGCGAAGCGGGTGAGGAAGGTGGCCTCCTCCATGGCCGTGTCGCCGCCGCCCACGATGGCCACCTCCTGGCCCTTGAAGAAGAACCCGTCGCAGGTGGCGCACGCCGAGACCCCGTGCCCCATGAGCGCCGCCTCGCTCGGCAGGCCGAGCAGCTTGGCGGAAGCGCCGGTGGCGATGATGAGCGTGCGCCCCTCCTCGACGCGCTCGCCCACCCAGACGCGGAGCGGGCGCGGCTCGAGGTCCACGCGCGTCACCTCACCCTCGAGGATCTGCGTGCCGAAGCGCTTGGCCTGCTCCTCCATCTCGGCCATGAGCTGCGGGCCGAGGATGCCCTCGCGGAAGCCGGGGTAATTCTCGACCTCGGTGGTGATGGTGAGCTGGCCGCCCGGTTGTGGGCCGCGCACCAGGAGCGGCGCGAGGTTGGCGCGCGCGGCGTAGATGGCGGCGGTCAGGCCGGCCGGCCCGGATCCCAGGATGAGAACGTCGTGGATCGACACGTCGGCTCCTCTTCGCGGTTGATTGGCGGATGACGGACGCGGAGCAGGTTAGGGCATCGGTCGGGGCGCGGCGATCAGCGGCCGGGCTCCCCGCCCTCCGGCTCCCCACCCTCCGCTTCCGATGTCTCGGCCTCGAGACGGATGGCCTCCACGGCCTTGAAGAAATCGCCGAGCACGGCCCGGGCCTCGAGCAGCTCGTCGTCCGGCACCCGGATCTCGCCCCAGTCGCCGCGCGACCAGTCCCAGCGCACGCCCGCGTACGCCGGCACGTCGAACGACACCAGCCGCGGGTGCAACCCTTGGCTCTCGAGCGCGCCCTTGAGCATCTGGCCCTCGACCAGCCCCGAGACGGAGCACAGCCGCTCCCACTCCACCGCCACCTTCTCGGGCCGCTCGGGCGGCTCCTCCGTGAGCACCGCCCGGCACTCCCGGCAAACGACCACTTCCGGGGCGTACTCCCGGCCACAATCCGGGCAGAATGCCACGCTTGCCTCCCGTCCTTTGTCAGCGGAACTCCGCAGTGCGGCACAACTTGAGGCTACCACGGCGCCCGGGCTTCGGCACGGGTCTTGCTCAATGCAAGGACACAGGATTCGGGAGGGACCCATGTCCAAATTCGGCCTTAGGGATATCTCCGCCAAGCTGAGCGCCTCGGCGGACACGGAATCCGTTATCTCCTCGTATCTTACGTACCTGGAGCGGATCCAGAAAGACTGGCGGGCGGCGCTGGCGTTCTACGAGTGCTCCAGCGACCGGCTGGTCAGCCTCTACACTCTGACCGGCGAACGGCTGGTCAGCCGCGAGCTGGACCTGCCGGTCGAGGACCTGCCCGTCCGGCTGGTGCGCAAGTTCTTCCACCACGCGGTAGTGGCCCAGAACATGGGCAAGCGGTTCGTGCTCAACATGGTCTTCCAGAGCGCGCCGTTCTACCGCGCCGAGGGCAGCGACCGGCTGGGGCTGGTGCGCCTCGTGGCGGCCTCCGACTGGCAATCGTGCGTCTGCTTCCCGCTCGCCGACAGCGAGGACGTCTTCGCGCTGCTCGTCCTCGCCAGCCCGAAGAAGAACGCCTTCCCGTCCAAGACGCTCGGCGAGATCCTGCCCGTCAACTCGGTCGCCGCCCTGGCCCTGGCCCAGCACCTCTACCGCACCGAGAAGGGCCGCCTCGAGGAGGAGGTGCGCAACACCAGCGCGCGCGTCGCCGCCGAGTTCCAAGACAAGTTCGGCCACTTGGCCGAGGAGCGCGAGCAGCTCTCCACCACGATCGAGGACCAGGCCCGCGTCATCTCCGAGCTGGTCGAGAGCATGAGCCACCTCGACCGCGACTCGAGCGAGTACCGCGAGGAGCTCAAGCGGGTGCAGACCGCGGTCCTGGCCCTCGAGGAGCAGTCGTCGGTGGCCACCGAGTTCCTCTCCGACGCCTACACCGAGCTGACCAACAGCGCCTACCAGCTGACCGAGGCCAAGGCCACCGGCACCTTCATCCGCGCCGTGTGCGAGCTGCTCTCCCAGGACCACGACACCGACGAGCTGCCGGCCCTGCTCATCAACTGGATCTGCGATTACTTCTCCATCGAGCGCTGCTCGTACATGCTGCTCGACGCGCGCGGCGAGACGATGTCCATCGCCTACGCGCGCGGCATCCCCGACGAGATCGCCAGCCGCGTGCGGGTGCGCGTCGGGCAGGGCATCTCGGGCTGGGTGGCGCACAACCGCAAGGCGCTGCTGGTGCGGGCGCGCGGCGAGGGCGACGTCGAGCACACCGGCCAGGACGTCTACAACTCCGACTCCTTCCTGTCGCTGCCGGTGGTGCACAACAACGTGCTCTACGGCGTCCTCAACTTCAGCAACAAGGCCGACGGCAGCTTGTTCACCGACTGCGACATGGACCGGGCGCACTTCCTGGCCGCGTTGCTCGGCCTGGCGCGCGAGCGCGCCAGCCTGGGCCGGCGCGCGGCGGTGTGGACGTAGCGGGCGGCCCTCGACGGAGGCGCGGGACATCGCAGGCGCCGGGGCCCGAGGCTCCGGCGCCTGCGCCGTCGGGGCGCGACCGGTCCCTCGGGCACGGCCATCCCCGGGACCCGGCGAGGCTAGGGACCGGAGCCGCTGTCCTCCTCCAGATCCACCACGTCCCCCGGCAGCGTCCCGGTGGCGGCCAGCGTCCCCTCCGGCAGCTCCAGCGCGCCGTCGGCGCGCCACACGAGCTTCGAGATGCGCCCGGGCCGCAGCCCGTGGTGCACGGCCAGCACGCGGCCGTCGCGCGCCAGGAACGCCACGTCGATGGCGAACCGCATGCCGAACATGTGGACCCACTGGCAGGGCGCCAGGTAGAGGCCCTCGCCCTTCTCGAAGCTCTCGCGCCCCAGCAGGCCGCGGCGGCGCGTGCCGCTGGTCCCGGCCCACTCCAGCCGCTCCGCCACCACCGCGTTCCGCGTCACGTTCACCGCGCGCATCGCGACTCCCTTCGCCGGCCCGGAGCCCGTGGCTGACGCCGCGCCGGGCCGTGCGGACGGGCCGGCCGGGCCGGCCGGCTCTGCGGCGCCCCGGGGCTCCCGCCGGCGCCGCCTCGCATCCTCATCGTTGACGCTGCCCGCACGCCAGCCTACCGTTTAGGCCCTCGGCAGGCCAGCCGCATCTGGCGCCGCATCCGGCGCCCCCGGCCGCGGCCGTCATCCCCCGCAAAGACAAAGCCCCGCTCGCGCGGGGCTCGCCTTGCTCTTCGATGTCTGCTGCGGTCGCGCCGGCCCTACTTCGGGCCGCCGCGCTCGCGGTTCTTCCGGGCGTTTCTCCGGGCCATGTAGAGGATGAAGACGATGATGGCCGCGACGATGAGAACGCCGGTCAGTGTCGGATTCCCTTGCACTCCGGACTCACCCCCTTGCGCCCGTCCTCTGGGCGAGAAACCCGTCCCTCGGACGGGGCTTACGGACCGATGCCGGTCAGCGCCTTCATGACGCGCAGCATGGCCGGCGCGAGCAGGATCACCAGCAGCCCGGGGAAGATGCAGAGCACGAGCGGGAACACCAGCTTGACTCCGGTCTTGTGGGCCTGCTCCTCGGCGCGCTGACGGCGCCGGATACGCAACGAGTCGGACTGCGAGCGCAGCGCGGTGGCGATGCTGGTGCCCAGGCGGTCGGCCTGCACGAGCACGGCCACCAGGCTCTGCAGGTCCT
>CAYLSO010000238.1:0-3666 GCA_964386525.1 uncultured bacterium
TCACCGTCTTGACCTTGTCGCCGACCGGGATGCCGTAGTGCGCGTCGATGAGGAAGCCGCGCACGCCGTCCTCGAGCTGCTCGGGGATGGACGTGGTCTGGTTGGGGAACATCCAGTCGGGGCGGTCGGCGGCGCTCATCGAGTTGTGCGAGGTGGGGAAGACCACCTGGTCGAGGCGGCGGTCGCAGAGCTCGGGATAGCCGTTGCAGGCGGTGATCTCCGTCGGCGCGGCGGACTCCGAGGGCGAGCGCACGAGCAGGACGACGACGACCGCGACGACGGCCAGGGCCAGCGCGCCCACGAGCACCGAGCGCGTCGCGCCCCGGCCGCCGCCCCGGACCTCCTTCGCGGTCGCCTTCTCGAGGCGCCGCTCCATCTCCGGCAAGGCGCGCATGGCGGCGGCAAAGCACTCGCGCAGGCCGATGAAGGTAGCGACCGCGCCGGCCAGCAGCGCCAGCACGGTCAGAGCCACCAGCGGCCACACGACGGCGACCACCCCGAGGCCGAGCATGGCGAGGCCGCGCAGGAACTGGCGCCCGCGTCCCGCCGGCGGGGTAGTAAGCCGGCGCCATAGGTCACGGGTCCGCTCCCCCGTGCGGTCGCGCTCCAGCAGCGAGGCGGACGCCGAGGCGAAAACGACCCCCACCAGCCCGAGGCCCAGCGCCCACCGCGCGAGGCCACCGACGAAGGCGTGCCACAGGCCGGCGGCCAGCAGGCCCATGGCAGGGTCGTGCGGCAGGCTCCCCACGACGAGGCCGCCGAAGCGCGCGCCGAGCCACAGCACACACGCCACCGCGGTCAGGGTCGCGCCGGTGCGGAACAGGACCCGCCGGCGGTCGCGCGCCAGTGCGATGCCCATGCCCAGCAGAGCCAGGCCCCCGATCATGAGCGCGAGGAAGCTGAGGCGCGCCCGGTGCGCGGCCCGCACCAGGCGGGCCGCGAGCTCTCCCGTCGGCAGGTCGCCCATCCCGGCAAGTCTGGCGCTGAGCCGCCGCGGCAGCTTGGCGGCCACCTCGGGGTGCATGGCGAGCGTCGTCTTGAGGATCTCGCCCACGTCGTGCACCGACAGGATGATCTTCTCGCCGGTGCCCGACATCAGCGCGCGATGGGCCTCGAGGGCCGCGCGCCGCGCCGCGGCGCGGAACGCGGGTGTCCCCAGCAACGAGCGGCTACCGGCGATGATCAAAGGCCGCACGCCGGTGAGGTCCGGCTGGGCGGCGATGACGCCGTCGGCGATCTTGCCGGCGACGAAGGCCGACACGCCGGGCTCCGAGAGGCTGTTGGCGACGCGCGCCGAGAAGGCCTTCGAGTTGAACACCGAGCGGGTGGCGTAGCCCAGCAGCAGACCGAGCACAAGGGCGATCACCCCGAGCGTCGTGCAGGCCCCGGTTGCGACAGCGCGCCAGCGGTTCGAATTCATGCGACCTTCCTTCCTGCGGTCACGGGCGCAACGGCTCCCTCAGCGCCCGGGAGCCAATGTAACCCCAGCCGGCCGTCACGGCCTAGCGGAATCAGGTGGTGATCGCGGGGGCGGGCGACGCACGGACGCCGGCTCCCGTCGGGACGCTCGGGATGATCGCCCTCGGGCCCAATGCGCTGTACCTTGCTCCGGGTGTGGCGAAGGGACAGAATGCGGTCGAAGTCTCGCGCGCCCGACTGGGTGTGCCACGAATGCGGCGACCCTGCCCCAGGGAATTCGATATGTCCGGCCTGAGGACACCCTCCATACGCGTGCGGCCAGCGGAGGGCGATGGCTGTCGCATCGCCTCCGCGATCATGCGGGCGCATGGCGGGCGGCCGGCTGCCAGGTGGGGCGGAAGCCTCGCGGCGTGCCTCGCCTGGCTGACGCTGTGCCCGACCCTCGCGGCGGCGCAGGAACTCGAGCCGCGCGCCTATTCGGCCTCGCCGGTCGGGGCCAATTTTGCCGGCTTCTCGTACTCGCACTCGTGGGGCGCGATTCTGTTCGACCCGACGGTCTCCATCACCGACGCCGAGGCGAAGCTGAACGGGGTCGCCCTGGCCTACGGGCGCACGTTCGGCATCGGCGGGGTCCAGGCCCTGGCCACCGGCGCTCTGCCGTGTTTGTGGGGCTCGTTCAGCGGCCAGGTCGCGGAAGTGGACAGCAGCATCACGCGCTCCGGAGTGGGCGATCTGCGCGCGAAGCTCTCGGTGAACCTCTTTGGCAGCCCCGCCCTCGCTCCCCAGGCGTTCGCACGCGCGCCTGCGCGCAGTGTCGTCGCGGGCGTCAGCCTCACGATTTCGGCCCCCACCGGCCAGAACTACCCTTCGAAGTTGATCAACATCGGCGCGAACCGCTGGGCCTTCAAGCCCGAGGCCGGGATCTCCTACAACTGGCGCCGGAACTGGTACGCGGAATTCTATGGCGGGGTGTGGTTCTTCACCGCGAATCCGACCTTCTACCCCGGCACCTCCCGCAGCCAGCAGGATCCGCTCCCCAGTCTGCAGGGGCACTTGAGCTACACGTTCGCCAAGCGGACCTGGGCGGCGCTGAACGGCACGTGGTACTGGGGCGGGGACTCCCACGTGGACGACAGACCGGCAGCGGCCCGGCTGAACAACAAGCGTGTCGGGGCACTGGTAGCCGTCGGGCTCACGGCCCGTCAGTCCATCAAGATAGGCTACAGCCTCGGGGCGTCCACCCGCGCGGGGCAGAGTTTCAGGGCGGTGACGGCCGCATACCAGATGCTCTGGTTCTGACACGCCGGCGTGCCCGCAAGACGCGAATCGGCGGCCCCATCGCAAGGCCGTCGACTCCGCTTCGGCCGAGATCGCCAGCCCACGCATTCTCGAACCGCGCGGAGAACCCCGGCACGGCGCGGCCGCTGACGATGAGTGCCTTGACCCCCAATTGAGCGAGACACCCCCGAGGCGAGGGATGGCCGAGCGGTTGAAGGCGGCGGTCTTGAATGAAGCCAGATCCTCCCGCCGACCCTTGTGCTAGACTGCGTTGCCACAGCAACCCGGAGGCCGACATCCGCGAGGTGCCTTGCTCTTGCCTCGCGGACATCCTGGCGGACCGGCGCGAGAATCGCTCGAAAACGGGGACCATCCAGCTCGCCCCCAGCACCCTCCGGAAGCGGGCCAGCGTCTTTCCAAAGATCCTGCCGTCAAGGCGGCAATCGAACCCGCGAGGCCCTAATGACGCAGTGCTCCGACGGCGGGCGATTCTTCAAGGTTTCTCGGGTTTGAAGCCGTGACCGACCCCATCGAACCCGCCGTGACGCTCCCGCCATCGCCGGCCGACGGTCCCCCGGGCTTCCACCTGCTGGCCAAGCCGAGCGGGTCCACCTGCAACATCGATTGCACGTATTGCTTTTTCTTGTCCAAGGCGGCGCTGTATCCGAACGAGAAGACCCGGATGTCCGAGGCCACGCTCGAGGCCTACATCCGCCAGCTGCTGGAGTCGCATCGCGCGCCCCAGGTGACCGTGGCGTGGCAGGGCGGCGAGCCGACGCTGATGAAGCTCGAGTTCTTCAGGCGCGCCGTCGAGCTCGGCGAGAGGTACCGCCGGCCCGACCAGGTCGTACAACACACCTTCCAGACCAACGGCATGCTGCTGGACGACGAGTGGTGCGCCTTCTTCAAGGAACAGGGATTCCTGGTCGGCCTGAGCGTCGACGGCCCGCGCGAGCTCCACGACACGTA
>CAYLSO010000239.1:0-2975 GCA_964386525.1 uncultured bacterium
GGCGGCCCTGGCGCTCGGCGCGGCGCTCCTCCTGGGGCTCGTGGCCGGCTGCCAGCGCGGTGCCTCTTCGCCGCCGTTCGACGAGGCGCGGGCGTTGCGCGACCTGGAAGCCCAGACGGCGTTCGGGCCGCGCGTGCCGGGTACCGAGGCGCACCGGCGCTGCCGGGAGTTCTTGGCGGGCGCGCTGGCGGAGGCGGGGGGGCGGGTCTCGGTGCAGGCCGTCGCCGACACCGCCTTCCCGCTGCCCGGCGTGGATACCCTGTACAACGTGTGCGCGCGCTTCGGCCCGGCGGCAGGGCCGTACCTCGTGCTCGGCGCCCACTGGGACTCCCGTCCGTGGGCCGACCGCGACCCCGACCCGGCGCGGCGCGGCGAGCCGGTGCTGGGCGCCAACGACGGTGCGTCGGGGGTGGCGATCCTGCTCGAGGTGGCGCGGATCCTCGGCCGGCGGCTGCCGCCGGTGGGGGTGGAGATCGTCCTGTTCGACGGCGAGGACGCCGGCGACGAGAGGGATCCGGCCACCTACGCGCGCGGCTCCCAGGCCTTTGCTGCGGCCCTCACGCCGCCGCTGCCGCTGCACGCGGTCGTCGTGGATATGGTCGGCCGCCGCGGCCTGCGGCTCTACCAGGAGGCCAACTCGCGCGACGCCGCGCCCAACCTGGTGGACCGGCTGTGGGCGGGCGCCCGGAAGGTGGGCGCTCCGGCCTTCATCCCGGAGGTCCGGCACAACGTCTTCGACGACCACATCCCCTTCATCCGCTCGGGGATCCCGGGCGTGGACCTGATCGACCTCGACGACCCGCACTGGCACACGGCGCAGGACGTGCCCGCCAACTGCGACCCCGGCAGCCTGGGCCAGGTCGGGCGGGTGCTGCTCTGGCACGTCTACACGCTGGAGGCCGAGGGTCCCTAGTCGAAGCCGGGGCGCCCCCGGCCGCCCGGCGGAGGTGCGATCGGGCGAGGGCGGTGGGGAAGGCTGCCGCAGAGCCCCACGGGGGTGCCCCACGACACCCCTAGTCAGTGCGCCCCGAACGGGTTAGACTGCCTGCTGCACGGCTCGAGGCGTCCGGGCCGGACCGCGAATCCGCTTGCCAACCCCCTGGCGATTCTGTAGGTTACGCGCGGTGAGTGGATCGGTTCCGGCCACTCCCTTGTCGTTTTGGGGTGATTCCGCGCTCCTCCGCCCACCGTCGAGGTCCGCCGCGCCATGGACGTGAGAAACGAAGTGGTGGAGCTAGCCGCGCCCATGGCGGACGAACTGGGCTACGAGGTCGTGGACGTCGAATTCGTGCCGGCGCGGGGACGCGCCGTCGTGCGCGTCTTCCTGGACCGCCCGGGGGGCGTCACACTCGACGACTGCGCGCGCTTCAGCCGGCGGCTCGGGGACCTGCTGGAGATGAACCAGACGCTCCCCGGCGCCTACGTGATCGAGGTGTCGTCGCCGGGCATCGAGCGGCGGCTGCGCACCGCCGAGCACTTCCGCCGTTTCCTCGGCCGGCGGGCGCGCGTCGACGCGCACACGCCGGTGGACGGGCGGCGCCACGTCGAGGGCGTCCTGCGCGCGGCGGCGGACGACGCGGTCACGCTGGCGCTGGACGGCGGGGGGACCTGGACGGTGCCCCTGGCGGCGGTGAAGAGCGCGCACTTGATCGTCGACCCGTGGAGCGGGCTGCACCCGGGCGACGACGGCGGTCGGCCGCGCGCGCGCCGCCCCGGCAAAGAGAAGGGTGCCCGCCGCGGCGGGTGACCCGCACCCCCGGCCGAGCGGCCGGAGGGGGGAGAACGAGAAGGAATGAACTACGAGATCTTGGACGCGCTGAGCCAGATCACCCGGGAGAAGAGCGTCGAGCGTCAGAACCTCATCGAGACGCTCGAGGCCGGGCTGGTGTCCGCCGGGCGCAAGAAGTTCGGCCCCACCGCCAACATCCAGGTGACCTTCGACAACACCAGCGGGGCGATCCTCATGCACCGGGCCATGGACGTCGTCGAGACGGTCGAGGACCCGGCCACGCAGATGTCGGTGGCGGAGGCGCGCCACATCGACCCGGGACTGACCGCCGGCTCCCAGGTGCGCTTCCCGCTGTCGCTCGAGGAGTTCGGCCGCAACGCCATCCAGGCGGCCAAGCAGGTCTTCATCCAGCGGGTGCGCGAGGCCGAGCGCGAGCGCATCTTCCAGGAGTTCGCCGACAAGGTCGGCTCGTTGGTGCGCGGCGTCGTGCAGCAGGTCGACCGCGGCAACGTCATCGTCAAGCTGGAGCGCTGCGAGGGCTTCCTGCCGGCGCGCGAGCAGATCCCGCGCGACCACCACCGCCAGGGCGACTACGTGCGCTGCATCGTGCTCAACGTCGACAAGAACGCCCGCGGCCCGCAGGTCATCCTGTCGCGCACCCACCCCGACTTCCTGCGCCGCCTGTTCGAGGCCGAGGTGCCGGAGATCGGCGATCGCATCGTCGAGATCAAGGCGGTGGCGCGCGAGGCCGGGGGCCGCTCGAAGATCTCCGTCTACTCGCACGACCCGCGGGTCGACGCCGTCGGCTCGTGCGTCGGCCTCAAGGGTTCGCGCGTGCAGAGCATCGTGCGCGAGCTGGGGGGCGAGCGCATCGACATCGTGCCCTGGTCCTCGGACCCGAGCATCTTCGTGAGCCGCTCGCTGTCCCCGGCCAAGGTCATGGACGTACGCGTGCACGAGGCGGAGCGGCGCTGCCAGGTGGTGGTGGCCGACGACCAGCTGTCACTGGCCATCGGCAAGGGCGGCCAGAATGCCCGCCTGGCGGCCAAGCTCACCGGCTGGAAGATCGACCTCATCTCGAAGAGCGACGACGTCAAGCGCCAGGAGGCCGAGCGGGCCCTGCTCATCCCGTTGCTGGAGATGGAGGGCCTGGGGCCGAAGCTCAAGGAGAAGCTGGCGGCGGCGGGCGTCGAGTCGGTGCAGGAGCTGGCGGCCTCCAAGATGGAAGACCTGATGGAGATCGAGG
>CAYLSO010000240.1:0-16944 GCA_964386525.1 uncultured bacterium
TATACCGTCGAGGATCCGCACGATGTGCCGCGCGTGCAGCGGGCGGCGGAGTGGGCCAAACAGGAATTGCAGTCCGTCTCCGAGGATTCCGACCACTACCAGCTCTGCTCCTACTGCAAGGCCACCATCGCCGTGTTCAGCAAGGTCGACCGCGAGGTCGTGCGCACCGCCCAGGGAGCCCTCTTCCTCATGCGCAGCGCCGACCCCGAGGCCGTGAAGGCGCTCAAGGGCTTGATGACCAAGTCGCAGAAGCGGGAGGTCCGGGCGCCGGCGCCGTCCCGCTGAGCGCTCGGTGGCGCCAGGCCTGCGGCGCGCTCGCCGGGCCTGCTCTCGCCGGGTTCGCACGGGCCGCTCTTGTGCATGCCGAGTCCGCGGATCCGGGCGGCGCGGCGGGATGTCCTCCGCCGCGTTTCTTTTTTGCGCGCGGCGATCAGGGGCGGGCAGCGGCCCGCGGGGCCGGATGCCCGAGGGGCGCATCGCGGGCGGGGCGGGGCGTGATACCTTAGGGTCCGGTCCGCCGCCGTCCCGGGGTGGTAGCCGCTGCCCGGGCCTGGCGGCTACCGGCCGCCGGGGTGGTGGGGGCAGCAGCCGAAGGAGGTCCGCTCGATGCGCTTGGGGAGCGCCGGCGCGCGCCGGCGCCTGATGCTCGTCGCCCTTCTGGGGGTGGGCGCGCCGGTGCTGGTGCTGGCCGGCTTCGGCGCCTACCAGACGCGGCACCTCGGGCGCTTCCTCTCCGAGACCAGCGCCGACTACGGCGCCTACGCGGCGGGCCTGGCGGCGCAGAGCCTTTCCCTGGAGATCGAGAGGCACGTGGCCGAGGCCTCGGCCGACGCCCGGCTGGCCACCGTCTGGGCGGGCGCGAGCGACCGGCTGCTGAACCTGCTGCAGACCGGCGATCCGCTGTTGCGCGACCCGTTCCTGGTGCCCGACAGCGAGATCCTCTTCGCCGCCGAGGGAGGCTTCTTC
The DNA here is from genome assembly GCA_964386525.1 of uncultured bacterium. Lineage (GTDB taxonomy): Bacteria > Eisenbacteria > RBG-16-71-46 > RBG-16-71-46 > DASYSL01 > CAYLSO01. Next base: position 967 of record CAYLSO010000240.1, read on the forward strand.
GGCCCGGACGCGCCGCCGGAATCGCTCGTGGCGGCGCGCGCCTTCGTGGCCGCCGGCGACACCCTGAGCGGCCGCATCGCCGCCCCGCGGCGGGCGTGGCAGTCGGTGCTCGGCACGGTGTACGACACGATGTACGTGGTGCCGGGCGGGCCGGGCGGCGCCACGCTGGCGCTGGTGCCGCTGCTCGGTTTTCAGGGCCGCGTCGTGGGGGTCGCGGGTTGGCGGGTGAACGACGAGGCGCTGGGGGAGCCCTTCTTCCGTCGGTTCTTCGCCAGCCGCGTCTTCGGCGACCCGCGCGTCTACCGCGCCGACCGCATGGCGGAGGCGCTTTCCCTGGCGGTGCGCGACGCCGACGGCCACGAGCGCTACCGCTCCGGGAAGCCGGCCGGCGGCCTGGTCTACGCCGAAGCCGCGGTCGGGCCGGCGCTGGCGGGCTGGCGGGTCGTGGTGGGGCCCTCGGCGGGCAGCCCGTATTTGTGGGTGAAACGCTTCGTGGTGGCGGCGTATCTTCTCATGCTGTTCCTGGTGGGGCTGTGCCTGGTGGCCCTGTGGGCGTCGCTGCGCCAGGCCAGCGAGGAGATCCAGCTGGCGGAGTCGAAGAGCGCCTTCCTGGCCAACGTGTCGCACGAGCTGAAAACCCCGCTGGCCCTCATCCGCATGGCCGGCGAGACGCTCGAGCTGGGACGGGTGGGCGGCGACGCCGACCGCGCGCGCTTCCTGCAGGTGATCACGCGCGAGTGCCGGCGGCTGACGCACATGATCAACCACGTCCTCGACTTCGCCAAGATCGAGGCGGGCAAGAAGGAGTTCCGCTTCCATCCCACGGACCTGGCCAAGGTGGTCCGCGAGACCCTGGAGGTGTTCGAGCCGCAGTTCCGCGAGAAGCAGTTCGAGGTGCGGGTGGACGTGCCGCCGGAGCTGTCGCCCGTCGAGGCGGACGCCGAGGCGGTGACCCGCTGCCTGATGAACTTCATCGACAACGCGGTGAAGTACTCGAAGGAGCGGCGGTATATTGAGGTGAAGGCGCGGGTGCGCGAGCCCGGCGGCGACGGCGACTCCGGGGAGGTGCGGCTGGGGGTGAGCGACCACGGCATCGGCCTGTCGCCGCGCGACCGCGAGCGCATCTTCGAGAAGTTCTTCCGCGCCGAGCACGGCATGGTACACGACGTGAAGGGTTCGGGCCTCGGCCTCTCCCTGGTGCGCCACATCGCGCAGGCGCACGGCGGACGGGTCGAAGTGGAGAGCAGCCTCGGGCAGGGCAGCACGTTCACGCTGGTGATCCCGGCGCGGCAGAACGGCGAACGCGGGGGAAGGAGCGGATGACATGCCGAAGGTACTGATCGTCGAGGACGAGCCGGGACTGCTGGAGGGCCTGGCGCACAACTTCAAGTTCGAGGGCTACGAGGTCGTCACGGCGGCCGACGGCAAGGAGGGCCTCAAGCTGGCGCTCAAGGAGCGGCCCGACCTCATCGTGCTGGATCTCATGCTGCCGGAGAAGGACGGCTTCGACGTGCTGCGCGAATACCGCCAGCGCAACGCGACGTCGCCGGTCCTCATCCTCACCGCGCGCAGCCTCGAGTCGGACCTCATCCAGGGCTTCGACCTGGGCGCCCACGACTACCTCACCAAGCCGTTCAGCGTCGCCGAGCTGATGGCGCGGGCGCGGGCGCTGCTCAAGCGCGCGCCGCAGACCGAGGGCGGCGAGGCGCTGCCGCCCGGCACACTCACCTTCGGCGACGTGGTCATGGACCTCACCAGCCGCGAGGTGAAGAAGGGCGGCTCGCCGGTGGCGCTCGCCTTCAAGGAGTTCGAGCTGCTCAAGTACCTGGTGATGCGCCGCGGCAAGACGGTGTCGCGCGAGGAGCTGCTGGCCGAGATCTGGGGCGTGGACCCCGACTCGGGCGTGACCACGCGCACCGTGGACACCCACATCGCCAACCTGCGCGGCAAGCTGGGGGGCGGCGAGGTGCATCCCAACTTCATCGCCACCGTGCACAAGGTGGGATACAAGTTCGTGGGGTAGGGCCGGCAGAGGGAGCGCCGGGCCGCTCTCCCGAGGCGCGGCGCTCCTGCTTCTTCCCGCCGATCAGGGGTCGATCACTCGCACCAAACCTCCCACTCAGCGTGGCCTAGCTCGCCCGGCGCGTTCAAGCCGCACTGGCTGATCGGAGGCACAAAGGCCGATCGGGTGCCGAAGCGGCCGGATTCGCGTTGACGCATCCTGCCCGGTGGGGGATGCTTTGCCGGGCTGCGGCCGCAGGATCGCCGACTCTCCCCCCGGTGGCGTGCCCCTCTCTTGTGGCCAGCAGCGATTCGGGGGCGGCCCCATGATCCCCTGGAGCGGTGCTTCCAGATTCGCCGTCCTTCCCACCTTGAGTCTTCTCTGGTCGAGGTGTCACCCGACCGCTGTTGCGGCTGGTGACGCAACGGCCCCATCTGCGCACTCGCGCGCCCCGGCGCCCGCGGTTCCCGCCCCCTGCGCCGCCCAACGGAGGTGGATCATGGTCCGCACATCTTCCCTGCTTGCCGGCGCGGTTGTCCTGTCCTGCGCCTTCGGCTACGTCTGCGCCGACGCCGCTCTGGCAGCCACCACCCGTAGCTCGGCAGGTCCCACGCTGACGTTCCCCATCATCAGCGACTTCTCGGCCGGCGATGAAGGGTGGACGGTGGAGATCGGGCTCGCCACGCAGTGGAAACCGTCGGGGGGCTATCCCGGAGGGTACCTCGAGACCGTGGACAACGACGCCTACTCGGGGGGGCGGCTCAGGGCGCCATCGAGTTTCTATGGAGACTGGCGGCCTCTCGACGTGGTGGGCTCCGTGTCGTTTTCTCTCGAGCTCATAGACAAGGATGGTTTCTCCGTCATCGGTCGGCCGCTCGTCGAGATCCGCGGACCAGCGGGGTATATGTATGTTACCCCCGACTGCATCGACAGCAGTGGCGCATGGCGCCACTACCGGGCACCGCTCGCTGCCGACAACTGGTGCGTCGGGGAAGGTGCCTGGACCGGGATCCTGGCAGACGTCACCAAGATGACTGTGGCCATGGATTTCACAAAGGGGAAGGACGTGAACGGCCTAGACAACGTATATGTCGGGAGCGCCCCCCCCGCGGCGTGGTGCATTGCGCCACGACCCACGGATCTTCGCGTCGCCTGGCCCGGGAGTACCGTCACTCCGGCGATCGCCCGGCCCGGCGAGAAGGTCACGCTCTCCGACTGGTCGGTGACGAACACAGGATTGAGCGCAGCCGGGACCTTCAAGAATGGCTTCTATCTCTCTTCGGATCCAAGTATCACGGCCTCCGACACCTATCTAGGCGGAAACACGGTCTACGGGCTCGCGCCGGGAGCTGGCTCCGATTGGCCTGGCCCGAGCGTCACCATTCCCCCGGAGACGGAACCCGGAGACTACTACATTGGCATCCTCGTGGATTGCTTAGGACAGATCTGTGAGACGGACGAATCGAACAATGCGCTGAGCGTCCATATGCTCGTCGCGCTGCCCGACCTCACCATCGAACCGGGATGGGGCCTCCTTGAGGGTTACTCCAGCGTGGTGCCAGGCGGGAGCGTCTCCGTCTCTCCGATTCGCCTCTCGAACCTCTCCGGAGCGGGCGCGGGTCTTTTCGAATGGGGGATCTATCTCTCCACCGATCTGGAGGTAACGGGCGAGGATGTTTGTCTGTCGACCAGTCAGACTGCCGGGCTTCCCGGCTGGCAGACGACGGGCTGGCCGGTGCCGAGCCTGCAGATTCCTCCCGAGACCGCGCCCGGGACCTACTATCTGATCGGCTTTGTCGATTGCCGGGATGCTTCCCTGGAGTCCGACGAGGGGAACAATCAACAGGCTCTGCCGATCACCGTATCGCCGGGCGGCCGGGTTCCCCGCGGCTACGTCACCAACGGTCCCGTCTTCGCGACGGTGGTCCACCCCGGATGCTCGCCGAGCACGGTGGATTCGATCCTCTACATCGGGGGCGACTTCACCCAGGTCGGCCCCGCTACGGGAAGTTGGGTGCGGATCGACGCCGGCACCGGACAGGAGAGTCATCCGTACCCGGATGTGGCAGGCGGACGCGTGCTCGCCGCCGCCTCCGATTCGGCCGGGGGGTGGTACATCGGAGGGGACTTCACGTCCGTCGCGGGCAGCTCGCGCCGGCACCTAGCGCACATCCTCGCGGACGGGACGGTGGCGGACTGGAATCCGAGCCCCGACAGCGTCGTGTATGCGTTGGCCTACAACGAGTCTCGGGTAGTCGCCGGCGGGCGCTTCGGCCAGATTGGCGGCGCATCCAGGTCGCGGTTGGCCGCACTTGACGCGAACACGGGGATTGCGATTCCATCGCTGGCCCTCGATGCCGACGGTCCGGTGTACGCCCTGGTTCCAGATGGGCCGTATCTGTTCGTGGGTGGGGACTTCACGAGCGTCGGAGGCGTCGCGAGACAGAATCTCGCCGTGCTGGATGTCGACTTCGGCACGGTCTTGGACTGGTGGAATCCGGCTCCCGATGGAGTTGTCCGGGCGATTGCATTGGATCCTCCTGCGGCGGAGGCCTACATCGGTGGAGACTTCCAGTCTATCGGCGGGGTCGCTCGAAGCCACCTCGCAAAGCTGAGCTTCGGCTCTGGCGAGGTCATTCCGTGGGACCCGTCTGCCGACGGCCCCGTACGCGCGCTCGCGCTCGCGGGAGTGCGAGTGTACGTGGGCGGAGACTTCACGACGATCGCGGGCTCGCCGTGTGCCAATGCCGCCGCGGTGGACAGGGCGGATGGATCCCGGGTCCCCTGGGATCCCCAGGTCGACGCGCCGGTGCGGGCCATCGCTCCCGACATGTCGGCCGGCCTGGTGTATCTCGGCGGGGACTTCACGTCTGCCGGGGGCGCATCGCGCAACTACCTGGCAGCGATCGGCTCGGCGACGGCGGTCGCGACGCCCTGGGATCCCAACGCGAATCTGCCGGTGTCGGTCCTGATGGCGAGCGGGACGCGGATCTTCGCCGGGGGCGAGCTGACGAGCATCGGCGGGGTGAGGCGGAACCGGCTCGCGGCGATCGACGTCGGCACGGCCTTGCTGACGCCGTGGGACCCGGACGCCGACGGGGCGGTCCTGTGCATTTATCCCATCGGCGACAGTGTCTTCGTGGGCGGCGCTTTTTCGCAGATCGGAGGTGAGGCCCACGGCAGGCTGGCCTGCCTGGGGCGCGATTCCGGGGTTCCCCAGTCCTGGTGGCTGCCAGAGGTGAACGACACCGTCCGGGCGATCCTCCCCGACGGCGAGGCGGTCTGGGTGGGTGGGGATTTCACGACGGTGTCAGGGGCGCCGTTTCGGTACCTGGCGAGCGTCGACGGCTTCTCCGGAGCGCCGCTGTGGCACCCGAACCCGTCCCCGAACGGCAGGGTCCGGAGCTTCTTGGCCATCGACGAGATGGTCTGGCTTGGCGACGAGACGGTCTATGTGGGTGGAGACTTCACCCGCATCGCCGGGCAGTACCGAGACAGGGGCGCGGCCTTCGACCTGGCGACCCGGTCATTACTGCCGTGGAACCCGGCGGCGGATGGTCCGGTGCACACGCTCGCCTGGTGCGCCCTCTGTTATGAGGGGGGAATCCTGATCGGCGGGGAGTTCACGCATGCGGGGAGCGCCGAGCGGCATCACATCGCCCTCGTCGACACGGCGGGCGCTGCGATGGGCTGGGCCCCGGAGGCGAATGGAACGGTCCGGGCGTTGCTCTTGAGCTTGGAGCTCCCCTCGGTGATCGTCGGCGGCGATTTCACCCACATCGGCGGACAACCCCGGGCGCACATCGCCGAGTTGATTCTCACTCCGGACGGGGAATATGGCGACGCGACGCCGACGGACCCCGGTGCTGATGGCCCCGTCCTCGCGCTTGCGACGGCGCTGACTTTCAGTGAGCCGGGGGCGCTAGTCTTCGCGGGGGGGAGCTTCCTCACCTTCGACGGGATGTCGCGGAGCCATCTCGGGAGCTTCTGGTTCCCGAACCTGACGGACGTGGAGGATGACCAGCCCGACGGCTCGGGGGCGACGGTGACGCTCCAGCAGAGCTTCCCCAACCCGGTCCGCAGCACGGCGACGATTCGGTTCGCGTTGCCTAAGGCGGGCCCCGTGACACTATCCGTCTTCGACCTGCGCGGGCGCCTCGTCCGTACCCTCGTGGACGGAAGCCGGGAGGCGGGGATGCACACGGTGCGGTGGGATAGGGCCACCGACGACGGGGTCCGCGTCGGCGCCGGGGTCTACTTCTACGAACTGAAGACTCCCGGCGGGAGCCTTGCCCGGAAGTTGGTTGTGCTGGAGTGACTCGGGCGGCGGCGGCGGGCCCTGACCGGGCCCCCGCCCACCTCCTCATGGACTGCGGAAGGGCACCGACTCGGGGTACCCTTCCGCGTTCCCGGCATGCCTCAGCCGTCCGGATCGAATCCGTTTCCCGGCAACGGGTTGGCGGTATACTTGGCCCCCGGGTCCGCGCCTGGCTCGGGCATTGCTTTACCATCATCGATGGCGCTCGCAGGTTCATGAGGGGATTTCGTCGTTATCACGGTCTGCCTAACGGAGTCGCGATGGCCAGTCGGCTTCTCCACGCCCTGGTAATCGGCTTCGCCCTGCTTGGGGCGACGCCCGCCGCCGCCGGCGTGTGGACCAACCTCGAAGGCCTGCCGATCCCGCAGCTCACCGCCGTAACCGGCACCGACAGCGCCACGGTGGTGGTGGCCACCGTCGGCTCGCCCGACAGCGCCGACGTCTGGGAATACGACGGCATCCGCTTCCGCCGCCTCTCGGCGCGCTACTCGCCGCGGCCCTACTTCGGCGCGGTCATCTCGAGCCTCGCCTACGCGCCCAACGGCGACCTGTGGCTGGGCACCATCTCCCAGGGCCTCTTCCGCCTGCGCGCCGACGGGTTCACCCGCTTTACCAAGGAAGACGGCATCGGCAGCCGGCTCACCGACCAGATCACCGGCCTGGCGGTGGACGCTTCGGGCACGGTGTGGGCGGCGACCAACGGCGGCGGGCTGTCGCGCTATGACGGCGCGGCGTGGACGACGCAGCGCGACCCCGAGGACGGCCTACCATCCAACTACGTCAGCGACGTGGCCGTGGCCGCCGACGGTGGCGTATGGATCGCGCTCAACAACGGACCGGCGTTCCCCGGGGATCCCGGCGGGCCGGGATTGGCGCGCTACGCCGGCGGGGTGATCTCGCCGGCCGCCGGCGGGCCGCAGCAGGTCGGGCGTCTGGCGGTGGCGGCCGACGGACGGGTGTGGGCGACGGCCCCCGGCGCCGGAGCCGCACTCTACGCGGCCGACGGCACCTACCTGCTCGGGTACGCCCCCCCCGACGTGGACACCGACCTCTCGGCGGTCGCCGAGGGTCCGCACGGCGACATCTGGTTCGGTGGCTCCAAGTACGGACTGTCGCGGTTCAATGGTGCCGGCTGGGAGCAATACAGCGCGCGCGGCGGACAGGGGCTGGCCAACGACACCGTGCGCGACCTCTTCGTGGACGCGGCCGGCGCGCTGTGGGTGGCGACGGCCGGCGGGCTGACGCGCTACGAAGGCTCACTGTGGCTCACCTTCTCGCCCGACGCCGCCCAGCACGCGCTGCCCGGCGGGCGGGTCAACGCTCTGGCGCGCGGGCCGGCGGAGGATCTGCCGTCGCCGGCGCCGGTGCGCGGCGTGACGCGCGGGCCGCTGTATGCCGCGCTCGGCAACGTGCCGCCGCCTTCGACCGGCGGCCTGGTGCGCATCGCGGGGCTGGCCTCCGAGCCGGTGCGCGACCCGGGCGGAGTGGCGCTCACCGGGCCGTTCCAGGCGGTCTCGGCGGTGCCGGGCGGCGCGTGGGCAGCGCGCGGCCAGGAGATCTTCCGCGTCGGCGGGGCGGCGGTCTCCGTCTCCTACGCGACGCCCGACGCGCAGGACGTCTTCTCGCTGCTCGGCTTGTCCGACGGCACCGCCTGGGCCGGCACGCGGCGCAACCTGCTGCGCTTCGACGGCAGCGCGTGGGCGGTCCGCGATCTGCCGGGCTTCGCGCCCACCAAGATCGTGTCGCTGGCGGCCGACGCCTCGGGGCGCATCTGGGCGGCTTCGGCCACGGCCGGCGCGGCGCGGCTCGACCCCGTCACCGGCACGGTGGGGCTGTTCGGCGGCGCGCAGGGCCTGCCCTCGACGGCCCTGAGCCAGGTCTTCGTCGGCGCCAACGACGACGTGTGGTTTGCGACCACCGCCGGACTGGCGCGGCTGCGCGGTGCGGCCGTGGACCGCGTCTTCACCATCGCCGACGGGCTGCCCTCGAGCGTCGTGCTGAGCGTCGGCGAGGACCAGGCCGGGCGAGTCTGGGCGGGCACGGCCAACGGGCTCGCCTACGCCGCCGGCGACGCCTGGACCAGCTTCAGCACCGGCGACGGGCTGCCCAGCTCGGTGGTGACGACGCTGGTCGCCGACACCAGCGAGGCCGTCCTCGGCAGCGACCAGAACGGGCTGGCTCTCTTCCGCCGCGACGCCGCCGCGCCGCGCACGGCGATCGTGGTGGCGCCCGCCGACGTCACCAGCTCGCGCCAGGCGACTTTCTTCTTCGAGGGTGGCGACCTCGACTCGCAGCCGCAGTACCTGCGGTTCACCTGGAGCCTCGACGGGGCGGCGCCGCAGCCGTTCTCGACCGAGACCAACGCGCGGCTGGCCGCTCTGGCCGACGGCCCGCACGTCTTCGAGGTGCGGGCCCGCGACCGCGCGCTCAACGTCACGGGCTCGCCGGCGGCCTACGTCTTCGAGGTGGACGGCACGCCGCCGCAGCCGGTGCTGGCGCGGCCGGCGTTCGGCGCGGTGGTGGGCGGCGTCACGCCGGTGGTGGCGGGCATCCGCGAGGCGCGCTTCCAGAAGTGGAAGGTGGACGTGCGCCCGGCCGGCGAGAGCGACCCGGCCAAGAATCCGTGGCGCATCCTGGGCCAGAGCACCGAGACGCCGGCGCCCCTGGACACGCTGCTCGAGTGGGACACGGCGGCGTTCCCCGACGGCGCGCAAGAGCTGCGCGTCTCGGTCACCGACACGCTGGGGCTCGTGGGCTACGCCATCGTCGAGGTCACGGTGGACAACCTGGCGCCGGGCGACGCGGTGACCAGCCCGGCGCGCGTCAACAGCGACGCGGGCGGGCGCGTCTACACGCTCGGCGCCGAGGTCGAGGTCTACTTTCCGCCGCGCGCCCTCGATCTCGACCGGCTGGTGACCATCGACAGCCTGGCCGCCCCGCTGGCCGCGCCGCCACCGGGGTCGCAGCAGGTGCTGGCGGCGTGGAGCGTGGCGCCGCTGGGCTTCGAGACGGAGAAGCCGGTGACGCTGACCTTCGCGACGCGGTTCTTGCCACCGGCCGTGCCCCCGGGATCCGGCGCGGCCGCCGCGGCCCCGCTCGCTTCGTCCCTCGGCGTCTTCGGGCTCGCCGACGACGGCGCGTACACCTTTCTCGGCGGCAGCCTCGACGAGGCGCGCGGCACGCTCACCACGACCACGAGCCGCCTCGGCAGCCTGGTGGTGGCGCGCGGCCTGTTCGCGACGACGGCAGGCGCCGGCCGGGCCCTGGACGTGCAGCCACGGGCGTTCTCGCCCAAGGGCGGGACCTTCGACGATCGCGCCGCGATCTCGTTCACGCTGGGCGGCAGCGGCGGCGAGGCCACGGTCTCGGTCTACGACCGCGCCGGGCGCCTCGTGCGGCGCGTCTTCAGCGGCCCGTTCGGGGCCGGCCGCAGCGTCGTGTACTGGGACGGCAAGGACGGCAACGGCGAGACGGTGCCGAGCGGCGTCTACGTCGTGGCCGTGGAAGCCGAGGGCGACACCGACGTCGCCTCGGTGGCGGTGGTGAACCGGTGAGCGCGGCGGTGCACACCCCACGCGCGGCGTGGCGTCGGGTCGTCACGGCGGCGTCGGCCGCGGCGGTTCTCGCGCTGTGGCCCGCCTCCCGCGCGGCCGCGCAGGGCGACGGCGCCCCCGGCGCGCGCGTCGCCGCCCTGGGCGGGGCCTTCACCGGGCTGGCCGACGACGGCTACGCGCTCTTCGCCAACCCCGGGGCGATGGCGTGGGTGGGCCGCCAGGAGCTGGCCGGAGTCTCGACGCTCGGCGACGCCTTCGCGCCCGGCGCCAGCGAGGGCGACCTGCTCTACCACCTGCCGCTCACCGACTCGCACGCGCTCGGCTTCGGCTGGCGGCACGCCGGTCTCGCCGACGCCGGGCTCGAGGACGCCCTCGACCGCATCACGCTCGGCTACGGCCGGCGCTTCGGCAAGCACTGGGGCGTGGGCGCGACCGCGCGCTACCTCCACGAATCGGTGGATCTCGACGGCAGCCGGGTGAGCGCCTGGAGCGGCTGGACCGGCGACCTCGGGGTGCACTACCGGCGCGGGGAGCGCTGGTCGGCGGGGCTCGTGCTGCGCGACCTGGTGAACCTCGACGCGCGCCACGAGAACGGGCGCAAGGAGCGCCTGGCGGACGTGGCGGACTCCTGGGTGGCCGGGCTCGCCTACCACCCGCGGCGCGACCTCACGCTGGTGGCCGACCTCGACGACCGCCTGCACCTGGGCGCCGAGTACACCTGGCAGCGCATGCTCTCGGTGCAAGGCGGCCTCCTGCGCCAGGCGCGCTCGCTCTACGGGGAGGACGCCGACGGCAACACCTACTCGCTCGGTGTCTCCACGCGCTACAAGGGGTTCAAGGCCGAGGTGGCGCGGCTGTTCCCGCCGGTGCTGCCCGCCACGACGCGGGTCGGCATCGGCCTCGAGTTCACGCTCTCGCCGTCGCGGGTGCGCGTCGAGAGGACCGAGCTGGAAAACGTCTTCGCCTCCTACGCCAACCGCTACGCCGAGTACCCGGTGGGCAAGACCAGGCTCACCTCGCGTGCCGACGAGCCGCTGGCCGCCAGGCTGTCGCTGTTCGTGCCCGGCTACATGGCGGCGCCGACCGAGAAGGAGATCGTGCTGCGGCCGAAGGAGACCAAGGAGGTCGATCTCAACGCCGTCTTCTCGCCGGAGATCCTGGCGCTCGCCGAGGACCGCCCGGCGCTGGCCGAGCTGGCGGTGAGCTACCAGACCAAGAACCGCACGCGCCAGGAGCGCAGCCGCTCGCAGCTGTTCCTCTACCGGCCGGGGGCCATCTCGTGGAGCGACCTGCGCGCCGCCGCGGCGTTCGTCACCGCCCAGGACCCGGTGGTGTCGGACTTCGCGCGGGCCCTGCTGGCCGGCGCCGACCCGGCGGCCGAGAGCGGCAACCTGCGCAATCTCTACGTGGCCATGCGCGCCTTCGACGGCCTCGGCGCCTACGGCATCCAGTACGTGCCCGACCCCAACAACCCGTTCTCGCGGGTCAGCGAGACGCGCGACGCGGTGGACCAGGTGCAGTACCCGCGGCAGCTGCTGGCCAGCCGCGCCGGCGACTGCGACGACACCTCGGTGCTCTACTGCGCGCTGCTCGAGAACCTGGGCGTGGCGACCGCGTTCTGCGACGGGCCGGGACACATCCTCATGCTCTTCGACAGCGGCATCCACGCGCGCAACGCCATGTCGCTGTCGCTCGGCGAGGATCTCTACGTGGTGCGCGGCGACCGCGTGTGGATCCCGGTCGAGACCACCATGCTGGGCAAGCCGTTTCTGCAGGCGTGGGTCGAGGGCGCCGACATCTACCGGCGCTGGCAGGACAACCCCGAGGCGCGCGTCGCCTCGGTGCAGGACGGCTGGGCGGAGTATCAGCCGGCGCTGCCCGCCGGCGCGGCGCCGCTGGTGACGCCGCCGCCGGCCGAGGAAGTGGGCCGGCGCACGGCCGCCGACCTGGACACGCTGCGCGCCTGGCAGCAGGCCTACCTGGAAGAGAAGTACCTGAAGCCCCTGCAGAAGTCGCAGAATCTGCAGGACGAGTTCGGCGCCGGCCTGGTGTACGCCGAGGACGGCAGGCTGCCGGAGGCCGAGGCGAAGTTCCGGGCCGTGCTGGCGGCGCGCCCCGGCGACGCGGCGGCACTCAACAACCTCGGCAACGTCGAGCTGCTCTCCGGGCGGGCCGACTCGGCGCTGGCCCGCTACCGCGCGGCGTTCGCGGCCGACGGCGACGCCGGCATCCTGCTCAACGAGGGGCTGGCGCGCTGGGGGCTCGGGGACAGGCGCGGCGCCGATTCATCGTTCACCGAGGCGCTGGCGCGTCTCGGCGATCCGGAGGAGGCCTTGGCCTTGCTGGGCATCCCGTCCGAGAGGGGCGGCGACGCGCGCGGCAAGGCGGAAAAGCTCTCACCCAGCGAGATCCGCCAGCGGCTGCAGCAGGCCGCGGCGCGCGTGCCCGCGGCCCGCTCGGCGCCGGGCGGCGGCGGCGAGGCGCGGCCGACGGGTCCCGTGGTCACCAAAGTCAGCGGCAGCCGGGCGGCGGATGCGCGCGGCCGGGCCCGCGTGGTCTACTGGAAGCAGATCGGAAAGGAGGCAGGACAGTGAGGATCCGGGATCGTTCTTCGAGAAACCTGGTGGCCGCGGGGTGCGCGCTGTACGTGATGGCGGTGCTGTGGGCGGGAGCCGCGATGGCGGCGGGGGATGCCCCGGCCGCGGCGCCGGCGGCGCCGGTCTCCACGGCCGAGACGCCGGCGGCGCCGGTCGGCACCACCGCGCCGGTGGCGGCCGATCCCGTCGCGCTGCGCTCGCAGCTCGGCATCATCTACGCGCAGAACGGCCAGCGCGACCGCGCTCATCAGGAGTTCGTCAAGCTGCTCGAGGAGCCGGCCGGCCGGGCGGCGGCGCTCACCAACCTCGGCAACCTGGCGTTCCTCGACGGCAAGGTCGAGGACGCGCTCGAGTCCTACCAGCAGGCGGCGGCGCTCGACGCCAAGGACCCGGGCGTGCTGCTCAACCAGGGCCTGGCCTTGAAGCAACTGGGGCGCGGCGAGGAGGCCGAGAAGGTCTTCGCATCCGCGGTGCAGATGGCGGGCGGCGTCGAGAAGGCCTCGTATTTGCTCGGCCTGCCCACCGTCCAGGACACCGGCCGCGGCAAGGTGTCGAAGATGACCGCCGACGAGGTGCGCCAGATGCTGCTCAAGGCCAAGAGCGGCGTGCCGGCGGCCCCGACCACCGGCAAGCCTGCCGAGAGCAACACCAAGGTGACGTCGCGCCCGGGTGGGGCGCGCGCGGCCGAGGTCGCGGTCGGCGAGCAGAACCTCTACTGGAAGGACCGGTAGGGGACCGGGGGTGGCGAAGACCGGCCGCGTGCCCGTCTACAGCACCGGTGCGCCCGGCGCGAGGCGGAGGCTGTCGCGCTTCAGTCTCCTGCTCGCCGCCGCGGTCTTCGCCGTCGCCCTCGTCCTGCCCCGCATCCCCTTCTTCGAGACCCTCGAGTTCAACACCCAGGACCTGCGCCTGCGCACGCGCGGCGAGCGGCCCGTGCACCCCGACGTGGTGGTCATCGAGATCGAGGCGCAGACCCTCGAGGGCTACCGCAACGCCTGGCCGTTCCCGCGCGACCAGTACGCGCTGATCCTCAACGCGCTCGACGAGTGGGGCGCCAAGGCGGTGGGCGTGGACCTGTGGTTCTCGGGGCGCGACCGCTACAGCGACGCCAACGACACGACGCTGGCGGTGGTGACGGCGCAGGCGCCGAGCGTCATCCACGCGCTCTACCTGCCGCTCGCCCTGCCGGCGCGCGGGGCTCCCGCCGGCGCGGGCGAGCCGGCCGCCGAAGACTCGCTCCTGAGCCGCCTGTTCGCGCCGCTGCCGCCGGGGGCGCGGCTCATGACCAGCGTCAGCGGCCAGATCGAGCTGCCCGTCGTGCTGCTCGACGAGGTGCGCTCGCTCGGCCACATCGCGCTCGCCTGGGGCGCCGACAACGTCTGCCGCTACGCGCCGCTCCTGGTGAATCACCAGGGGCACATGGTGCCGTCGCTGTCCTTGCTCATGGCGTGCCGCTACCTGGGCGCCGACTGGCGCGCCGCGCGCCTGCGGCCCGGCGGCCCGTTCACCCGCAGCCACGTCGACATCCCGGCCCCGGGCCGCGCCATCCACGTGCCGGTGGACGGCTACGGCCGCGCGCTCATCAATTTCCCGGGCGACCAGCGCGCCTTCCCGCGCCGCTACCGCTTCCTCGACGTCATCCAGTCGGCGCGCGACTGGATCGGCGGGCAGCCGATCCCCGCTGCGCGGCCGCAGCCCGAGGACTTCCGCGGCAAGGCGATCCTGATCTGCAACACGGCCGAGAACCTGCTCACCGCCGACGTCGGCCCGACGCCGTTCTCCGACAACTTCCCGCTCGCCTTCGCGCACGCCAGCGTCGTCAACTCCATCCTGCGCGGCGACTACCAGAAGGCGACGCCCCCGGGCTATCAGGCGGTCCTGCTGGCGCTGCTCGCCGTCGGGCTCGGCCTGGTGATGCCGGCGCTGGCGCCGGCGGGGCTGGCGCTCGTGGCGCTGGCGGGCATCGCCCTGCTCGCCGCGGCGGCGTGGGCGATCCTCGTCTTCGGCGGCGTGCAGGTGCCGCTGGTGCCGCCCCTGTTCGTCGTCGTGACGATGACCATCGGCGTGCTGCTGCGCGGCTACGTGGTCAAGGAGCGCGAGCGGCGCGCCGTCGAGCAGGAGCTGGCGGTGGCGCGGCGCGTGCAGCAGGACCTGCTGCCCAAGGGCCCGCTCACCGCCGGCGATCTGCAGGTGGCGGGCGCCAACCTGCCGTGCTTCGCGGTGGGCGGCGATTACTTCGACTACTTCCCGCTCGGCGACGGGAGGATCGGCCTGGCCATCGGCGACGTCTCGGGCAAGGGCGTGCCGGCGGCCCTCCTGATGTCGAAGCTGCAGGCCATCCTGCGCGGCGAGGCGTCGCGGGCGACGTCGGTGGCCGCGGTGGCCGAGGGGGCCAATCGCCAGCTCATGGATTCCATGGAGGGGGCCAAGAAGTTCGTCACGCTGTTCTACGCGGTGCTCGACCCGGAGACCCGCACGCTGCGCTACACCAACGCCGGCCACAACCCGCCCATGCTGCTGCGCGCCGACGGGCGGCTCGAGCTGCTCGAGACCGGCGGTCTGCTGGTCGGCATCTTCGCGCACGCGCAGTACGAGGTGGGCGTGGTGGAACTGGGGCCCGGCGACGCGCTGGTGCTCTTCACCGACGGGGTGACCGAGGCCGAGGACCGCCGCAAGGCGCAGTACGGCGAGGAGCGGCTGGAGGCGCTGATCCGCGCGGTGCGCGGCGAGCCGGCGCGCGAGATCGGCGACCGCATCTGCCAGGAGGTGCTCAAGTTCTCCAAGGGGACCCACCAAGCCGACGACATCACGGTGGTGGTGGCGAAGGTGGAGGAGGGGGCGGCCCCGGCGGCCGGGCCCGCGGCGGGAGGAGACGCGTGAGCGTGGTCGACCCGCGCCTCAAGATCGTCCGATTGGCGGCGCTGTTCGGCGGGGCGGCGCTGCTCATGCTGGCGATGCTCGTCTTCGCGGACGAGCCGCGCTGGCGCGACCTGGCGTGGAGCGTGGGCGTGGCGTTCCTGATCCTCGCGCTGGTGGCGAACCGGTTGGTGGCGAAACAGAGCCGCGGCGACAGCGACGCCAAGCCCTGAGCGGGCGGACCGCCTCAGGGCGCCGAAATCCCCCGATCCCTCTCCAGCTTCCTGAGAAACGCCAGCAGCTCCTTGCCGGCCTGCAGGTCTCCGGTGCGCTCGGCCACGCGCACGCCGCGCGCGTACACGACGGCCGCCTCCACGTGGCGGCCGAGATGCTCCAGCGCATGGCCCCACTGGCGGTAGGCGGCCGTGTACTTGGGGTCGCGCTCGACGGCGGCGGCGAAGGCGGCGCGGGCCTCCTCGAAGAGGCCCTGGGTGGCGGCCTCGCGCCCGAGCAGGAAGCGGGCGAGGGCGTCGTCGGGGTCGCTGGCGGCCAGATCACGAAGGCGTTGCAGCCGGTCGTCCATTAGGCTTCCCTCGGCGGGGACGCGGGGGGCGGATCGTGGGGGGACGGCGTGGAATATCCTGACACTTC
>CAYLSO010000241.1:0-16718 GCA_964386525.1 uncultured bacterium
GCGCTTGCTTCTGTGCCTTAGCGGCCTTCTTGGCGGCCTTCTTCTGGGAGTCCGCAGCCTTGTTGGCGCCATGAATACCCGCGCCTGCGCTCGGTGGGCGAGCACCCCGAGGCCGCCGCCACGCTCGGCCTGTCGGTGACGCGGCTGCGCTACGCCGGCGTGCTCGTGAGCGGCGCCCTGGCCGGGCTGGGCGGGGCGTGGCTGGCCTCCGACCAGCACTCCTTCACCGACCAGATGTCGGCGGGCCGTGGCTACATCGCCCTGGCCGCGATGATCGTGGGCAAGTGGAACCCGCTCGGCGGGGCGCTGGCCTGCCTGCTCTTCGGCGCCGCCGAGACCCTGCAGATCCGCCTGCAGGGCTCGGCGGTGCCCAACGAGTTCCTGCAGATGCTACCCTACCTGGTCACCATGCTGGTGCTGGCGGGAGCCGTGGGGCGCGCCCGGCCGCCGGCGGCCGACGGCGTCCCTTATGACCCGGAGGAACAGTAGGCTCCGTCCGGGAACGCCGAGCGCCCGCGTTGCCGGCGCCGGTGGGGCAGATGCCAGCAACGACGACGACGGCGGATCCGCTGCGATCCGCCGAGGAGGAGGGACGCCGCAGATGACCTACCGCCGCCGGCCACCCGAGGGGCCGGGCCAGTCAGCGTCGCCGCTCGGCGCGGCTCGCCCGGCGTTCCCGGACGGAGCCTGAGATGCGCGGCACTCCCGATCCGCGAAGCCGCGACGGCGACGTCGGCGACCCGCGTGGCGAGATCGAGCTGGTGCACGGCGGCCACGCCGCGGCGCACGTGCCCGAAGCCCTGGCCGCGATCCGCGCGCAGACGGCGCTGGTGCCGCGCGCCGCGGTCATCCTGGGGTCGGGTCTGGGCCCGGTGGCCGCGGCCGTGACACCCGAACCGCCGGGCTCCGCCGCCGGCGCCGCGTCCGACGCTCCGCGCGGCGCCGTCATCCCCACCGCCGAGATCCCCTTCTGGCCGCACTCGACCGTGCCCGGCCACGCCGGCCGCCTGCTGCTCGGCTACTGGGGCGGCGTGCCGGTGGCCCTGCTCTCCGGCCGCTCGCACCGCTACGAGGGCTACGGGCTCGACAGCGTCACCTTCTCGGTGCGCGTCTTCCACGCGCTGGGAGCACGGCTGCTCTTCCTCACCAACGCGGTCGGCTCGATGAATCCCCGTATCCTCCCCGGCTCGCTCATGCTGGTGCGCGACCACCTCAACTGGCACGGCACGCGCGGGCTGTTCCGCCCGGGCGAGCTGGCGACCGCCGGCGAGCGCGGCTCGCAACGGCCGGCGCCGCTCTATTCGCCGCGGCTGATCGCGCGACTGCAGGAGATCGCGCGCGAGCGGCGGATGCCGCTCGCCGAGGGCGTGCTGATGGGCGGGCTCGGCCCGGCCTACGAGACCGCCGCCGAGATCGCCACCGCCCGGCGCTGGGGCGCCGACGCTGCGTGCATGAGCACGGTGACCGAGGTGCTGGTGGGTGCCGGGCTGGGCCTGGAGGTGGCGGTGGTCTCGTGCGTCACCAACCTGGCCACCGGACTGGCGGCCCGCGCGCTGACGCATGAAGAAGTCATCGAGGTCTCCGACCGCGCCGCCGCGGCGCTCGGGGTGCTGCTCGGCGAGGCGGTGGCCACGGCCTAGCGGGCCGGGCCCCGCGCCACGGCCCGGGGGTCACTCCACCGTCACGCCCTTGATCGCGTCGCCCAACGTGAGCTTCTCGAGCACCTCGAAGCCCTTCACGACCTGCCCGAAGACCGTGTAGCGCCCGTCGAGGTGCGGCTGCGGCGAGTGCGTGATGAAGTACTGCGAGCCGCCGGTGTCCTTGCCCGACAGCGCCATGCCCACCGTGCCGGTGCCGTAGCGCCGCCGGTTGTACTCGCAGCGGATGGCGTAGCCCGGGCCGCCCCAGCCGGTGCCGGTCGGATCGCCGTCTTGCACGACGAAGTTGGGCACCACGCGGTGGAAGGCGAGCTTGTCGTAGTAGCCGAGGCGCGCCAGGGTGACGAAGTTGGCGACGGTGCGCGGCGCGTCCTCCGGGTAGAGCTCGATCGTGATCTCGCCGCGCACCGTGCGGATCACCGCCGTCTTCGCGCTCGGCAGCGGCTTCTCGTAATCGGTCAGCGGCGCCGGCTGCCAGGGCGGCGGGCCGTGGGCCCGCGCCACCTCGGCCGCGGCGGAATCGCCGAGCACGGCGCGCAGGAGCGAGCGCGCCGCCTCGCGCACCCGCGGCTGCGGCGAGGCGAGCGCCTCCCCGGCCAGCGGCACGCCCTCGGCGGCCTTGAGCTTGCCCAGTACCTCGAGCCCGGAGACCAGCACGTCGGGCTCGTTGGGAGAGGCGTTGGCGCGGATGGCGACGATCACCGCCGGCACCGTCGCCGGGTCGCCGCCGCCCAGATCGCCGAGCGCCTCGACCGCGGAGGCGACCAGCCCCGCATCCGTCTCGCGCAGCGCCGCCAGAAGCGCCGGCCGCGCCGTCGTGTCTCCCAGCTCGGCGAGCGCTCCGGCCGCCGCGGCGCGCTCCAGCAGGGTCGGCGCCGCCGATCCGGCGCCGGTCGTGCCGCCCGCCAGGCAGCGAATCAGCGCGGCGCGCGCCTCCGGATGGCGCACCCGGGCGAGCCCCTGCCACGCCTGCGCCCGCACGCGTTCGTGCCGGTCCGCAGTCAGCGGCCGCAGGAGCGCCCAGGCCGCGGCCGAGTCGGCCGCCCCCAGCAGCTCACTCGCTGCCCCCGCCACCGCCCCGCGCACCGCCGGCTCGCGGTCCTTGGCCATCTCGGCAAGGCGGGGCGCCACGTCGCGCTCGCGCAGCCGGCCGAGGGCGGTCACCGCCGTCTCGCGCACGTGCGGATGGGGGTCGTCGAGCCGCGCCAGCATCTGCGGCACAGCGCTCGAGTCGGCGATCTGCCCGAGCGCCCGGCAGGCGTTGACCCGCACGCGCACCTCGGCATCCTCGAGCAGCCGGAACAGCGCCGCCAGGCCGTCGCTCGATCCCTGGCGGCCGAGCGTCCGGGCCACGTAGGCGCGCACCAGCCACGAGGCATCGGCGGCCAGCTTGGCCACCTCCGGCACCACGAGGCGCGCCGGCGCCATGCGTTCGAGCGCCCACACCACCATGGCCCGCGCCTCGGGGTCGCTCTCATGCAGCGCCGTCGTCAGGGCGAGCACGGCCGTGGTGTCCTGCAGCCGCCACAGCGCGATCGCCGCCTCGCGGCGCAGGCGCGGCTCGCGCTCGGCGAGGTTGCGCACGCATACGCCGGTGGCCCGCCGGTCGCCGATCTTGCCGAGCGCCTCCACGGCCAGGGCCCGCACCTCGAGGTCGCCGTCGTTCTCCTGCGCCCAGGCCAGGGCGTCGTAGGCGCCGCGATGGCCGGTCTCGCCGAGTGCGAAGGCCGCTTCGCGGCGCACGTCGGCTGCGGCGTCGCGGCGCAGCCGGTCGGCGAGCCCGTCCACCGCCGTCGAGTCCTGCAGGCGGGCCAGCGCCAGCGCGGCGCGCGCGCGCACGGCGGGGGCGAACGCATCTTGCAGATACGCGGCCACCTGGGCCGCGTCGGGGCAGCGGGTGTCCTCGAGCATGGCCAGCGTGGCGAGCAGCTCTTCCGGCGTGCGGGCCTGGGCCCGGGCGGAGGGCGCGGGGCCGACGCCGAGCGCGACGAGGAGCGCGGACGCGGCGATCGCGCGGGCGGCAGCGCGGCGGGAACGCGACGCGCGGACGGCAGCCATCGGGACCTCCCTGGGCGTGGGCCCCCGGCCGGCGCGGCAGTTCCGGCCCCGGCCGGCGCCGCGGGCCTCGGGACTGCTACTGCTTGATCGGCGCGCGCACCAGCTTGCCCTCGGTCTGCTGGTGGAAGCCGGCGTCCTGCTGGAAGTCGAGGCGATAGAGATACGTGCCGAAGGCCACGACCTGGCCGGCGGCGTCCCGCCCGTCCCACTGCCACTGGTGGTAGCCGGGCGCCAGGCCGCGCTCGGCGCGCTCGTAGACCAGCTGGCCGGTCACCGTGAAGACGCGCAGCAGCACGTCCGAGGAGCTGCTGCTCACGATGTCGAAGTTGAAAGTGGTGAACTCGCGGAACGGATTGGGGAAGGCGTAGAGATCGCGCAGCTCGGTCTGCCCCGCGTACGAGAACTGCACGCTGCGCGTCGCGCCGCCGCGCGCCGGGGCCACCTCCAGGCTGGCCACGTGCTGCCCCTCGCCCGCGCCGCCGGCGAACTGCACGCTCCACGTGCGCCCGGTGGTGTCGGCGGCGTCGCGGATGGCGGTGAAGCCCACGGGTTGTCCGCCGAGATTGACCACGAAGTCCATCTCCGCCAGCCGGGCCGGCGAGCGCACCTTCCACACGAAGGGCACGGCGGGCACGGCGGCGTCGCCGTCGCGGATCACGCGCCCGCTCTGGGTCAGCGCCGCTTCCAGCACCAGCCGCAGCACGAACTGCGCCGCCAGCCCGGAGCGGTCGGTAGCCGCGTAGACGACGTCGTAGCTGGCCGGCCGCGGCGCCAGGCGCCGGGTCACCGTGTAGCGGTTGCCGACGCTGTCCGGATAGCTCGGCGTGAACACCAGCTCGGTGTCGGGTACCGCGCCGAGCGCCCCCTCCCCCTGCTCGCTGACGCTCAGGGTCAGGGCGCTCTCGTCGAGGGCCTTGACCTCCACCTGCACGGTGTCCTGGTCGAGCGTCGGGTAGTAGACCTGCCCGCTGGTGAGCGGGTCGCGGTCGCTGGCGCGGGCCGTCAGACGCGGCGGCCCGAAGTTCATGTTGGCCAGGGGATCGCCGAGGAAGACGTAGGTCTGCGCGGCCTCCGCCTCCAGCCCGAAGGTGCTCGCCACCATGCGGTAGACCCCGGTCAGCGTGGCCTCGCCGATGCGCACGCGCGCGCCGCTCTGCCCCGCGAGCAGCTCGTACGGAGGGTTCTTGAAGAACGCCTCGAAGACCTTGACGTTGAGGTGGTTGTTGGCGTTGTACGGCAGCAGCTCGTAGCCCACCGAGGCGAACGAGGCGATCGCCCCCTTGCCGGGCACGTTCACCATGCGCTCGCCGATGCCGTCGCCGGAGTAGCCCCGCTCGTTGACGCCGGCGAAGTTGTTGAGGTGGCAGGCGTAGCCGGAGAACACCCACGGCATGCCATCGTTGAAGACGAGGTCGACGTCCTGCAGGGTGCCCTGCGCGACGTACAGCTCCTCGTGCGCCATGACGGTGGCGTTGCCGTGGCCCTGGAAGTTCCAGAAGGCGGCGCCCTGCGAGAGCTGCACGAGGAGCGCCGGCGAGGTGTTGCGGTCGACGTAGGTCTGCACTGTGTAGAGGTCGCGCGCCACCGAGCAGGTGGCGCACGGGAACTCGGAGAAGGCCGGTAGCAGGTCGCTCATGTAGTACGGCACGATCTCGAAGTCGCGGTAGCCCGAGTCCTGGTGGACGACGCGTTTGCAGACCTCGTTGATCTGCTGGAAGATCTGCTCGCTGGTGCGCAGGCAGTAGCAGAACTCCGCCGTCCCGCCGCCGCCGAACAGGGTCGCACCCGAGTAGTCGTCGTCGGCGCTGAGCACGGCGCGGTTGCGCCACGGCGCGCCCAGCCCGGTGCGCTCGTAGGCCAGCGACTTCTGCACCAGGGCGCGCACCTGGTCGACGCCGCGCGTGCCGTCGGGGTTGTCGCCCGCCGTCCAGCGGGCGATGACCAGGTCGGCGAGCAAGTCCCCCCCGGGCCCCTCGTTGCCGGTGAGCCCGAAGGCGTACCAGTTGTCGCTCGGCACCACCTCGTTGCCGCGGCTGACCGGCACCGGCCCCTGGATGACGGGCACCGGCAGGTAGTCCGCGTTGCTGGTGCCGAGCCAGCCCTGGCCGTCCTCGGAGGCGTCGCCCACCAGCAGCACGAAACGCGTGTCCCAGTGGGCCAGCGCATAGCTCAGGAAGCGGCGCACGGCGAAGTGCGACTCGCGTCCGCCGTTGAATTCGTCGTAGACGTCCTGCGCCTTGGCCACCAGCGTGGAGATGCCCTGGGCGCGGCGGAAGGCGGCCAGCGAGTCCACCCACTCGGTGGCCAGGGCGTCGTTGACCAGGAGGATGAAGTCGGCGCCGCCGTTCGGCGTGAGATAGAGGCTCGACGGCGTCTCCGCGGTCACCGCCGCGTCGGGCAGCGGGCTCAGGGCGGCGGCCGCCGCGTAGCGGCGCGTCTCCCCCGGCGCCACCGCCGCCTGCAGGCGCGCGCGCCAGCCGCCGCCGGAAGGTTCCACCTGCGCCGGGTCCACCGTCAGCCGCACGGGGTCGCCCCAGTCGGTGACGTCGTAGGCGTAGATCGGCGGCGCGATCGCGCCGCCGAAGCCCTCGACCGCGAACTCCACGGTGCCGGAAGCCCCGGCGCTGTTGAACTCGAGGCGGTCGTTGCGCGCCCGGAAGAGGCACGGATAGGTGACCTCGAGGAAGTTGAAGCTGGCGCCCGAGCCCGGCGTGCTGCTATCGCGGCGGCCGCGGATGCGGAAACGGTTCACGCCCTCGGTGGCCGCCGCCGCGGGCAAGTACTTGCGCCCGTCGACGATCTGACGGCCGGCGGTGGTGGTGTCGGTCCACAGGTCGAGGGAGTCGCCCAGCCCGTTCACCCAGTCGGCCGACAGGTAGTGCCTGTCGCCGGTCCGCCCGATCCACTGGGCGCGCAGCGCGATCTGCCCGCCGCCGCCGGAGTCGAGGTCGAGCAGGTCGGCGGTGAGCGTGTCCACCGGCAGCGCGTCGGTGTCCTCGTTGGTCCAATAGAACTGGTCAACGGTGGTGACGTCGGTCGGGTACAGGAAGTAGTAGAAGTTGCGCTCGTAGTGGCGGAACGACGGGAACGACACCGGGCGCGCCGGGGCGGGATCCCCGAGCCAGCCCGGCGTGCTGCGCACCCGTAGGCCGGTGCCGGAACTCTTGTACGACAGCCAGATCACGTCGGCGTCGCCGTAGCGGCGCTCGTACCAGCCGGGGGAGACGCGCTCGGCCCAGTTCTGCACCGGCAGCGCCACGAAATCGCCGGCGTCGAACTTGGCGTTGCCGTTGACGTCCACGACGTCGATGGGAATCTCGACGTCGGTCCACGGCGTCGGCTCGAGGGCCACCGTGGTGTCGCGCCGGAAAGCGACGATGGCCTCGGGGGCGATGTCCGCCGGCCAGCTCTTGCGGGCCAGTTGGTCGAAGCCGATCCGCCACACGCCGGTGGTGTCCACCCGCACCTTCCACTCGGGATTGCCGGTGCCGAGGCCGAGCGACGGGCCGGCGGGCCGCACCGCGCCGGACTCTACCCCGCCCGGCAGAGCGCCGCCGAGACGCGTCACCGCGGAGCGCCGCAGGGGCCGCGCGCGCCAGGCGCGCCCCTGGTCGTAGTTGACGACCGCGCTGCGGTAGACCGACTCGTACTGGCGGTCGGCGGCCGGGCCCGCTTCGAGCGCGGAGCGCTCCAGGGCGGAGGGACTCAGCGCGGCCGGCGCCGAGAAGTCCACGCGCACCGTCATGCGGCGCGTCACCAGCAGCGTGCGGCTGGCGGCGCGGTAGCGCAGCGGGAAGAGGCGCAACGCCTGCACGCGCTGGAAGCGCAGCCAGCGGGCGCCGTCGAGGCCCACCGCCGCACCGGGGAACGCGGCGTCGCTGGCGTAGGCGGCGGCGTCGCGGAAGAACTCGCGCGCCGGCCGCTCGTCCACCGTGCCGTCGGGCACGGAGACCGGCCGCGAAACGGGGATCACGTCCACCCCGGCCACCACGTCGGTCTCCTCTTCGAGGATGCGGACCGTGGCCCCGCCCGTGGGCGGCACGGCGATCCAGGCGCCGCCGGCCGGCAGCTCCGGCCGGCCCGGCTCGGAGGTGGTCGCGAGCCCCGGGACGTAGATGCGCGTCAGCACCCCGGACGGTGTCTGAACGGACTCGAGGCGGTACTCGGGCAGCCGGTACTCGAGCGTGATCCCGGTGGCGTCGGCGGCCACCAGGCGCAGACCTTCCACGCCGACGTCCGCGGCGGCGGGAGTCCCGGCAAGAGCCAGGAAGACGAGGGGAAGGGCGATCAGGGCCAGGGCGGAGGACTGGGTTCGCATGCGCAGAGAGTAGCCTGCCTCTCGGGGATGAGCCAGCGGCCTGGCAGGTGTCGGCCCGGGGAGCCTCGGGGTGTCGATATCTGGTACCTCCCGGCCTCGAGCGGGTTCCCCGGCGGGCTCCCGGGACCGCCGCCCCCCCGCGAAGCCTACGGCACCGCTTCGGTTGAGGCCCCGGGAGGCACGGGATATACTGCCGGGGCCGGTCATTCCCGCCATCTTGCAGCTCCCTTGGAGGCATTCTTGCGGTCGCTCGCCACCACCCTGGTCACCCTCCTCGTGCCCGCCCTGCTGCTGGCCGGTCCCGGCCGGTCCGCGGCCGCTCCGGCCGCCGCCGTCGCGCCGCCGTCGGCTCCCCTGCCCGACTCCGTCCTGGCCGCAGTCGGGACGCGCCTGATCACCGGCAACGAGTTCCTCCGCCAGTGGCGGGGCCTGGCCCCCGGAATGCGCCCGCCGGGCCCCATCACCGAACAGACCAAGAGCGCCTTCCTCGATGAGCTGGTCAACAAGGAGGTCCTCACGCTCGCTGCCGAGGGCGCCGGCTACGTGCCGAGCGCCGAGGAGTCGGCGCAGCTCGCCAACCTCCGTGCCTCGCTGATGCGCCAGGAGTACTACCGCCGCGAGGTGATGGACGGGCCGGCGCCGGCCGCCGGGGCAAACCGCCCCGCCGACACGCCGGCGCAGATGGCCGAGCGCGAGAGCCGGCTCATCGAGCGGCTGGTCGCGCCGCTGCGGCCGCGATTCGACGATGGCGCGGCCGCGCTGCTCGCCGGCGCTTTCGCCAAGCTGCCGCAGCCGCGCGAGCAGGGCCCGGGCTGGATGCGCATGCAGCTCACCACCTGGTCGCCTCCCGTGCTGCCGGCCGACACGGCGCGCGTGCTGGCGACCACCACGCTCGGGCCGTTCACCATCGGGCGCTTCCTCTGGTTCTGGGAGCGGGTGCCGCCCGCCCAGCGCGACCGTCCCGATTCGGCCCAGGCCGTCGTCGAGTGGACGAAGAGCTTCTTCGCCCAGGGCCGCATCGACGCCGAGGCCGAGCGCCTCGGCTTCGGCCGCCTGCCTCAGGTGGAAGCGCAACTCACCGCCCGCCGCCGGATCCTGGCGGTGGAGAGCTACTACCGCACCGCCGTGCTGGCCCGCGTGGACACCAGCGACGCGGTGCTCGAAGCAGCGTGGAAGCAGGACCCGGAGCGGTTCCACGGCCCCCCCTACGACCGCTACCACGGCCTCTGGTACCCGGCGGAGACGGAAGCCGCGGCCGCGGTCCAAGCGCTGGAGCGCGGCGGCGCCTGGGACTCGCTGCTGGCGGCCCGCTACGCCGCGCCGGACGACGCCCAGCTGGCACTGCTGCGCCGGCGCGAGGCCGACCTCTACCGTGAGCCGCTGGTGCTGGGCGCCGGGCACTCCGACAGCACGCTGCACGCCTGGTTCTCCCAGGCCCGGCCGGAGCAAGTGTTCGGGCCGCGGGAGCGCGCCGGGCAGTGGTGGGTCTACCGCTATCTCGAACACCAGGACGGCAAGCGCGCCACCTTCGCCGAGGCCCGCCCGTACGTCGTCCAGCGGGTCCTCGCCGAGGGCGGCGAGGCACAGCTGACCGCGCATCTGGCAGAGCTGCGCCGCGGCTATGACGTGCGGATCAACGCGGCCGCACTGGCGGCGCTCGAATTGCCTGCCGACCCCGCGCGGCCCTCGCCGCGCGGCGGAGGCGCACACCCCAAGGAGTGAATCCCGGACCCATGCGACGACATCCGCCGGCGATCCTGGTTGGCCTCGCCTTCACGATCTCGGGCTTCACCAGCCTGATGCTCGAGGTCGTCTGGTCCAAAGCGCTCTCCCGCATGCTCGGGAGCACGCTGCACTCGGTGAGCACGGTCGTGGCCGCCTACCTGGCCGGCCTGGCGCTGGGCGCCTACCTGGCCGGCCGCTGGTCGCACCGCGTGGGGCGGCCGCTCGCCGCCTACGGGCTCCTCGAGATGGGCATCGGGCTCTTCGCGCTGGGCTCGCTGTGGCTCTTCGCGGCGCTGGACCCCGTGCTCGGCGGCGCCTACGCGAGCCTGGGCGCCCAGTCCCCGCTCTACCTGCTGACTCGCGTCGCACTCGCCGTGCTCGCCCTGCTCGTGCCCACCACCTGCATGGGCGCCACGCTGCCGTACCTGGTGGCGTGGGCGACCCGCGCGGGCACGTCCTTCGGGCGCAGCCTGGGCCGCCTCTACGGGCTCAACACGCTGGGCGCGGTGGCCGGCTCGGCGGTGGCGGGCTTCGTGGTGATCCCCGGCCTCGGCCTCCTGGGCACGACGCGCCTCGCCGGCGGCGTGGCCTTGCTCCTGGGCGCCGTGATGACCGTGCTCGGCGCCCGCGAGCCGCGCTCCGAGGCCGCGGAGGAGGCGGCCGGCGCCCCGAGCGCGGCCGCGGCCCGGGGTGCGCATCCGCTCGGGCGGCGGAGCCTGGCCATCGCGCTGTTCGGCCTCTCCGGAGCCGTCGCGCTGGCCCTCGAGATCACCTGGACGCGCGTCTTCAGTCTCACCTTCGGTTCGTCCGTCTACTCCTTCGCCTTGGTGCTTGCAAGCTACTTGCTGGCGCTGGCGGTCGGCAGCCTCTTGTGGGGCGGACGACTCGCCGACGCGCGCAATCCCTGGCGTTCCTTCGCCATCCTGCAGGCCGCCGCCGCCGCCGGGGCGGGTCTCGGGCTCTGGCTGGTGCCCGAGCTGCCGGGCCGCTTCGTGGACCTGCTCTCCATGAACATGACCCGCCTGCCGGTCATCTACCTCGGCCAGATCGGCATCGCCTCGCTGGTCACCCTGCTGCCCTGCCTGGCCTTCGGGGCGCTCTTCCCGGTCGGCGCGCGGCTGCTCTCCGACGACCGTGTGAGCGGGGCGCGGGCCACCGGGCTGGCCTATGCCGTGAACACCGCGGGCACGCTCACCGGCACGTTGCTGGCGGGCTTCCTGCTGCTGCCCACCATCGGGATCCGCGCCACCTGGATGGGTTCGGCGCTCGTGGCGCTGGCGCTCGCCGTCGCGGCCTGGTGGGCGGCGGAGGCCGTGGAGCGCCGGCCCGCGGCGGCCGCTGCCGCACCCGGCCGCGCCTCCGGCTCCCGGGCTGCCGCCCGGCGCTCGGCGGGGAGATCCCCGACGCCCGCTCCGCCCGCGCGCGGCGGCGCACGCCCGGGCGGCCTGCTGCGGCCGGCGCTGGCGGCCGCCGCAGGCCTGGCGGTGGTGGCTGTCACCATCCTTTCCCCCCCCTGGAACAAGGCCCTCTTCACCCTCGGCGTCTACCGGTCGTCGATGCTCCTGGTCGAGGGCGCCCCGAGCCCGGCCAAGGCCCGCGCCGAGATGGCCCGCCGCTTGGCCAAGGAGAAGCTGATCTTCTACCGCGAGGGGCTGCACGCGGTGATCTCCGTGCACGAGCTGGTGGCCAATCGCCGCTTCCTGAGCTTGCGGACCAACGGCAAGCCCGACGCCAGCGACGGCGAGGACATCGCCACGCAGATCATGATCGGCCACCTTCCGATGCTGTGGACCGACCCGGGCGCCAGCGTCTGCCTCATCGGCCAGGGCTCGGGCGTGACCACCCGCACAGTGCTGGAGCACGACCCCAGCCGTCTCACGCTGGTGGAGATCGAGCCCGCGGTGATGGAGGCATCGCGCTACTTCGACGACGCCAATCAGGACGTCCTCTCCGACCCGCGCATCGAGCTGATCCTCGAGGACGGGCGCCAGCACCTGCAGCACTCCGGCCGGCGTTACGACGTGATCATCTCCGAGCCGTCCAACCCGTGGATCGCGGGCATCAACAACCTGTTCACGACCGACTTCTACCGGCGGGTGCGCGCCGCCCTGAACCCCGGGGGCGTGTTCTGCCAGTGGGTCCAGACCTACGAGCTCTCCCCCGTGGCGCTGTCCTCGCTGCTGTCGTCGTTCGCCGAGATCTTCCCCAGGGCCGAGGTCTTCCTGTACGGCACCGACCTGTTGCTGGTGGTGCCGCCGGAGGACCGTCGCGTGCCGGCCGAGCGCCTGCTGCCCCGCGAAGACAGGAGCGCGGCCTCGGCCTATCTGTCGCGCTTCGGGCTGGGGGGCGAGGCCACGATCGCCTCGCACCACCTCGGCCGGGTCACGGACCTCGTGGCGCGGCTGCCCAGCGCTCCCCTCAACACCGACGATTTGCCGTTCGTCGAGTACCGCGCGCCGATCGACTTGTACAAGGTGCCGGACACTCCCTCGCCCGAAGAGATGGCGGAGAAGGACCCGCTGGCGGGACTGGCGCGCTG
This sequence comes from uncultured bacterium, assembly GCA_964386525.1. GTDB lineage: Bacteria > Eisenbacteria > RBG-16-71-46 > RBG-16-71-46 > DASYSL01 > CAYLSO01. The sequence continues at coordinate 12,299 of CAYLSO010000241.1, forward strand.
GGTGGCGGACAGCTCCCTGGTGCGCGTGGCCGTCGCCGCCGGCCTGGACCTGGCGTGGCGAGGCGAGACGGCCCGCGCCAAGGAGATGGCCTTCCAGCTCCGCAGGAGCCGCGAATCCGGGGTGACGGGCGCCTTCGCGGTCGCAGAACTGGCCGACCGCATGGCCGGCTTCCGCCGGGCCGAGCCCGCGGTAATGGCCGCGCTCAAGGCGCAGAATGCAAACGACCTGGCGGGCACCGAGAAGTCGGCGCGGGAAGCGTTGGCGATGCACGCCGACAACCCTCCCGCGCACCTGGCCCTGGCCCGTGTGGCGATGCGCCAAAACGACCTCGGAGCGGCCCAGACACACCTTGCCGAAGCCTTGCGCTGGGGGGGGAACCTTGACCGCTGCTCCGCATACAACAACTTGGGTATCATCGCCATGCGGCAGAACCGCAAGCCCGACGGCCGTGCGGCCTTCGAGGCGGCCCGGCGGGAGAATCCCGGCGAGCCCAACACGTACATCTACCTGGCGCGCTGGCACGTCGCCTCGGGGCAGGCGGATTCGGCTCGCGTCGTGCTGGCCGACGGCGTGCAGCGGGCGTTCCCGACCGCGGAGCCAAAGAAGGCGATCGTCGCCCTCGCCGCCGGCCAGGCATTCTAGATCGCGGCGCGCGAATCGCTGCCGCTTGCGTGGCACACCCCAACGAGGACGAACCGATGCGACGTGACCGCCGTTATCCCACCACCCGCCACCCCCTCGCTCTCGCCCTGGCGCTGCTCCTAGCCGCGGTCGCGGCCGTGGCCGTGGCGGCCCCGGTCACCAAGACCTCTCGGACCTCCAAGGCGGCCGCCAAGGCCGCCCCGGCGGCCAGGCCGACGCCGCCGCGGGTCTCGCCCGACAGCGTTCTCGCCACGATCGGCGACCGGGTGATCTCGATGGCCGACCTCGAGCGGGAATGGGATCAGTTGCCGCCCAGCATGCGCCCAAAAGAGCCCTCGCCGGTGACCGCGCGCCAGATGCTCCTCGAGGACCTGGTGACCCGCGACCTGCTCGGCCTGGAGGCCGCGCGCCACCCGCGGCCGATGACCTCCGAGGAGGAAGCCGAGTACGCGAAGTACCGCGAGACCCTGATGAAGAACGAGCTGTACAAGCAGGAGGTGGTCGGGGGCATCCACCTCGAGAACGTCGATCGCGGCTTGTTCCGCAAGCAGATGACCACCATCCTCTTCCTGCGCGCCTTCACCTTCGACGATCGCGACGCCGCCCAGGCGTGGAACACGCGCATCGTCGGCGGCACGCCGTTGGCCCGCCTCGAGGCCCTGGCCCAGAGCGGCGCGCCGGGAGCCCCGCAGTCGCTCGACCTCGGCTACAAGATCCGCGAGGAGTTCACCGACAGCGTGGCGGCCGTCCTCTTCACGCTGCCGCTGACGCGATTGAGCCCGCCCCTGCCCTACGAGGGCAAGTGGGCGCTCTTCCAGGTGACCTCGAGCCGCCCGCGGCCGAACGGCACCGATTTCGACGACGAGGCCGGCTTCCGCAGCGAGTTCCTGCGCGTCGCCGCCGTCGAGCGCCGCGAGGCCTACCGGGCGCAGCTCGCCCGGCAGATGAACGTCCACTACGACTACGCGGGCGTGGACACGCTGCTCAACCGCTTTCAGCTCGTGCCGACGCGCATCCAGACGCAGGACTCCGGCCCCGGCAACGTCAACATGAACCTGCCGCTGCCACCGGTGTCGGAGGCCGACCTCGACCTGCTCCTCGCCACCACGTTGGAGGGCAAGGTGCTGGCGCGCGACCTCATCCTCTACCTGGCAGACACGACACCGGCGCTGCGCCCGGAGATCCGCAATCGCGAGCAGATGCTCCCCTGGGTGGACCGCATCGCCTTCGACAAGGAGCTGATGCGCCGCGCCGTCGCCCGCGGACTCGAGCACGAGACCGGCGTGGCCCGCGACCTCGCGCTGCGCCGCGAGAAGTACCTGGTCGAGGCGCTCTACGCCGACTCGGTCGCCGCCCGCGTGTCCACCGAAGACGACTCGCTGCGCGCCATGTTCTACGCCGACTCGACGCGTTACGCGATCCCCGACCAGGCGCGCGTCTGGGTGTGCGTCACCGAGACGCAGACGCGCGCCGACTCCGTGCTCGGGATGGCGCGCCAGGGCGTCGACCTCGAGCAGCTGGCACGCGATTGGTCCATCGCCCCCAACGCGACGGCCGGCGGGATGAGCGAGCCCATCTCCCCGGGGCAATCCGAAGAGCCGGAGCTCGACCGGGCGATCTTCTCGACCCCCGTAGGTGGTTTCGCGGGCCCGTTGGCGACCGCCCAGGGCTACGCCATCCTCAAGATCCTCGAGCGCACGCCGGGCGCGATCCGCTCGTTCACGCAGGCCTATCAGGATCTGGTCACCGGGTACCGGATGCGCGATGAGGAGCGGCAGATGCAGGGTTTCGTGGCGCGCTTGCGGCAGCGCTACCCGGTGCTGACCCACGCCAGCCGGGTGGCGGACATGGTGCGCTAGCCGCCGGGGCGGCCGAGCGCCGATCGCCGGGAGCGAGGTTTCGCTCCCGGCGTCTATCTGCGGGGACTCACGGTTTCGGCACCGCAAGCGGCCGCACGGTCACAGCCGGGCCGAGGCGCTGCACGGGGAACTCGATGCCGGTGAGCATGATCTCGCCGCTCTCGCAGTAGAGGCGCGCCGGGCCGTCCCAGCCTGCGCACGAGCTGTCATCCTCCACGGCGACCGGCGGGTCGAAATCCAGATGGCAGAGCGAGTAGAGGGAGTCCGGGTCGAGGACCACCATGTCCCACGCCGCTGCCACGAGCATCCAGACCGTACCATCGGGAGCAGGCTTCAAGTCGGTGATCAGCAGCTTGTTGGGCCACGGGGCCGGGGCCCGAGGGTCGCGCTCGGCAGTGAACGACCACGTGGCGGCGCGGCAACCGCCGCGGTCGGCGAAACTCCACGCACCCCCCGCCGGACGGCCCATGGGCTCGAGGCGGAAGCGCAGGGTGTAGCCCTGCAGCGTGTCCACACCAGTAATCGTCACTGTCACACGCAGGCGCTGGTCGGGCCGCGCCTCCAGCACGCGGGCCGTGTCGAGCGCATCGTTCCAGTGCAGCGTCAGTACCGGATCGGGGATCTGGCGCTGGGCTGGGGCCGCAGCGACGGGGGGCGGAGGGCTGGCCGTCGGCGCTGCCGCCGGCTTGGCGCCCGAGCATCCCGAAACCGCCGCCGTGGTCAGCACCACCAGGGAAGCCAGCGCCACCCCACTGCACGAGCGGCGCGTCACCGCATGAAGGCTCCGCATGCCGATCTCCTCTTTCAAAGAGGACGGGCGGGACCCCAGCTTCGGTCCCGCCCGTCCTAGAGTCTACGCCGCGTACCGGCTATCGATACAGGCTCTTCACCTTGCCCCAGGTCGCGGGAACGGTCGGAACTCCCTCGCAACTCCCCGGGGTGTTCCAGGTCACGTAAGGGACATCGCCACCCTTGAGCTGCAGTTTGGCCGAATCCCCACGCAAGCTCAGCAGGATCGCGCTCACCGGCCCGATGCAAAGCTGGGTGGCGGCGTTACCGCAGTCCACACCCGGATTGGTGGGACCGCTGACCGAGAAGGCATGGTTGAAGTCCACCAGCCAGAACGTGTAGCGCTGCGCGGTACCGAGCGACGGCGAGAACGTGTCGTAGGCGATCGCCAGGCGCATCTGGGCGTAGGCCGGATTGGCTCCGTCGACGCCGTAGGAGGTGATGGGCAGGGGGGTCGTACCCTTCATCACCGGGCAGGCCTTCGAGAACGCGGCGCTGGTAAGCGCCAACTGACTTCCGGTCTGGCAACCCGGGTCATCAAATCGCCACGCGTCGGGCAGCACGCCGATCCCCACCGGACGGATGTCGACTTTGAAGTCGTACCCGACGTTGTCGTCCTGAGTCGGGCCTGCCGTGAAATTGTCGCCGGAGAACACCAGCCTATACGTGGTGGCAGTGGTGAAGACTTTGTCCAGGACCTGCGGGTCGCAGCCGTCCCAGGAGATGCGGAGCGTGCCATTCGAATCCGTAGCCGAAACCGTGCCAGCCACGGCAAGGCACGCGACGCTGACAGCCAACAGCACTAACACTCTCTTCATGGAACCCCTCCTCGTGAGAGTACGGCGCGAGTTTCCGGGCCGGGCCGACTTCGCGGCTGTACGCCAGCAAAGTTGCTTATCCCGAGCTAAGGCGCACGGCTAGGTTACTCAGGCAGGTGGGTCAGGGCAAGCGGAATCTTGGCTACAATCACGTTTTCCCGAATCCGGCCCCCCACGGGGGGTATCGGCACTGACGAACGCAACTTGAGTCCCTCCCGGACGGGCCAGGGGAGGCCCCGCGAACAAGCCTCGGGTGGGCGGCCAGCCCCCGTCGCCCCCCCCGGAGTACCGACCCTGCCCCAATCGGGATA
>CAYLSO010000242.1:0-8602 GCA_964386525.1 uncultured bacterium
GAAGGGTCCGGCCCGCCGGCCTCGCCGCCCGGCGGGGCTCGTCATCGACGGCCCGCCGGGGGACTGGTCTCCGCCTCGCTCCTGAGGCGGCTCGCTCCCCGGCCCGGCGCGACCCGCGCGGCGTTGTCAGCCGGGGCCTAATGCCCGGCGGCGTACTCCTCCTCGACGCGGCGCGCCTCGGCGCCGCGGAGCGCGAGCGTCTCGCGCCTCTGGTGGGTGCGCGCTTCGGGGTGCCGGTGCGCTGCGGCAACGAGCCGCTCGATGTGGAGTCCGCCTTCGACGGCGCCCGGCGCCAGTACAACGCCGGGGTGCTGATGGCGGCGGCGGCGGAGCGGGCGGCGGCGAGCGGTGAGAAGTGCCTGGTGGTGGCGGCCGTGGACCTATTCGTCCCGGTGCTGACCTTCGTGTTCGGACAAGCGGCCCTGGGGGGCGACGCCGGGGTGGTTTCGATCCACCGCCTGGCGAACGAGTTCTACGGGATGCCGCGCGACGACGCGCTGCTGCGCCGCCGGCTGGAGAAGGAGGTCGTGCACGAACTGGGGCACATGTTCGGCCTCTACCATTGCCACCAGTTCGAGTGCGTGATGCGCTCCTCCACCTACGTGGAGGAGATCGACCTCAAGCGCGAGGACTTCTGCCCGGCCTGCGAGGCCCGGGTGCGCGAGCTGGGGCGGCCGGGGGCGGCGGGCGCCGCCTAGACGCCGGGCGCCGCGCTAGCCGTATACCCACCACAGCAGCGCGAAGTACTTCTCCGGTCCCAGCATCTGCGACAGATCGCTGAGCAGCGCGCCGCCGTCGGCGAGCGCTCCGGCGGCTCCGGAGCCGACCCGCAGGGCTCGTCGCAACTCGATGCGGAAACGCCGCGCATCCTCGGCGTAGGTCGAGGTCGCCTCCTGCGGTCCGAGGAGGGCCGCGAGGGCGGCTTCGCCGTCGGCGATCTCCATCTCGTAGAGCCAGCCCTCGTCGAGCGGCCGGGAGGCGGCGAGGTGGGGGCGTTGTGCGAGCGCCGGGTTGACGCCCCGGAGCCGCCCGCCGAGGGGGGTGGGCAGCGGGAAGGTGCCGCCGTCGGTCACCAGCCAGAAGTTCACCTCGCCGGCGCGGGCGACTGCTCCCGGCAGCGGCGGCACGACGCCGCGCAAGCCCGGCAAGGCGCCCGCCAGTGCGGGTTCCAGGCCGACGCGCACGGTGGTCGGGGCCTTTCCCTCGGCGGCGCGGACCCAGCAGTGGTGCCGGCTGTAGCGGCGGTCGGCAGGCAGCTCGGTCGTCTGCGGCGCCGGCGGCGTCTCGGCCGGGGCGGCCGCACGGGCGTGCCCGAAGTGGGCGCGCAGCGCGACGTCCAGGGGGCAGTTCTCGCAATCCAGGCTGCGGTCGCAGAGCTGATAGGTGAGGATTCCGGCGCTCATCCAGATGCAGCGCTCCTCCTCGGGGGGCACGATGGGCCGGCCGTGCTCGGGCGGCGGGGTGACCATGGCGGGCGCCTCAGGCCGCCTCGCCCGGGGCGAGGCGCATCTCCTCGGCCAGCCGCCGGCGCAGCGCCGCCGTGCCGTCGGCTTCCGAGGTTCGGAATACAGGCAGATAGCGCGCGGCCAGCGCGAAGGCGACGAAGCCGAAGGCGACGATGCCCATGGTGACCGCGATCTCCTGCCAGGTCGGGAAGTAGCCGCCGCCGGCGTAAGCCTCCAGGCCGGTGAGGCTCACGTTCAGGCGGTTGAGCACGAACCCGAGGATCATGAGGACCGCGACGAAGAACAGCCCGCCCGGGCTGCGCCGCACGCGTGGCACGGCCAACAGCGCCAGCGGCGCCAGCACGCCGAGGGCCAGCTCCGCCCAGTAGAACCAGGTCTCGGCGCGCGGCACGAGCAGTAGGTCGAGCCCGCCGCGCCCGGCCAGGTCCGCGAGCTTGAGCGTGGCGTACGCGGCTAGCACCACCACGGCGATGCGGCCGATCTCGGCCAGCAGCGGCAGCTCGAGGCCGCGCCGGAAGGCGCGCGCGCTGAGCGTCGACTCGAAGATCACCATGCCGAGCCCCGCCGCCACCGCCGAGACGAAGAACATCACCGGCAACAGCGGCGTGTACCACAGCGGGTAGAGCTTCTGCGGGACGATCAGGTAGAGCGAGCCGAGCGAGGACTGGTGCAGCGTGGACAGCAGCACCCCCAGGATGATGACCGGGACCGCGACGTGCTTCAGCACCGCCAGCGCCCGCCGCAGGCGGTAGCGCTCGAGCACCGCCGGCAGGAACTCCAGGGTCAGCACCGTCGTGTAGAGCATCACGCACCAGGCGACCTCGAACATCACCGAGCGCGGGTTCCACATGACGATGGCGTGCCAGATCTGCAGCGGGCGGCCGAGGTCGATGAGCAGCGCCACGATCACCAGCAGATAGCCGAGGTAGGCGGTGAGGACCGCGGGCCGCACGACCGGCTCGAAGCGCTTGACGTGGAAGATGTGGACCAGGGCCGCGATGGTGAAGCCGCCGGCCGCCAGGCCCACGCCGCACAGCACGTCGAAGCCGATCCACAGGCCCCACGGGAAGCGGTCGCTCAAGTGCGTGGTGGCGCCCAGCCCGCGCGTGAAGCGCATCCAGACGGCCACCGCCGCCGCCGCCAGCAGGAGGGTGGCGACGGTGCGCCAGAACGTGATCCTGGGCAGGGTGACGCGCATGGGTCCTCTCTTCGCCCGGGCGGCAGCGCTCACTGGTCCTCGCCGCGCGAGCGGGCCTCCATCTCCTCGAGTTGCCGCTCGAGGCGCTGGACCTCGGTCCGCCGGTTGGTGATCCACCAGATGCCGTAGAGCAGCACGCCGCCGACCGCGACCACGCTGGGCACCTTGGACAGGGCGCGCTCGGTCAGCTCCGGCAGCGGTGTCTTGGCGAGCGCCGTATGGAATCCCAGCTGCTCGAACGGCACGCTGCTCAAGTAGAGCACCGACGTGCCGCCCGCCTCCTCGACGCCGTACACGCGGTTCACGTAGCGGCCGGGCTCGGCGGCGATGCGCGCGTAGGCCTCCCGCACCAGCTCGCCGCGGTCGCCGGACCTGGTCGCCCCGGTGGGGCAGATCTCGGCGCACGCCGGCGGCTGGCCGCGCTGCAACCGAGGCGCGCAGAAGCGGCATTTCTGCACCTTGGGATAGGTGCTCTGCCACTCGTAGCGCGGCACGTCGAAGGGGCAGGCCTGGATGCAATAGCGGCAGCCGATGCACTTGGCCGCGTCGTAGAGCACCGGCCCGGCGGCCGTCTTGGTGAAGGCTCCCACGGGACAGGCCGCGGCACACGCCGGGTCGAGGCAGTGCTGGCACATACGGCGCACGTAGGCGCCGTCATGCTCCTCGAGGGCGGTGAACGCGGTCGCGGACAGCGCCGGCTCAGCTTCTCCCGGGAGCCGGTTCTCCTCCTTGCACGCCGCCTGACAGGCGCCGCACCCCACGCACATCGTGATGTCGATCAGCATCGCTTGCCGCGTGCTCATGCCTGTCTCTCCGTTCGCGGCGCGGCCACCCGGCCCCTCACCGGACCTCGAGGAACTCCCGTTCGAACCGGCTCCAGACCTCGGGAGCCACGTGCTTCATGGCGCCGGGGGCGGGGGCGCCGCCGTCCTGCAGCGCGGCCGGGCTCAAGGCCGGACCGGGCCCGGCCAGGACGTCGCGCAGGCGCGCGAACTCCCCGCGGATCCAGCTCGTGGTCTCCTCGCCGATCAGCATGCTCTTGAGGTCGGCGGCACGCTCCGGCTCGATCTCCAGCACCCACCCTTCGAAGAACGGCGCGGCGGCAGGCTGGGCGGGGCGGCGGGCGATGGCCGGGTTGACGGTCACGATGCGGGCTGCAAGGGGACTGCGCACCGTGAGTCGGTGGTCGCCCTCGGCGAGCGCGAACAAGGGCTCGCCGCGCGCGACGCGAGCGCCGGGCCGGGCGAGCAGCTCGACGCGCGGGCGGTCGAGCAGCCGGGCGACGAAGTCGTCGACGCCGAGCCAGGCGCGGCCGGAGGGGAACAGGTTGAGCCAGGTGTGCGAATGGGCGAAGAAGACGCCCTGCGGCAAGCGCAGCGCGGCACCTTCGGGAGCCCGGGCCGGGGCGGGGGCGGCATGCCGCTGACGGCGGCGGAGCACCCAGTCGAGGCCGAGGAAGAAGGCGATCATCGCGAGTACGAGGAGGACGGTCATGAGTTCGGCTCCTGCCCGGGAGCGCCCGGGCGGCGTGCGAGCGCAGGGCTTCGGCGGCGCTCGCGGAGCGGATTCGGGCTCGGCGGACGTACCGAACCGCACACTCGGCACCTCTTCGCTATGGAAGTACCGTGCCAGCGTGAGCATCGCAGCTTCTATTACATTGGTAGTAGGTGCGTTAGAGACAAGCAGGGACTCCGGGATCTCAGGCCTCGGGGTCGTTCGTGTGTGGAGATTCCCAACAGTAATCAGAGCGCAAGCATGACGAGGGGCGTAATAGGGGGAAAATTCAGGGTTCTGGAAGCGTTGAGAATCGCCACAGTGAGTGTCGTATATGTCGACATTCAAGAGAGTCCAGAAGACGTGGTAGGGCCGGCCGGTTGCGGCGGAGCTCAGCAGGCCCGACCCGGGGCCTAGGCGTACACGAGGCGCAGGAGCGCGAAATACCGCTCGGGGCCGAGCATGTCGGAAACGGAATCGAGGGGCTCGCCCCCGTCTGCCAGGGCGGGATCGCTCGGGGTTCGGGAGCGCAAGGCGCGGAGCAGCTCGGTGCGGAAGCGGCGCGCGTCGTGGGCGTAGAGATGGGCGGCCGCGTCGGCTTCGAGCAAGGAGGAGCACTCCTGGGGGGCCTTCTCGCGGTCGGGCTCGAGTTCGTAGAGCCAGCCTTCGTCGCAGGGCCGGGACGTGACGAGGTGGGGGCGCTCGGCGAGGGCGGGGTTCACGCGGGTCAGCCTGCCGTCGACCGGGGCGGCGACGGGAAAGGTGCCCCCCTCCATGACGATCCACACGTGTGCGTCGCCCTTCTGGAGGGAGTCGCCGGGACGGGGCTGGACGACCGTGCGCGGATGCTGGAAGGCGTTGGCCAGGTAGGGATCGATGCCGACGCGCACCAGCGAGGCCTGGTCCGCGGTCGGGCCGACGAGCGATACCCAGCAATGACCGCGGCTATAGCGGCGATCCTGCGGCAACTGGCCCGGGGCGGCCGCCGCGGCCGGGGCCTCCGTGGGGGCGGGAGCCTCGGGGTGGAAGTGCTTGCGCATCGCCTGGTCGAGCGCGCAGCGCTCGCACTCGAAGGCACGGTCGCAGAGCTGGTAGGAGAGGATTCCGGCCGCCATCCACACGCACCGGAGCTCTTCCGGCGGCAGGCAGGGGTATCCACGATCGGCGGGGGTGGTCGGCATGACGTCGCTCCTTCCGGACCTGCTACCTGACCTCGAGGAATTCGTGCTCGAAACGGTTCCAGATCTCTTGATCCACGTGCTGCATGGCGCCGGCGACCGGCGGCCCGCCGTCCTGGAGCATAGCCGGGCTGAGCGCCGGGCCGGCCCCGGCGAGCAGATCCCGCAAGCGGCGGAACTCCGCTTGCATCCAGGTGGCGGCTTCCTCGCCCAGCAGCAGGCCCTTGAGGTCCTCGGCGTGGTCGGGCTGCAGCTGACAGGCCCAGTTCTCGCAGAACGGGGCCCGCGTCGGCAACGCGCCGTGCCGGACGATCTCGGCGTTCACCTCGACCACCGCAGCATCGATGGGGGAGCGGACGGTGAGCCGATGCTCCCCGTCCTGGATGCGCAGGAGAGGCTCCCCGCGGGCCACGCGGCTGCCCGCCGGCTTGAGAACCTCGAAGCGGGGGGCGGCGAGCACCCGGGCGACGAAGTCGTCGAGGCCGAGCCAAGCCCGGCCGGAGGGCAGCAGGCTGAGCCAGGTGTGGGACGGCGCGAAGAAGACCCCGCGCGGCAGCCGAACGGCGGCGGGGTCCCGGCCGGCTGCAACCCCGGCCCGCGCGCGGGCCCTCTGGCCGCGGTGCAGCAGCCAATCGGCGAGCAGGAAGGCGGCGACCATCATGAGAACGAGGACGACCGTCATGGCTTGGTCTCCTGCCCGAGTACGTCGGACGGCGTGGGAAGAGGCAGCCGCGCATCTGCTAGGAGTGGTCCTGCGGGCCGCGGCCCACCACCCATCGCCGAACTGATTGGGAAGATTCGTGCCAGCATCCGGGAGGATCACGAAACGACTTGATAATCAGTGCGTTGCGAGCGAAAGGGAGGTCTACTCCACCGGCAGGATGTGAATCTGAGTGCCGAGATTCCCAGCACTGCGGCGCCGGGGCCTCACGAACAGAGCGCTTGAGGCCGGTAATCGCCCTGCGGGAGACAAGTGTCGAAGTATTCCACACCACTGTCGGGAATTGCGGCGGTCGAGGCGAATCAGAGGCGCTTCCATCTGCCGCGAGCCCGGCCCGGGCCGTGCGGTCGCGCGGGAATCGCAGCCGGCTGGGCCGTCAATCTTCGTGGCAATTGCTGCAGGCGCTGCGGCCGGGCAAGGGATCGCCGCCCGCCAGCGTGTGGCAGCCCGAGCACTCCAAGCCGGCATCGACATGGACCTGGCGGGAGAACTTGCCGCGGAAGCTGTCCACGTTGCGGCCGGTCACGTCGCGGTGGCACTTGGCGCAGGCGGAGGGCGCGGCCCGGACCCCTCGGTGGTGACACGGGACGCAGCCCGCCGCAGCGAAGCGTACGACCTCGTGCGGGGCCCGCTCCTCGTGAGGGCGATGGCAGGCGGCGCACTCCAGCGTCGCCCTCGCGAGGTGGGGCGCGTGGGAGAAAGCTCGGCCGGCGAATGGGCCGGCCTGATTCTCGACGCCCTGGTGGCAGGTGAGGCAGGGCGCGGAGCCCGAAGGGAAGCTCGGCCACGGGCGCGCCAGCGCCGCCAGCCCGCGGGCGGCGCGCGCCGCGTTCATCTGTTCGTGGGCTTTCTCGAGCATTATGGGAGCCGGTCTCGATGCCGACAAGCGTGCCGCGCGCGACCGGCGCGATGCTCTGCCTCGGTCGCGGGCAGCGGCGCTCAGCGCGCGGCCTGCAGGGTCTGCCGACCGCCGCGCTCCCGCGTCTGCATGCGCTCCTGGGCGCGCCGCACGGCCGCCAGGACGGCAGCCGCCAGCGTCAGCAGCGCGCCGATCCAAACCAGGTTCACGAGCGGCTTGGTGGAGAGCTCGACCAGCGCCTCATCCGCCCCGGCCGCCGCCGCCCCGGGCAGCAGCACGGCGACGCGCGCGTGGTCGGCGTCCACCCCCGCCACCGCCAGCCGGCCGAGCCCCGGCACCTCCGCCGGCACGCTCTCGTTGCCGCCGGGGCCGGGCTTCATGGCCGGTGAGACGCGCACCGGCCGGCCGCCGTACGTCCGCACGTCGATGTCCGCGTGGATGACTTCCTGCGGCTGCGTCTCCATCCGGAAGCCGGCGAAACGGTAGAGGGCGCCGCCGACCTCCACCTCCTTGCCGGCCTCCAGCCAGGTCACGCCGTCCTGCGCCACCTGCGCCGACTGCACCTCGAGCGGCGAGAGGTAGAGGTCGCGCAGCCCGTGGATCGCGGGCGACCGCATCATACCGTCGCCCATCGGCGAGGCGAGCAGCTTGGGACGGGCGTCGAAGCGGAAGTCCCCGCTCTCGACGCGGATGCGCAGCCGCTGCTCCCCGCGGCGGGGGCCCGGCTCCTGACCCTCGTAGGTCAGCGTGTAGCCGAGTGCCTGGACGCCCGTCCCCTGGGGTAGGCGAACCTGCTGGCTGCGGCTCAGAGCCGTGGAGACCACGATACCCAGAGTCATGAGCGCCACGCCCACGTGGCCGAGATTGCCCGCCACCTGCCGCCAGCCGCGCCGGGCGTTCCCGACCGTGGCCCACAGGTTGGCGCCCAGCGCGGCGCCCGTGACCGCTGCCAGCGACAGGAAGATCGGCTGGTGGATGCCGCCGGCCGCCGCGCCTGTGACCGCGACGACCCCGAGCCCGGCGGCCGAGATCAGCGGCCCGGCGCCCTTGCCGGCGTCCTGCCGGGCGGCGCGCAGCGCCGGTGTGACCGCCAGGAGCGCCAGCACGGCCAGGCCGAGCCAGACGATGATTCCTTCGTAGAAGCGCGTGTGCACGCTGGCCGGCTGGCCCATGAGGGTGGTGATGAGCGGCGCGGTGGTGCCCACCGACACCAGGATGGCGAGCACGCTCAGAGCCAGAAGTCCCGCCCACAGAGCCGCTTCCCGGCTGGGCGCCAGCCAGTCGCAGCGCGGCGACTCGAGGCTCCGCCAGCGGGCGACGAGCAGGCCGACGGCGATCGCTGCGCTGCTTCCCAGGAAGGCGATGAGCGGAGCGTTCAACCCCGAGTTGGCGAACGAGTGCACCGAGAAGTCCTGCAGGATGCCGCTGCGGGTCAGGTAGGTCCCACCGAGCACGGTCCACCAGCCGAGCGCGGCCAGCACCAGGTTGGTGCGGACCAGCGCGCCGGTCGTGCGCTGGATGAGCAGCCCGTGCAGGAGGGCGACCGACAGCAACCAGGGGATGAGCGAGGCGTTCTCGACCGGGTCCCAGCCCCAGTAGCCGCCCCAGCCGAGCACTTCGTATGACCAGATCATCCCCAGGATGATCCCGGCGGTCAGGGAGACCCAACCGAACAGCGCCCAGGGC
>CAYLSO010000243.1:0-4033 GCA_964386525.1 uncultured bacterium
ATCTCACCGCGTGGGGTCCCCTGGGCCGTCTGGCTCAGGTGACGATCACGGAGTCGTCACACTGCGCGTGATCGCTCCACACGCACCTGTCGGCGTTCCAGGTGTTCTCCCAACTGACCTGCCTCCGTTGGTGGCACCAGGTCCCATGTGAGTCCTGCGGCCACCTGGACGGCCTCGGGCGCCGGCGGGCGGTAGCCCAGGGCGCTGTGCGGCCGCCGCTGATTGTACTCCTCTCGCCCCCCCGCAATCAGCACCTGCGCTTCCCGCAGCGTGCAGAAGATCTCCCGGTTCAGCAGTTCGTCGCGCAGCTTGCCGTTGAACGACTCCACGTAGCCGTTCTCCCGCGGGCTCCCCGGCTCGATGAACAGCGTCTGCACCCCCACCCGCGCCAGCCACTCCCGCACCCGGTGGGCCGTGAACATCGTTTGCCTTGAGGCTGGGTGCCACCACGATGGCTAGGCACTCCCGCGTGTACTCGTCGACCAGCGTCAGCATCCGCAGCGGCCGACCGTCGTGGGTCCGGTCCAGCACGAAGTCGTACGACCACACGTGGTCCGGGTACTCCGCCCGCCGCCGCACGCACGACCCGTCACTGCGCCACAGCCGGCTCCGTTTCGGCTGCCGCTGTGGCACTTTCAGCCCTTCTTGCCGCCAGATCCGCGCCACCCGCTTGTGGTTCACCCGCCCGCCCTCAGCCTGGAGCAGCGCCGTGATCCGCCGGTAGCCGTAGCGTCCGTAGGCCGTCGCCAGTTCGGTGATGCGCCCGCCCAGCCGCCCCGCATCGTCCGCCACCCGGACCTCGTGTCGTTGGGTGGAGCGCGCTTGATGGAGAACCCGACAGGCCCGACGCTCCGAGACTCCCAGCCGCAGGCCCCCGTACTCCTTGCGCCAGCGGCAGTAGGTCTGCTCCGTCACCCCGATCTTACGGCAGGCCTGCTGGGCGCTCTGGCCCTTGGCCAGCTCGACTTCGACCGCACGCAGCTTGCCGATGACCTCTTCGGGCGTGTGCCGCTTGCGAGCCATCTCCCTGCCCCCTTCCTCAAGAGCCCGGCCCAGACTATCCCATAGCCTGTGGACCGATCTCAGGGGGTCAGGTCAGTCACGTTCCCGTCCACGCCCAGATCACGGAAGCGGCTCACTTCCTCCGCCGAGGCTGGCGCGCCGGCGACCTCAGCCCCGCTGGCCGCGCATGCGGCAGCCGCCCGCAGCGATCCCCCGGGGCGCGGGAATCGTCCCGCGCCGAGACTGGAAGCCTGGGGGCGCAGCGCGTAGAATGCCGCCCGTAGACTCCTCTCTCGTCCATCCCACAGGAGCGCCGCATGAGCGAGAAACTGGTCGAGCAGCTGTACGAGCTGATCCGCAGCGCCTCCACCGAGCTGCCGCCCGACATCGAACAGGCGCTGCGCGAGGCGGGCCGCCAGGAGCCGGCGGGCGGCATGGCGGCCAACACCTTCGGCGCCATCCTCGACAACGTCGGCATGGCGCGCCAGGCGGTGACCCCCATCTGCCAGGACACCGGCTACCTCATCTTCTACGTCTATCACCCGGTCGGCATCGACACGCTGGCCTTCCGGCGCTCGATCGACGCCGCCGCGGAGAAGGCGACCAAGGCGATCCTGCTGCGCCCCAACGCCGTCGATCCGATCACCGGCAAGAACACCGGCACCAACGTCGGGACCAACGCCCCCTACGTGACCTTCAAGGCGTGGGAGAGAGGCGAGATCCGCGTCAAGCTGATGCTCAAGGGCGGCGGCAGCGAGAACGTCGGCGCGCAGTACAAGCTGCCGGACACTGCGCTGGGCGCCGGGCGCGACCTCAAGGGCATCCGCAGATGCGTGCTCGACGCCGTCTACAAGGCGCAGGGGCAGGGCTGCGCGCCGGGGATCATCGGCGTCGGCGTCGGCGGCGACCGCGCCACCTCCTATCTGCTCTCCAAGGAGCAGTTCTTCCGCCACCTGGGTTCGGCCAACGAGGACCCGCAGCTCGACGCCTTCGAGAAGGAGCTGCACGCCGACTTGAACCAGCTCGGCATCGGCCCCATGGGCTTCGGCGGCAAGACCACCGTACTCGGCGTCTTCGTCGCCAAGCAGCACCGCCATCCCGCCACCTTCTACGTCGCGGTCTCCTACATGTGCTGGGCGTGCCGGCGCAAGGAGATGACGCTCACCAACGGGGAGGCTGCGTATGACCAAGCTTGAGATCCCGATCCCCGAGGACAAGATCCGCGAGCTCAAGGTGGGCGACACCGTGCTGCTCACCGGCATCGTGGTGACGGCGCGCGACGCCGGCCACAAGCTCATGGTCGAGGAGCGCCCGCGCTTCCTCGACGACCGGCTGCGCGGCGGCGTCATCTACCACTGCGGCCCGGTGGTGAAGAAGGACGGCGAGCGCTGGAGCTTCGTCGCCGCCGGCCCCACCACCAGCTCGCGCGAGGAGCCCTACCAGGCCAAGGTGATCGAGAGCTACGGGGTGCGCGGGGTCATCGGCAAGGGCGGCATGGGCGAGGCCACCCAGGAGGCGTGCCGCAAGTTCGGGGCCGTCTACTTCCACGCCGTCGGCGGCTGCGGCACGGCCATCGCGCGCGCGGTGCGCGAGGTGGTCGCGGTGCACAAGCTCGAGGAGTTCGGCACGCCCGAGGCCTTCTGGGTGATCCGCGTCGAGGACTTCCCGGTGATCGTCACCATCGACGCGCACGGCAACAGCGTGCACGAGCGGGTGCGCGAGGCGTCGAAGAAGGTCTACGAGGAGCTGCTCAAGAAGTGAGCCGCGGGGGCGGGCGCCGGCTCCCGCCCCGGTTCAGCGCCGCTTGGCCCGCGACTCCGCGATCTCCCGCACCGCCTGCACGGCGGTGGCGATGTGCTCTTCGGTGTTGAACGGCCCGACGCCGAAGCGCACGCCGCCGTGGGTCTTGTCGGTGCCCAGGTGCTCGTGGATCATCGGCGCGCAGTGCAGGCCGGTGCGGCAGGCGATGTTGTAGTCCACGTCGAGCATGGTGCCGGCGTCGGCGGCCTCCAGGCCGTCGATGTTGAACAGCAGGACGGCGATGCGGTCCTCGGCGGAGTCCTGGCAGTAGAGGGTCACGCCCGGGACGGCGCGCAGGCCGTCACGCAGCGCGGTCCACAGCCGCAGCTCGTGGCGGCGGATGTCCTCGAGCCCCCGCTCGAGCACCCACTTCACGCCGGCGTTGAGCCCGGCGATCCCCGGCAGATTGGGCGTCCCGTACTCCATGCGGTAGGGATACTCCTCGAGGTGATGGCGCTGGGCGCTGCGCACTCCGGTGCCGCCGGCCCGCGTCTGGCGGATCTCGACGTCCTCGCGCACGTACATGCCGCCGATGCCCATGGGCCCCATCAGCGACTTGTGCCCGGTGAAGCACAGCACGCCGACGCCGAGGTCCTCGACGTCCAGCTCCAGCATCCCCGCCGTCTGCGCCGCGTCGAGCACCAGCGGGATGCCGCGCGCGCGGCACGCCCGGCCGATCTCGCGCACCCGCTGCACGGTGCCGATGACGTTGGAACCGTGGTTCATGACCACGGCCTTGGTGTTCTTGCGCAGCCGCGCCACCATCGCCTGCGGATCGACGTAGCCGCGCGCGTCGCAGTCCACCCAGTCCACCTCGACGCCGGCCTCCTGCAGGTGCCAGAGCGGCCGCAACGTGGAGTTGTGCTCGAGGTGCGTGGTCACGGCGTGGTCACCGGGCTGCAGCAGGCCGAAGATGGCCAGATTCAACGCGTCGGTGGCGTTGTAGCCGAAGACCAGGCGGTCGGGGTCGGTGCCGTGAAAGAACCCGGTCAGGAGCCGCCGCGTCTCCTCCACCAGGTCGCCGGCCTCGATGCACAGGTCGTACCCCGAGCGCCCGGGGTTGACCCCGTGCTCGCGGTAGAACCGCTCCATGAAGGCGTGCACCTGCGGCGGCTTGGGAAAGGTGGTCGCACCGTTGTCCAGGTAGATCATCTTGGAGGCGAGCTTCTCGGCGTGGGGGGCGGGGTGGGCGGCGGGACGGCCGTCAGTGGGCATGGCTTGCCTCTCAGCG
>CAYLSO010000244.1:0-2912 GCA_964386525.1 uncultured bacterium
GACGGTCGGCGTATGGTCGGCGGCGTTGTAGTACGCGAAGGTGGAGTCCTCCGGGTAGAACGACCACCGCCCGTAGCGCGGCGTGTAGATCGGCGAGCCGTTCTGGTAGGTCGTGTCATAGGTGACCGCGACGTACCCGGAGCGGCTCCACTGGTGGTAGTAGGGGCTGTTCTCGGAGCGGTTGTTGATGCTCTCGAAGGAGAGCTTCCAGGGCACCCTGGTGTACGCCAGCTTGAAGTTGGCGTTCACCGAGTTGGCCTGGCGGTTGCCCATCTTGATGAAGTCGAAGAGGTCCGTGCGCGTATAGGAGCGGCCGCTCTTCAGATAGGTGTCCGTCCAGGTGCCCTCGTAGGTGGCGTAGTAGGTCAGGCCCTTGACCGGCGTCGGACCGCCGAGCCCGAAGGTGAAGCGGTCGTAGTTGTTGAAGGTCTTGACCGTCTCGCCGTAGCCGTCGGTGTGCCACTGCACCTCGCCGCCGAAACGCTGCCCGCCCTCGCGCGTCTGCACGTTGACGATGCCGGATAGGGCGTTGCCGTACTCGGCGTCGAAACCGCCGGAGAGCACGTCGGCGCTGGCCACCGCCAGGTTGGCGACGTTGGCGCTGCGACCGAACAACGGGTCGGAGACCTCGACGCCGTCGAACTGCACCTTCACCTCTCCGGCGCGGCCGCCGCGGAAGTGCAGCTCACCGCCGGTGCTCACCACCCCCGCCTTGAGCGCCACCGCCTCGCGCAGGTTCTCGACCGGCAGGTCCTTGAGCGATTCGGAGCTCACCTGCTGCTTGGTCGTCGAGGTCTTGGTGTCGATCAGCCTGACGGCGCTGACCGTGATCTCCTCGATCTGCTTGACGACCTTCTGCTCGCCGCCCATGTCGATGCTGACCACCGCGGTCTGACCGGCGTTCACCGTCACGGTCCGGCTCACGGCCTCGTAGCCGAGCACCTGGGCGCGCACCGTGTGCGTGCCCACCGGGACCCCGCGGATGACGAACGAGCCGTCTTCCCCGGTCGACGCGCCCTGGCGCGTACCGAGAACCACCACGTTGGCGAATGCGACCGGCTCCCTGCCGCCTCTCTCCGTCACCTTCCCGGAGATGGTGCCCGTGCCCTGCGCGTGCGCGGCGGCCACGCCGAGCACGACCGCGACAACGACCATCGCGAGGAGGGGGAGCCCATGACGCCAAAGCCGGGAGCCCATAGGTCTTTTCTCCCTTTTTGCACTGTGTTTGCTGGCCGGCCGACCGCTGGGGGTTACGGGCGGACTATAAGAGGCCATCTTTCGTCGCGTCAACCAGTTCTCCGCTTGCCCACCGGGGCGGCGCAGGCTGCTTTTCCGACCGCCGGGACCGCCCGATAAAGAAAATCGCGCCGGCCTGCGGCGCGAAATGAAAGAGGCCTCGGCCGCAAGGCCGACGCCCGGTCGCTTCCAAGTATCGCGAGGCCCTCATTCCGTGTCAAGCGGAACATTCGCGCCGATGGCGTACGGCAGGGCGCGGGGGCCCGTCGCCGCGCCCTGTCCCGACGCTCCGGCCCGCCACCTAGAACGACCGCCCCAGCTGGAGGCCGAAGCCCGTCGCCTCCCCCCCCAACTCGCCGGGGTCGGGGTATTCGGTGCGCTGCCACTCACGGTAGAGCTCGCCGGTGAGCTGCCAGTTGGTCAGCAGCCGGTGGGTCATCACGCCGACCGAGACGCGGTCCGCCACCATCTCGTTGCGCTCGGTGTAGGTGTCCTCGTCGCTGCGCGTGTGGCGGTAGCCCGCCAGGGCGGCCCAGCCCGGACTCACCTCGTACTGCCCGCCGGCGCGCACCTGCCAGGTCACCGCCCGCGCCAGGCGTTCCGTGCCGTCGGTGGCGGCCCGCGTCCACTCGTACTCGAGGCCGGCCACGGCGCGCTCCTGCCGGAGGCGGTACGAGCCGCCCACGCCCCAGGAGAGGAGCCGCGTGTCGCTGCGCAATGATTCGACGAGTTGCGGGGCCGCCAGCGTATCCTCCGCGGCGCGGTCGAGCACGTAGTTGTTGAAGTCGTCCGGGCTGGCGACCACCGGGTTCTGGATGGCCCGGTCGTAGGCGACCCGGTACGAGGCCCCCAGGGTGACGGGCGCGTTCGGCACATCGCCCTGGGCGCGAATCTGCACGAAGTCGTGCCGGACGTCGCTCTCCCGCCGGTTGCCGCGCACCGTCGTCGGGTCGGCGTTCGAGCCGCCGGAAAGCGAGAAGCGGTAGGTCTGCGGGTCGGCCCAGTACTCGCGGCCGACGGCGATGCCCACGTCCACCCGGCGGTAGGGTTTGACGATGGCGCCGAGGCCGAACTCGGTCCAGTGGCGCACCTCGTTGAGGTCGTAGATGCTGCGCGTCGCCTTCTGGTGCCACTCGACGGCTTCCCGCCGCTGCGCGTAGTAGACGCCGGCGTTGACCCAGCGCTGGAAGTCGTAGCCGAGGGCGGCGCCGTAGCCGCTGAGCCCCACCTCGATGCGGTCGGGCGAGAACAGATCGGGCGGCGGCAGTTGCTCGCCCTGGTCGGTGAGCTCGACGCGCCCGTCCACCACCTGGTCGCTCATCCAGTTCTCCTTGAGGGCCTCGCTGCCGAACAGCGCGCCGAGACCCCAGCGGATCCCCTTCCAGAGGGACCCGGTGGCCACAGGCTGCAGGACCGGCTGGCCCACCTGCTCGGTGGTGTGCTCCTGGTCGGCGAACGGCATACCGCCGGTCAGGCCCAGCGTGCCCGCCCCCAGGCCGATGGCGGAGCGGCCGATGCGTATGATCGACTGGCCAGCCACGTCGAGGCTGCGGTAGCGGTCGACTTCGCGGTCCACGCCTTCGACCGTGTGGTCGAGCGTGGCGCCGTCCCGGTCCAGCCACAGGTCGAGGCTGGTGGAGTCCTGATCTTCGACCAGGCCGATCGGGATGCCGGCG
>CAYLSO010000245.1:0-6154 GCA_964386525.1 uncultured bacterium
GAGCGCGATGGCGGCCGTGAGCGTGCGCGCCGGCGCGGGCCCCGGTGAGACGCCGCCCCGCGGCTTCGCGCTCGCCGTGGGCGCGTGGACGGCGGCGGTGGCGCTGCTCTTCCTCATCAACCCTGTTCTCACGTGGCGTTCCGACGCGTGGTTCCACGCCGCGGTCACCTACCGGATGGACGCGCTCGGCTGTCCGCCCGGCGACCCTTACTACGTGGGCGTCCCGCTCGGCTACTTGTGGGCTTTCCACCTGGTGCTGGGGACCCTGGCGGGTGCCGCAGGAGTTACGCCGTTCGCCGCGGGCGCCGCACTCAGCGTGGCAGCGGCCCTCGCCGTGGCGCTGTGGCTGGGCCTGCTGGCGCGCGACCTCTGCGGGCGCGCCGCCATGGCGCCGGCGGTCGGGATCGCCGTGCTCGGGCTCAACCCGCTGGGCTGGGTGGCGTGGCTGGCGCGCGGGGCGATCGGCCGCGATGCGGGATGGCGGCAACTGGGGCGCGCTTGGCAGGACGGCGCGCTCGGCTCACTGAACGCCATCAGCGCCGGCTATCCGCACCCCAGCGTGGCCTTCTTCGCCGACCAGTTCCTCCTCGTGACGGCCTTCGGCCTCGGTCTCGCCGCCGTCCTGGCGTTCGCTTGGATCGCGTTCTCGCACCAGGCGCCCTCCGGCTGGCGCGCGGGCGCGGCCGCGGGGCTGGCCGCCGCGGTGGCCTTCTTCCTGCAGGGCGGCGTGGGCGCCGCTTTGCTCGCCGCGGGTGGGGCCGGCCTGGCGGCGGCGTGGATCCTGGGCGGCGGCCGCCACGCGCTGGTCGTGGCGGCGGGCCTGGGGCTGGCGGCCCTGGCCGCGCTGCCCTACGGCGCGATCTGCTCGCTGAGCCGCGCCGAGTCCGCGGTGCGCCCCGGCTTCTCGGCGGGAATGCTGTGGACCTGGATCGCTGCGGGCGGCGGCGTGGCCGCGCTGGCGCTCGCCGGCATCGCCGGCTGGCGGGGCACGGCCCGCAAGGCTGGCCCGGCGGGCGGTGGCGCGTCAGCGCGCGCCGGCCTGCTCACCGCCACCGCGGTGCTGATCGTCTTCAGCCTGGCCGCGGTGATGCCCGGCCACGACGAGACGAAGTTCTTCAACCTGGGCGCTGCACTCCTGGCGGTGCCGGCCGCCGGCGGCTGGGTGCGCCTGCGGGGCACGCGCGCCGCCCGCGTGGCCCGCCGGGCGCTCTACGCGCTCTGCGTGCCCACGGCGGCGCTCGGGCTGGCCGGTCTTGTGGCCGAGCGCGGGCAGGATGTGCGCGGCCACATCGTGCCTCCCGCCGCAGAGGCCGAGGCCTACGAGTGGCTGGCGGTGAACGCCGGGGCCCGCGCCGGGGTCATCGAAGCGGCCGGTCCGGACCTCGCGCCGGCGAGCCTCGACGTGCCGGTGCACGCCCGTCGCGGGCTGGTCTCGGGCGATCCCGCGTACGCGCGCATCAGGGGCTACGCGCCGCGGCCGACGAACGAGCGCGCCGCCCTGGCGCACATGCTCGGGGAGGGGCGCTTCGATCCGTGGGCCGAAGCGCTGCTCGGGCAGTTGAGGGCGCATGGGGTGAGCGAGTTCTACTTCATGTCCCGGGCCTCGAGCGCGCGGCCGGGCGGGGGCGGCACCGCGCGGCCGCTGCCGCCGCCGTGGGCTCCTGTCTTCCGCAACGCGAGCCTCACGATCTACCGCCTGGGAGAGGGCACGCCGCGCCTCGCAGCGGGTCCCCGGCCGTGAGCGCGACCTGGCCCGCCGGGCCGCTGCCGGCGGCGGCGGCGCTGGCGATCACCGCGGCCTTTGCCGCTCTCGTCGCGCAGCCGGCCGGGCCGGCCCCGGCGCGCCTCGCTCTGGCGTTCGCCGCCCTCGTGCTCGTGCCCGGCTACGGCGCGGCGCGCTGGCTGCTCGGCCAGCGCGAGGCGGAGTGGCCCGAGCGCCTGGCGGCGGCGTACGGTCTCGGCCTGGCCGCCCAGTCGGCGTTGGCGCTCGCCGCCCGACTGGGCCACGCGGACTACGCCTTCTTGGCTTGGGCGCTGCCGGCACTCGGGGTCCTGCTCCTCGTCATCCCGCGCCCGGTCCAGCCGCTGCCGACGGCCGCCGCGGGGCCTCGCGGCGGGCGCGCTCCCGTCTGGGCGCTCACCGTCCTGGCCGTCGCCGCGACCGCTGCCTGGTGCGGCGCTCTGGGCACGCCGCTCGGCATCCTCACGGATTCCCCCGTCCATATCGCCGCCCTGCGGCGCATGGCGATGGGGAGCGAGGTGCTCCCGCTCGACATCCAGATCGCCGATACCGCCGGGGTCGGCTCCGACCCGCGTCTGAACCTCTACCACGTGATGCTCGCGCTGCTGGTGCGCGTCGGCGATCTCGACCCGGCAGTGGCGTGGCGCTGGGCCGGCATGCTGATGGCGCCACTGCTGCCGCTGGCCGCCTACGCCTTCGCGCGGCGGGCCGCAGGCAGCCGCGCGGCGGGCGCGTTGGCCGCCCTGCTGACCCCGTTGGTCTACGGCGGCGGCCTGGCCTCGTCGGCCCTGCGCCAGGGAGCCTACCCGATGCGGGTCGCCGACGCGCTGGCCCTGCTCGCGCTGTGGGCGGCGCTCGGCGCGCTCGCCGCACCCGGAGCGCGCGGCGTCTGGCTGGTGGCCGCTCTGGCCTTCGCCGCCGTCACCGCGCATCTGTTCGCGGCGGTGCACCTGCTGCTCGGGCTCGCCGCGCTCGGGCTCGCCGCCGGGCTCGCCTATCGCCGCCTGCCGCTGGCCGTGCTCTTCCCCACGCGGCGCGCTTGGTTCGCCCGCCTGGCGGTGGTGGCCGGCGCGGTGACGCTGGCGTGCGGCCCTTACCTGGCCCTGCGCTGGGCCGAAGCGGGCGCCGGCATCGATCCCCTCCACTCCGAGCCGCAAGGGTTGCTCTACTGGTGGCGGACGTCGCTCTTCACCGTCGACCCGCGCGCCGCCGCCGCGTGGCTTGGCTGGCCGGCGCTGGGGCTGCTCGCCGCGCTGCCGTTGCTCTGGCGGCAGCGACACGAAGGTCTCGGGCCGGTGGCCCTGGTGGCGGCCACGGTCGCGGGGCTGGGCATCGCGCTGAATCCGCTGGCGCTGCCGCTGGTGCACGGGGCACTGGGCTATCTCGCGGGCCGCCTGCTGTGGTGCGTGCCGCTGGCGGCCGGGCTGGCCGTGGCGCTCGTGCTCGGCGTCCGCTCGCTGACCGGCGCCGCCGGGCCCTCGACGCGGCGCCTGGCGACGGTGGCGGTGGCGGGGATCGCCCTGAGCCTGGCGCCCGCCGCGTGGCAGGGAGCCGTCACCATCGGCCACGCCCGCTCCCTGGCCGAGAGCGAGCGTTCCGGCACCGCCGAGCCGTGGCTCGACCTGCTGGCGGCGCTGCGGGAGGGATGGGACGGGCCGCGCGTGCTGCTCTCCGATCCGTTCACCGCCTACGCCATTCCGGCCTACACCGGCCACCACGCCACGGCCGTCCTGGCCCAGCACGCCAACCCCCGCGACCGGCGCGGGCCCGAGCGGCGCGCCGCCGTCCGCGACGTCCTCTCACCATACGTGGGAGCGCGCCGGACGCTGGAGATCCTGCGGCGTGAGGGGGCGGACGCGGTGGTCCTCAACCGGCGCTTCGACCGGCCGATCTCCTATGGGAACGGCGTCATCCTGCCCGAGCAGGACGCCGCCGTGCGCGCCAAGTTCGCATCGCATCCCGAGTCGTTCCGCGTGGCTTGGGCCTCGGGGGGCGCGTACGTCTACGAGCTGACGGAGGCCGCCAAGCATGGGCCGCTGCCGCCGGCCGGTGAACCGGCCCGCCCGTTCGTCGGGCCGCGGGCGCCGCAGTGGGGTCGTGCGGTTCCCGACGGGGACTTCACGCAGCTTGGCACGCGCGTCGTCCCGGCCCGCGTGGCGCCCGGCGACTCCGTGTTCCTGACGACGTACTGGAGGGTGACGGGGGAGCGCCCAGCGCCCCCCGGCCTCTATCTCGTGAGCACCTACCTCGACGCCCCGCCGCCCCGCGGCTGGGCCGGCCATCGGGCGGTCTCCAAGCTGGTGCGGCTCGCCGCCGAGGCGCGCACGGGCGCGCACCGGCGCATCCTTTCCTTCCACACGCCGGCCGACGGCCTGGCGAGTCCCGATGAGTGGCGGCCGGGAGAAGTGGTCGAGGACCGCTTCCCGGTGATCGTGCACCCGCGGGCCATCGCCGGCACTTACGAGGTGCGGGTCAAGATGGTTCGTGTCCCGGTCTTTACGAACTTCCACTTGCGCGATCTCTTCACCGATGACGACCGATTCGCGGGGCCGGTGGTGGCCCGCCTCGAGGTGACGCCGCGCGCCGCGGCGCCAGCCGGCCGGCGGCCGCGGCGCGCGGCAGCGGTCCGGCCCGCCGCCGGGGAGCCCGCCCGATGACCCGCCGCCAGATCGTCTGCGTTGCCGGGGCGCGCCCCAACTTCATGAAGGTGGCGCCCATCCTGCGGGCCCTGCAAGGCCACCGCTCCCTGGCCGGCAAGCTCGTGCACACCGGCCAACACTACGACGGCAACATGTCGGACGCCTTCCTGCGCGACCTCGAGCTGCCGCCGCCGGCCGTGCATCTCGGGGTCGGCTCCGGCAGCCACGGCCGGCAGACGGCGCGCATCATGGAGTCGTTCGAGGAGGTGCTGCCCGATCTGTCGGCGGACATGGTCCTGGTGGTGGGGGACGTGAACTCGACCATCGCCTGCGCCCTGGTGGCGGTGAAGTGCGGCATCCCGGTAGGCCACGTGGAAGCCGGCCTGCGCAGCTTCGACCGCGCCATGCCCGAGGAGATCAATCGCGTGCTCACCGATCAGATCTCCGAGGCGCTGTTCGTCACCGAGGAGAGCGGGGTGGCCAACCTGCGGCGCGAAGGCGTGCCCGAGGCGCGCATCCACCTCACCGGCAACACCATGATCGACACCCTGGTGCGCCTGCTGCCGCGCATCGACGCGGCGCGCGCCTGGGAGCCGCTCGGGCTGGCCCCCGGCGGCTACCTCGTGGTCACCCTGCACCGGCCCACCAACGTCGACACCCCGGAGCGGCTGGCTCGCCTGGTGGATCTGCTGGTCGAGATCTCCGCCGCGCTGCCCGTGGTCTTCCCCGTGCACCCGCGCACGCGGCGCAATCTGGCCGGTTTCGGCCTCTGGGACCGGTTGGCGGTCGGGCCGCGCGTCCTGGTGCTCGACCCGCAGCCGTACGCGGAGTTCCTGTCGCTGGTGAAGAGCAGCGCCGGCGTGCTCACCGACTCGGGGGGCATCCAGGAGGAGACCACCTTCCTGGGCATCCCGTGCATCACGCAGCGCACCTCCACCGAGCGGCCGTGCACCACCGAGGTCGGCACCAACGTCCTGGTGGGGGACGACCTCGAGCGCACGCGCGTCGAGGTGCGGCGCATCCTGGCGGGCGACGCCAAGCGGGGCGCCGCCCCGCCGCTGTGGGACGGGCATTGCGCCGAGCGCATCGTGGCGCTGCTCGAAGAGCGTTTCCGTTGAGCCGGACGGAGCGCTGCCTGGTCATCGTCTCGGACCAGCTCGAGGCCCCGCCGCGCCTCGGCTACCACGTGCATCTGCTGGCCCTGGCCGGCGCCGTCGCGCGCCACGTCCCGGTGCGCGCCTTCGCCTGGGCGGTGCCGTCCTCGGCGGCGCCCGACCAACTCCGGGCCCTCGACCCGGCGGCCGCGCCCGCCGGGCGCCTGGCCCGCAAGCGCCACTACGTCGCCCGGGTCCTCGAGTGGATGGACGCGCACGCCGCGCCCGGGTCGGTGATCTGGGTGCGCGGCTACTCGTCGGCCCTGCTGCTGGCGCCGCAGCTGCGCCTGGCCCGCAACCGCGGCATCGCCTCCTTGTACGACGCCGCGAGCTTCGTGCGCCTGGAGGCCCGCGAGCGGGGCAACCCGCTGCTCGGCGCGGTGCGCGGTTTCTTGGAAGAGCAGCTGTGGCCCCACTTCGACCTGGTGCGCACGCTCAGCGACCCGATGCGTGATTACCTCGTCGGGCGCGGCGTGCCGCGCGACAAGGTGGTCGTCTTCCCGGTGGGCTGCGAGCCGTGCGCCGAGCAGTGGCGGCCGCGCGGCGGCCCGGCGCGCCTGCTCTACGTCGGCAGCGGCGCCGCCTGGCAGGGCCTGCCGCAGCTCGTCGAGGCGATGCGC
>CAYLSO010000246.1:0-12184 GCA_964386525.1 uncultured bacterium
CGCCAGGGACGGCGTGGCTGCCCGGCCGCGGCGCCGCGCCGTCCGCACCGTGCAGGTGCGGCTGGCCGGCAGTCCGGGGCCGGCGGCCCGCGCCGCGGACGGCCCTACTGCCAGCCCGGATCGCGGATCCCGTCGAAGCTGATCACCGGCTCGTCGCCCACCACCTCGGCGCTGTGCGCCACGCCGCGCGGCACGCACACCGCGTCGCCCGGGCCCAGAACCGCCGCCTCGCCCCGCACGACGATGCGGAAGCGCCCCTCGAGGACGGCGTCCAGCTTGTCTGCGTCGTGGTGGTGCGTCGGGAAGACCGTGCCCGGCGGGTAGACGTAGCGCGACGCGCGGTAACCCAGACCCTCGAGCTTGCGGCGCAGGGCGGCCTCGCTCAGCGGCCCGTCCAGTTGCGCGTCCCAGCGCTCGACGTTCACGCGCCGGCCGGGTCCGCCGTGCCAGACGGCGCACCCGCGCCCGCGCCCGGCGCCCCGCCGGCGCGCTCCCCCGCCTCCAGCTCCACCCGGTTCACGTGCGCGTCGAACCACTCCGGATCGCGCTCGCGCAGCGCCGTCAGCCGCGCGCGGTGGCAGGTGAGCAGCACCACCTGGCGCTCGGGCGCCACCGTCTCGGCCAGGAAGCGCAGGCCGGCCTCGGCGCGCGCGTCGTCGCTGGTGGCGAACGGGTCGTCGAGCACCAGCGGCAGCGGCTGGGCGCCGCGCGACAGGAACTCGCAGACCGCCAGGCGCAGGGCCAGCGCGAGCTGGTCGCGGGCGCCGGCGCTCAGCACCTGGTCGAGCTTCTCGCGCTCGAGGCGTTGACCCTCCACCAGCAGCGAGTAGTCGAGGTCGTCGCTGACCGCGAAACCGCGGTAGTCCGGCCCCAGCGCCGGCAGCAGCTCGCCGACGCGGCGTGAGAGGAACTCCGACCAGCGGGCGTTGGTCTCGCGGGCCACCGATTGCAGCCGCTCCTGCGCCACCCGCACCGCCTGGTGGAAACGCTGCGCGCGCCGCGCTTCCCGCTCGAGCTCCGCGATCTCGAGGCGCAGCTCGCTGGCCCGGCCGGTGAGGTCGCCGCGGCCCGGATCGTCGAGCCAGCCGACGTCGCGCTCGAGTTGCAGGCGCCGCGCCCGCACCTTCTCGAGAGCGCCGTCGAGCTCGCGGCCGCGGGCCTCGATCTCCGCGCGGGTGACGCTGGGCGATGGCGTCTCGACGGCCCACTCGGGATGCTCCCGGTCGAGCCGCGCCTGCTCGGCGAGCAGGCCCTCGCGCTCCGCCATCCGGGCGGCGCGCTCGGCGGCCGGCAGCACCTGGCGCTCGAGGTCGGCCACCGTCTTCTCGAGCATGCGCAGCCGCTCCATCGCCTGGCGGCGCTGCTCCAGCTCGGCGAGGGCGCGCTCCCAGTCGTCCTCGGGCGTGCCCAGGGCGCGCACCAAGCGCTGCGCCACCTCGACGGCGCGCTCCTGACGCTGCCGCGCCCCGTCCTCCTGCTCGGCGAGGTCGCGGGCCGCGGCTTCGAGCCGCTCGCCGCGCGAGCGCCAGGCGATCACGGCCTGGACGCCTTCGCGCAGCGCGGCCAGAGCCGCGCGGGCCTCCGGCTCCGCCACCGGCGCCGCCAGGCCGACGCGCCCCGCCCATTCGGCGGCCCGCCCCCGCAGCGCCTCCGCCTCGCCCGCCAGGCGCTCGAGGTCCTGCCCCACCCAGGCCAGCCGGTCGCCCTCGCGCACCACGCGCAGGTACTCGGCGTGCTCCTCGAGCAGCGCGGTGGTGGTCGCCGCGCCGGCGCGCCGCGCCAGGTCGGCGAGCGCCAGGGTGCGTTCCGCCGCCTGTTCCTTGATCTGCTGCAGCCGCCGGCGCGCGTCGCCGAGGGCGCGCAGCACCGTGTCGTGCTCGGCGGCGCGATGCGCCGCGGCACGCACCACCAGGAAGATCCCGGCCGCCAGCGCCGCCAGCGTGGCCGCCAGGGCGGCCACCGAGAGCCCCGTCTGAGCCCGCAGCGAGAGCCACACCGCCGCCGCGCCCGCGGCCACGCCCAGTGCGACGAGGGCCAGCCCCGCGGCGCGTTTGCCGCGCCGCTCGCCGGCGATGATCGCCAGCCGACCGGCCGTCTCGTCGGCGGCGCGCTCGGCCTTCTCGGTCTCGGTCACCGAGGCCTGCAGCGAGGCCGGCGCCCCCGCCAGTAGGTTGGCGTCGGCCGCCGCCAGGGTCGCGAAGCGCGAGCGCAGCTCCTGCAGCCGCTCGACCGCCACGCCGGCGCGCCGCAGGTCGGCCTCGACCTCGGCGTGGCGCTGGCGGGCCTGCCGCTGCGCCTCGGCGTTGCGGCCGAAGTCGCGCTCGAGGGCGGCGATCTCCTCGAGATGCACCGGCGCGCCCCAGGCGAAGGCGTCCGCCGCCGCCAGACCCGCCGCGATCTCGCGGCGCGGGCCGTCCACCGTCTCCGCCCGGCGCGCGGCGAGCTCCGCCAGCGTGCGCTCGGCCGCCTGCCGCTCCGCTTGCGCGGCGCGCAGCTCGTCGGCCGCGCCCTCGGGGATGGGCGGCACGGCCCGCAGCTCGGCCAGCTCGGCGCAGCGGCGCTTGAGCCCCGCACGCGCCTCGCCGTCGCGCTCGAGCCGCTCGCCGAGCTCGGCCGCCCCCGCCGCCAGCGCGTGGCGCGCGGCCCGGCGGCGTTCGGCCTCGAGCCCCCGCTCCTCGTCGCGCGCGCGGCCCAGCTCACCAAGTGAGACCCCGGCGCCGTCGAGCCGCTCGCTGTGCCTGGCGAGCTCCTCGCCCCGGGCCTCGATCTGCATCTCCAGCCGCTTGACCTGCGAGTTGACGTGGATCCGGGTGTCGCCGAGCGCGTACTGGCGCACCGCCGCGTCCAGCACGGCGAGCGCCGCCTGGGCCGAAGCGTCCCCGCTCACCGACGACGCCTGGCGCTCGAGCATCGCGGAGAGCGAGCCGTCGGGGCGCACGCCCTCACCCGCCAGCCGCCCGGGGCCCTCCTGCAGCCACAGCGCCGAGCGCGCGAACTGGTCGACGCTCAGCCCCAGGAGCTGCTCGCCGATCGGGTACTCGCCGGCGCCGACGCGGAAGTCCTCGGTGACGTTGCCGCGGCCCTCCTCGAAGACGGTCACGCTGTCGCGCCCGAAGTGGCGGGTGATGGTGAAGCGCTTGCCGCCCGTCTCGAGGACCACCTCGAGCGCGTAGGCAGCGCCGTTCCAGGGCTCGAACTGCTGCAGCGGCGTCAGCCGGCCGCGGTAGCGCCGGGCGTCGCTGTCGAGGCCGTAGAGGGCGGCGGCGACGGCGGCCGCCAGCGTCGTCTTGCCGGCCTCGTTGTCGCCGACGACGACGTTGAGGCGCGCCGCTTCGAGCCGCACCTCGCCGGCGAGGGCGCCGAAGCCGGTGGCGCTGACGCGCAGGATTTTCACTCCAGGCCCCACTCGTAGCGCGGCGCCACGCGCCCCTGCTTGAGCGCGTCCAGCCCGTAGTAGAGCGCCGACTCCAGCTCGGCGCGCCGCGCCGGGTCGCGCTCGTCGTCGATCTCGGCGAGCAGCGAGCGGGCGAAACGCTCCTCGGTGGTGCGCGGCTCGCCGCGGCGGTAGGCCTCGAGGTCGTAGTCGGGGCGCAGCTCGGAGACGTCCGCGAGCAGGCACCAGACGCGCTCGGCGAAGTCCTCGGCGCGCGGCGCCAAATCCACGCCCGGGCGCACGCGGCCGGTCAGGCGGGCCACCGCCAGGTCGCGCGGCGTGGCGCCGGCCGCCGCCAGCGCCGCCAGCACACGCTCGCGCACCGCCTCGGGGCTGCCCACGCCGGCGAGGTCGGCGGTCACCGCCAGCAGCCGGCGCTCGTCGAGCGGCACGGGCTCGGTCTCCACCGCCAGCCCCCGCGCCTCGGGCGCGGCCGCCGACGCATCCACGGTGAGCCGCACGAGCAGGGCACCGTGCGGCCCGGTCTCGTCGCGTGCCAGCGCCGCCGGCGAGCCGGCGTAGGCGGCCCGCAGGCGGCCGCGCCCGTCGCGCACCTCGGCGGGCTCGTGGTAGTGGCCGAGCGCGGCGTAGTCGAAGCCGGCGGCGAGCAGCTCAGCGTCGGAGAACGGAGCGGTGAGCCGCTTGCCGGGGGCCAGGAAACCGTCGCGCGAGCCGTGCAGCAGCAGCACGTGGGCCAAGCCGGGCCCGGGGCGCGGGGCGCGCGCCAGCACGCGGTCGTCGGACTCGACGTTGGCGTCGACGCAGCGGCCCCAGACGCGGACCTCGGGCCGCCCGGACAGCTCGGCCGACGCGAACTCCGGCGAGGTGAAGATGTGCACGTGCGCCGGCCACACCGGCTGGTGGCGGGCGGCCAGCTTGGCGTTGTCGTAGTAGGTGCTGGCGCGCGAGTAGCAGTCGTGATTACCGGGGGCGATGAAGACCGGCGGGCAGCCGGCGGCGCGCACGCACTCGACGGCGCGGTTGACGGTCTCGACGTCGGCTTCCTCGCCGTCGAAGAGGTCCCCCGGCACCAGCAGCGCGTCCACGCGGCGCGCCGTGGCCTCGGCCACCGCGCGCCGCCAGATCTCACGCAGGTCGCGGCGCCGCTCGGCACGGCGCTCGGGCGGCAGCCACCCGAACGGACGGCCGAGGTGGACGTCCGAGACCTGCAGGAAGGTGAGTGTGAGCGGCGGGCTCAGTCCTCGTCCCCCTCTTCCTCGGGCCGCGGGCCCTCGCCGCGGCCGCGGGCGGCGGCGTGCGTGTGCTCCCAGCGCGCGCCCGAGCCCGGCTCCTGCTCCAGGTAATAGAGGATGAGGTCGGTGCCGAGCGGCGTCTTGCCCAGGCGGCGCAGCAGCCCCGCCACCTGCCCGCGGTGGTACGAGCCGTGGTTCACCACGTGCTCCATGGCGCACGCCAGCGGCACGCGCAGTTCCTCCCCTTCGGTGCTGACGTAGGGCAGCGGGTAGAGCAGGTCCGGGTCGCGCACCTGCCCGAGGAAACGCTGCAGCTCGGTGCGGATGCCCCGCCAGCGCTCCTCCACCGCCTCGAGCGTCGGGAACGCCCCGGGGTCGAGCATGGCGCCCGGCGACACGCCGTGCCAGCGCGACAGCCACAGCCACTCGCTGCTCATCATGTGGACGAGCGTGTCGCGCACCGAGCGCGGGCCGGGGCCCAGGTCGCGCGTGAACTCCTCCGGCGTGAGCTCGGACACGCCGGCCATCATGCGCTCGTGCGCCCACAGCAGATAGTCGTAGAGGGTGCGGATGTCGTGGATCTTCACTCGTGGTCCTCCCTGGCGCGGGAGCCTAACCCCCGCCCTGCACGGGGTAAAGGGCGGGACGCGCCGGCCCGCCGCCGCCGGCCCGCCGCCGCCGGGCGGCCGGCCCGGGAACCGTCCGGCCCGCATCTCGGGTATAATCGATGGGCGTTCCGACACCCTCCCCCGCAGGTGATTCGCATCCCGCGTCCGCGCCGGCGCACCCGAAAGGAGCCACCTTGCCACCCGCATCCGCGCGCCCCGGCCTGTGGCCGCTGTCTCTATCCGCGGTCCTGCTCGCCGCCGCGCCCACCGCCTCGGCGTCCGCGCCCCCCGGCCCGCCGCCGGCCACCGCCATCCGCGCCGAGGATGCCACCGCCCGGCTCGGCCAGGCGCTGCCGCAGGGACTCTACTTCGGCGCCACCTGGCTCGATCTCGACGGCGACGGCGACCTCGATCTCACCGTGCCCATCGACTCCGACGCCGGCGGGACGCTCACCGTGTGGCTCAACGACGGGGGCTCGTTCCGCGACGTGACCGCGGCGCTGGGCCTGGCGGGCATCGCCAACGCGCGCAGCGCGGCGTGGCTCGACCTCGACCTCGACGGCGACCTCGACCTCTATGTCACCCGCCGCTCCGACGCGCCGGGCAACCTGCTGTTCGAGAACGTCGGCGGCGTCCTGCGGGCGCGGCCGGAGGGCACCGGCTTCGACCGGCCCGCCACCGACGTGGCGCAGGCCTGGGCCGACTACGACGGCGACGGCGACTTCGACCTCTACCTGGCGGGCGTCTTCGTCAGCCGCCCGCGCCTGCTGCGCAACGACGGCGGCTTCCGCTTCACCGACGTCTCGGCCGAGGCCGGGCTCGACACCCTCGCGGCGGCCATCGGCGGCGCCTGGGCCGACTTCGACGACGATGGCGACCCCGACCTGGCGATCGGCGAGGTGACGCGGTTCCGCGTCTACCAGAACGAGGGCGAGGGCTTCCGCGAGGTAACGCCGGCGCACTACGCGCCGCGCGCCCTGCTCGTCTGCCCGAGCTGGGCCGACGTCAACGACGACGGGCGGCTCGACCTCTTCGTCGGCGGCCTCTTTCCGCCGCTGCTCTTCGAGAATCGCTTCGCGCCGGGCGCCGCGCCCGAGACCTTCTTCCAAGACCGCACCCTCGACTGGGGCTCCGGCCCGCCCTTCGGCTCGGGCGGCACCTGGGCCGACCTCGACCTCGACGGCGACCTCGACCTGCTCGCCGACGGCGGAAGCATCGGCACGCGGCTGGTCGAGAATCTCATCGCCCCGTCGCAGACGCTCCTCGACGTCACGGCCGACGCCGGTCTGCCGACCCTGCGCACGGTCACCTGGCACCCGAGCGGCGCCGATTTCGACGGCGACGGGCGCGTGGATTTCTTCGCCGCCCAGGACGTCGATCCGCGCCTCTACCGCAACGTGTCGCTGACCGCCGGCGGTGCGGTCACGCTGGCGCTCGTCCCGGCGCGCGGCGTCGTGCCGATCGGCGCCCGCGTGGAGCTGGATCTCGACGGCCGGCTGCAGGTGCGCGAGGTGGCGTGGCCGGCGTCGGCCTTCTCGTTCCCGGCGCCGCGGGTGGTGCTGGCGCTGGGCGCGCGGCACACCGCGCCATGGGTGGACGTGCGCTGGGGCAGCGGCCTGACGGAGCGCTTCCACGGCCTGCAGGCGGGCCGGCTCGAAACACTCGTGGAGGGTCGCGGCCAGCCGCTGCCGGGCGGCGGCAAAAAGACCGGGCGGCGGGACCTGGCGATGAGCGGGGCATCCGGGGCGGTGGCGGGCGAGCCGGCCAGCGACGCCCCGCGCGCCTTGCAGCTCTCCTGCAACCCCTGCCGCGAGGCGCTGGGCCTGCGCCTGGCCGCCGGCGCGGCGCCGATCGAGGAAGTCCGCGTCCACGACGTGCGCGGGCGGGTGGTGCGCACCTTGACCGCGCGCGGCGGGGAGGCTGCCTGGGACCTGCGCGACGACGCCGGCCGCCGCGTGCGCCCGGGCGTGTACTGGCTGCGGGCGGGGACGGGGGCGGCGCCGGGAGCCGCGCCGGAGCCCAGCCGCACGGCCCGGGTGGTGATCCTGCCCTAGGGCCCGGCTCCCGCGGGATCGCCCCCCGCCGCACTCCGCCCCGCCGCCGCGCCTGTGCTACGCTGGGCGCGCGTAACAGGCAGGTACCCGAGCCCGGCGACCGGCCCAGCGCCGGCCGCCGGGTTTCTCTGATTCCACGGAGCGCGCATGGTGGAGCCTCTCGCCTTCCAGGACCCTTTTGGCCGGTCCGTCCGCTACATCCGCATCGCCGTCACCGACCGCTGCAACCTGCGCTGCGCGTATTGCATGCCCGCGGGCTATCTGGGCGGCGAGCATCCCCAAGACCTGCTCCGCTTCGAGGAGCTGCGCACCGCCGCCGCGGCCTTCGTGCGCCTGGGCGTGCGCAAGTTCCGCCTCACCGGCGGCGAGCCGCTGGTACGCAAGGATCTGCACGTCCTCGTCGGCTACCTGAGCGCCTTCCCCGAGGTGCGGGACCTGGCGCTGTCGACCAACGGCGTGCTGCTGCGCCGCGAGGCGGCCCGCCTGGCCGCCGCCGGCCTGCGCCGCGTCAACGTCTCGCTCGACACGCTGCGACCCGAGACCTTCAAGCGCATCTCGGTGAACCAGTCGCTGGCCCGGGTGCTCGACGGCATCGCCGCCGCCGAAGCCGCGGGCCTGGCCCCCGTCAAGATCAACTGCGTGGTGATGCGCGGGGTGAACGACGACGAGGTCTGCGACCTGGCGCGCACCACGCTGACGCGCGGCTGGACGGTGCGCTTCGTGGAATTGATGCCGATGCGCCAGAACCCGGCCCGCCAGCGCGAGCTCTACGTCTCCGCCGAGGAGATCCGCGCCCGGTTGGTGGCCGAGTTCGGTCCGCTCGCCGAGGCGCCGGCCGAGGAGATCGCCGGCCCGGCGCGCGAGGTCCGCATCCCCGGGGCGCGCGGCAATGTGGGTTTCATCACGCCCCTGTCGCACACCTTCTGCGCCAGCTGCAACCGCGTGCGCCTGACCCCCGCCGGTCAGCTGCGCCTGTGCCTCTTCGGGGAGGCCGGCGCCGACCTGCGTGGGCCGCTGCGCCGCGGCGCCACCCCCGACGACCTCGTCGCCATCCTGCAAGCCGCGCTGGCGCGCAAGCCCGAGAGCCACCGCCTGGCGCTCGGCCACTCGGGGCCGGAAGCGCCCGTGGCGATGGCGCAGATCGGCGGCTAGGCTGCGGCTCCGGCCGCGTCACCCGCGGAGAGAGAACGATGCTGGACGATTTCAAGCAGCAGCTCCCCGACATGGATCCGCACGAGACCCACGAGTGGATCCAGTCCCTCGACGACGTCTTCCTGCGCGAGGGCCGCCAGCGCGCCGACTTCCTGCTCCGCAAGGTGCTGAAACGGGCGCGCCAGCTGGAGATCGGGATCCCGGGGCTCATCCAGACGCGCTACATCAACACCATCTCGCCCGAGCAGGAGCCGCCCTACCCCGGCGACGAGGCCGTCGAGAAGCGCATCCGGCGCATCATCCGCTGGAACGCCGTGGCCATGGTGACGCGCGCCAACCACCGCTATCCGGGCCTCGGCGGCCACCTCTCCAGCTACGCCTCGAGCGCGACGCTCTACGAGGTGGGCTTCCACCACTTCTTCCGCGGCAAGGACGGCGGCCAGGCCGGCGACCAGATCTTCTACCAGGGCCACGCCGCCCCCGGCATGTACGCGCGCGCCTTCCTCGAGGGGCGCCTCACCGAATCGCAGCTCGACCACTTCCGCCGCGAGGTGGTGCCCGGGCAAGGGCTCTCCTCCTACCCGCACCCGCGGCTGATGCCCGAGTTCTGGGAGTTCCCCACGGTGTCCATGGGCCTGGGGCCGATCAACGCCGTCTACCAGGCGCGCTTCAACCGTTACCTGCAGGCGCGCGGGATGGCCAACACCGAGAACTCTCGCGTCTGGTGCTTCATGGGCGACGGCGAGGCCGACGAGCCGGAAGCCCTCGGCTCGCTGACCATCGCCTCGCGCGAGCAGCTCGACAACCTGGTCTTCGTGGTCAACTGCAACCTGCAGCGCCTCGACGGGCCGGTGCGCGGCAACGGCAAGATCATCCAGGAGCTGGAGGCGGTCTTCCGCGGCACCGGCTGGAACGTGATCAAGGTGGTGTGGGGGCGCGAGTGGGATCCCCTGCTGGCCCAGGACGGCGACGGGCTCCTGGTCGAGCGCATGAACGAGACGGTGGACGGCGAGTGGCAGCGCTACTCGGTGGAGACCGGCGCCTACATCCGCGAGAAGTTATTCGGCACCGACCCGCGGCTCCTGAAGATCGCGCAGCCGCTGAGCGACGGCGAGATCCGGCGCCTGCGCCGCGGCGGCCACGACTACCGCAAGGTCTTCGCCGCCTACGACGCCGCCGTGCACACCAAGGGCGTGCCCACGGTCATCCTCGCCAAGACGGTGAAGGGCTGGACGCTGGGCGAATCCATCGAGGCGCGCAACGTCACGCACCAGATGAAGAAGCTGACCTTCGAGGAGCTGAAGAAGTTCCGCGACCGCCTCGAGCTGCCGCTCTCCGACCGGCAGATCGAGGACGAGCCGCCGTACTTCCACCCGGGCGAGAACAGCCCCGAGGTGGAGTACCTGAGGGAGCGGCGCCGGGCCCTGGGCGGCAGCCTGCCGCGGCGCGTGGTGCGCCCCAAGCCGCTGCCGATGCCCGCCGGGAAGACCTTCGCCGAGTTCGACGGGGGCACGCCGGAGCACCGCCAGGTCTCCACGACCATGGCCTTCACGCGCCTGCTGCGCCTGCTCCTGGCCGACGAGAAGGTGGGCCGCCGCGTGGTGCCCATCATCCCCGACGAGGCGCGCACCTTCGGCATGGACCCGCTGTTCCGCGAGGTCGGCATCTACGCCGCCCTCGGGCAGCGCTACGAGCCGGTGGACAGCAAACTGATCCTCTCCTACATGGAGAAGAAGGACGGCCAGCTCATCGAGGAGGGCATCACCGAGGCCGGGTCGATGGCCTCGTTCACCGCCGCCGGCACCGCCTACTCGACGCACGGCGAACCGATGATCCCCTTCTACTGCCTCTACTCGATGTTCGGCTTCCAGCGCACCGGGGACCTGCTGTGGGCCTTCGGCGACGCCCGCGGGCGCGGCTTCGTGATGGGGGCCACCGCCGGCCGCACGACGCTCAACGGCGAAGGCCTGCAGCACGAGGACGGCCACAGCCACGTGCTCGCGTCCACCAATCCCGCGGTGGTGGCCTACGACCCGGCCTTCGCCTACGAGCTGGCGGCGATCGTGCGCGACGGCATGCGGCGGATGTTCGTCGAGCTCGAGGACGTCTTCTACTACATCACCGTCTACAACGAGAACTACCAGCAGCCGCCCAAGCCGGAGGGCGTCGACGACGGCATCCTGCGCGGCCTCTATCTTTACCGCCCGGCGTCCGCCGGAGCCGCCGGCCCGCGCGTGCAGCTCTTCGGCAGCGGGCCGATCCTGCTGCAGGCGCTGCGCGCCCAGGAGATCCTGGCGGCCGATTTCGGCGTCGCCGCCGACGTGTGGAGCGCGACCAGCTACCCGCAGCTGCGCGACGAGGCCCTGGCGGTGGAGCAGTGGAACCGCCTGCACCCCGGCGAGCCGGAGCGCGCCCCGTACGTCACCCGCCAGCTCGCGGGTCGCGAGGGCCCGGTGATCGCGGCCTCCGACTACATGAAGGCGGTGCCCGACATGATCGCGCGCTGGGTGCCGCAGCCGTTCGTGCCGCTGGGCACCGACGGATTCGGCCGCTCCGACACGCGCGAGGCGCTGCGGCGCTTCTTCCAGATCGACGCGGAGTCGATCGCGGTGGCGGCGCTGTCGGCGCTGGCGCGCCTGGGCAAGCTGCCCGCCGCGAAGGCGCAGGAGGCGATGGCGAAGTTCGGGATCGCCGGCTGAGGCGCGCGGCCGCAGCGGGGACGGCCGGGGCGCGCGATTGCTATGTAACTCCGCGATGTAACTCGCTGCGCCAGTTGAGGTATATGTTCTTGTCAACACTTTCACTAGGCCGTGTCTGAAAACGCCCACCCAGGCCTCGCTGGCCGATCCGACCGGGAGAGTTTCCAGGGAATCTCCGGTGTCCCTGGATGTCCGAGACCCTTTTCAGACACAACCTAATCACTTGACCGAGCGACCGGCGCGCTGCGAGGATGGCCGGGCAGCGACACGAGGCGTCTCTGCCAGCACCCGCGCGGCGTCCACGCACCGGCTCCCCGCATTTCGAGCCAAGCCCATCACGCAAACCTGGAGGACCATCATGCCCAAGAAGAAGGACGGCCGCGGCAAGCGCTACACCGCCGCCCAGAAGGCACTCATCCTGAAGACCGCCGCCGCCAAGCGGCTCACCGCCGCACAGGTGCAGAAGCAGTTCGGGGTCTCCACCATCACCTTCTATCGCTGGCGCGGACCGGTGCGGAGCCGGCGCTCCGGTCGGGCGGTGGCGGTCGCGAGCGTGCTCTCGGGGATCGCGGATCTGCGCGAGCAGGTGCGCGCCGGGGTGCAGAGGATCCTGCCGTCGGTGATCCGCGAGGAGGTGCGCGCCTACCTCGAGCGCGCGCTCGCCGCCGGACGCCGCGGTGGCCCCCGCCGCGGGCGCAAGCCCGGCCGGCCGCGCAAGGCGAAGTAGACCGCCCGACCGAATCACCGCCGCCCCGCCGCCACAGCACAACGGCGGCCGCACTCTCACAAGCGCGGCCGCCGTCTCGTTTCGCGGCGGAGGCTCAGTCCGCCGCTTATGGCCGGCTGATCACGAACAGCCGGTCGTCGCTCCGCAAGTGTCGCACTTGAGGCAGGTGCCGTTGCGCACCAGCGTGAACTGTCCGCAATCGCGGCAGGGGTCGCCCTCGTAGCCCTTGAGGCGCGCCTGGTGCAGCGCCACCGCCACCGGCATCGCCGTGGTCACCGCCGCGCGCACCGCCCCGCCGCCATTGCTGCCGTTGCCGCC
>CAYLSO010000247.1:0-21837 GCA_964386525.1 uncultured bacterium
CGTCCCATATGATCGTCAACCGAAAGGAGGCCGCGCCATGGCTGCGAGCCTGCACGTCTACGAGGAGATCACCCTGCTGGCCCTGCGGGAAGAGGCGGGCACCGTCATCGGGTCGAGCAGGTTCCCCTACGCCGTGGCTGGCGCGATCGCGGCCGAGCTACTGCTGGCGGGTCACATTCGGATCGCCGACCCGAAGAAGAGCCTGGTCGAGGTGGGCAACGCCAGCGCCACGGGGGACGCCCTGCTCGACGACTGCCTGCAGCGGATCGCGACCGCCCGAAGGCGGGCCCCGCTGCGCGACTGGGTCTCGCGCTTCGCCGGCGTGAAGGGCCTCAAGCGGCGCGCGGCGGAGAGCCTTTGCCGCCGCGGCGTCCTGCGGCTCGAGGAGAAGCAGGTGCTGCTGCTCTTCCGGCAGAAGGTCTACCCGGAGATCGACCCGCGACCCGAGCGCGAGATCGTTCAGCGCCTCAGGCGCGCGATCCTCGGTGACGCGCAGCAGGTGGAGCCACGCACGGTAGTGCTGGTGGCCCTCGCGCGGGCGGCGGACCTGCTGAAGGCGCACTTCGAGCGCGGCGAGCTGAAGGAGCGCAGGGCGCGCATCAAGGCCCTAGTCACCGGAGAGGCGGCCGGCAAGGCTACCGCCGAGGCGATTCAAGCGATGGAGGCCGCGGTCATGGTCGCCGTGATGGCCGGCGCGATCGCCTCATCGTCCGCGGCGCACTGAGCGAGGCGGCCTCAGGGGGCGCCGGAGGCCGCGACCGGAGTGGAGTTCCGCTGTCTCAACTGGGGTCTTGATTCCTCGAACGCGAAAC
Organism: uncultured bacterium; assembly: GCA_964386525.1. Lineage (GTDB taxonomy): Bacteria > Eisenbacteria > RBG-16-71-46 > RBG-16-71-46 > DASYSL01 > CAYLSO01. Next base: position 813 of record CAYLSO010000247.1, read on the forward strand.
CCCCTGCACCAGACGACGATGCAGGGGATTCGCAAACTGGGTCCCCATCTTCATCTCGAACTTGCAGGAAATGGCAGGGAGCTGGAGGAACTGCCCCTACATCCCGAACCTTGCCGACAGCTCGGCGCGATGGCTGGTTCCTAGATCTTCGCCGGAAGGCAGGTAGGCGTAATCGAAGCGGAAGTGGCCGGCCTCGAGGCCGAGACCGGCCGTGAAGGGCCCGACGTCGGTGCCCAGGCGCGCGCCGGCGCGCAGCGACACCGCCGACCACTTCAGCTCGGCGCCGGCATGCCCGGTGGCGTCGTCGTCGCGTGCCTTGCGCACGTCGGCTGCAACCGCCCAGGAGATGTCCTCTCCGGCGCGCCGCGCGTAGGAGGCCCCCACCTGCGCGGTCAGCGGCAGCGCAACGTCCTCACCCTTGGTCCCCTGGATATCGAACTGGCCCGAGCCGCCCAGGTTTCGCACGGCGGCGCCCAGCGACAGGCCGGGCAGCGACGGCACCGCCCACCCCGCCCCAAGACCGAAGCCCCAGGTGTCGGCCGACGAATCGGCGACCCGATCGCGCACGTAGCCGCCACTCGCTCCCGCGCGCCAGCCGCTCGCGAAGCGGTAGGCGTACGCCAGCCGGATGTCGTAGGAGGTGGCACCGAACGAGCCCAGCAGCGTGCCCACCTCGTCGCGCTGGTCGATGGCTTCGGAATAGAGGGTGTTGAAGCTCAGCCCGATGCTCTCGGCGCGCTTGCCGAGCACCAGCACGACGGCGTCCTGGCGCAGCTCGCCGAAGGCCTCGTGATGGGCGAGCGAAGCCTCGCCGGCCGCGCCCCAGCGGGCGGCCGACTGGGCATTCCCGGCGGGGTCCGCCAAGCCGGAAGGGTTCAGGTGGAACGCCGCGGCTCCCTGGAGGAAGGAGACGCCGGCTTCGCCCATCCCGGCCAAACGCGTGCTCACCGGCAGCCGCAAGAAGGCGAAGCCGCTCTCGGCGGCCCGCGACGGGGCCGCAGCCCCGGCAAGCAGGGCGACCACGAGCAGAAGGACGGGAACGGACCTGGATGGATCGCGGAAGTTCAATTTCGGCAGTGCGCTCACCCGGGAATTGTAGGAGGCCGGCGCCCTCCGGGTCAACGCGCCGGCCTCCGCCGCCTGCGGCGTGGTCGATCGGACTGAGGATCCCTGCCGGGTCAAGGCTTGGCCGCGACCACCCCCGACGCGTGATACCGCTGGCCGCTCAAGATTCCCGGAGCCAGCTCGGGGTTGCCCGCCACCAGCTGGTACGCCCAGTCGAGGGTCACCCGCGTGCCGTCGAGGCCGGTCACCCGCACTTTGGCGAAGTGGTTGTCGCGCGTCCAGACGTAGTAGCAGTGCCCGAGGATGGCCTCGACCTCGTAGGCCGCGGCCCAGCCCCCGTCCGGGACCCAGTCCAGCTTGTCGAGTTCGTGGTACCCCGCGTCCTGGAGGAAAGTTGCGTCATCCCTGACCACGAGGAAGCGCAGGCCGCCCGAGCCCGTCGAATAGAAGATGTCAGTCGCCACATCCCCGGCGGTGCGCCGCACCCCCGCCGAGAAGTCGTATCCTGCCAGGCCGCCCGGGTTGGTCGCCGCATTCACCAGATTGATCCCGAAGCCCTCCGGCCGCGGCGTGTCGAACACGGCCTCGACCGACAGCGCGCTCTCGTTGCCCGAGCGGTCCACGGCGGAGACCGCGAAGTAGTATTTCACCGCGTTCTCGGCCGTCTCGTCCACGTAGGTCGTCGAGGTGGTCGAGCCGAGCTTCTCGAAGGGCCCGTCGTAGGCCGGCCCCCGCCAGACGTTGTAGGTCAGGAAGTCCAGCTCGGTGTTGCGCACCCAGTTCAGGGTCACCCGCCCGTCGCCGGTGACGCTCGACAGGGCCTGGGGGGCTGCCGGCGGGGTCAGGTCCGGAGCCACCGTGGGTTCGTCGTCGCACCCAATTAGGGCCAGCGCCATCAGCGCTGCCGCCAGCACCGCGCTCGCTCTGCGTTCCGCTATCCGCCGCATGGTCGCCTCTCCGCATCGCGGCACGGGCCTCCCCCGTGCCATCCGACTCTTGGGCAAGGCGCGTGCCACGTGCGGATCGGCCCTAAGTGGGCCAGCCGCCGCATCCGCAGCCCGGCCCGCAAGCCGCGGGGTCCCGCTCTCTGCGGCTGATGCGCACTGCCTTGCGGCCCCCACGCTACAGCCTCCCGGCTCCCCCGGGGATACAAAAAGAAGGCGCCGGTCTTGGCAGCGGCATCAAGCCTGGACATCCCCCAGTGTTGGCACGAGCCGCGCCGGACCGGCGCCTGTCTTCAATTTTTACTGGCCTAGGTTGGTTGGTCCTCCGTCCTTTGTCACCCGCGGCACCCGGCACGCCCGATTCGAAGGCTCGGACCGGGACTCATTTTCGGGACGCGCCGGGATGCGATCGCGGGGTTCCGCAACCCCTGGTCTTCTTCACTACCAACAACGAGTGCGAACTGCGTCCTGCTACGTTAGGTCCCGGGCTGGTCGGGTGCGCCGTCAGGCGCAATCGTCTGAAGAGCGACCGGGGCTTTCATCCCATGACCTGTGTCGGCGACAAGCCCGGCCAGCCCAGAAACACTCCCTTGCGTGTTCAACCACCCTGCGACTGCTACGAGACCCGTGTTGCTTGGCTGAGATGCTCTTGGAGGTCCCCCCTCCGCCGAATGCATCCTGCACGGCTCGTGCCACGGCCCGCCCAACACCCGATCTTTTTCCTCGCGAGCCTTCAAGCGACAACGCAGGAAGGAGTTGCGGCACGCGCCCGGTCCGCGTCGGGACCGCTCCCGAGGCCCGGCGCGACATCCGAAAGAGAAGAGATTCGAAAGAGATTTGAGAGGCGCGCAGACCCCGAGGAGCTAACGGGCTTTGTAATCGATTACTTAGCCTATCAAGCGGCTTTCTATCCATTATGCAGAAGGCCGCCGGGCCATCGGCCCGGCGGCCCCGTCGCACTGCAGCGCCAGCTACGGCCCGATGCGCTTGCGCCGATCGAGCCCGAGCAGCCGGATCTTGGAGAGCAGGGTCGGATAGGAGAGCCCCAGGCTCCGCGCCGCCTGCGACTTATTCCACTGGCAAGCTTCGAGCGCGTTACGGATCACGCGCTTTTCCAGGTCCTCGATCTGGGTGCGGAGGTGGAAGCCGCCCCGCGCCTCCGGAGCCCCCCCGCCCGCCGCCTCGCACATCTCGGGGGGCAACAGGTCCGGCCCCGCCGGCCCCTCGCCATCCCACAGCACCACCAAACGCTTGATGGTCTTCTCCAGCTCGCGCACGTTGCCGCGCCACTCGTGCTCGAGCAGGATGCGGCGCGCCGCCGCCGACAACTCGGCCTGCGGCTTGTCCATCTGGCGGGCGAACAACTGGAGGAAGTGGTCGGTGAGCACCGGGATGTCCTCGCGCCGGTCGCGCAGCGGCGGCACGGTGACCGAGATGTCGTTCAGCCGGTAGTACAGGTCCTCGAGGAACTTCCCGCTCTTGATGCGCTCTTTCAGGTCGCAGTTGGTGGCGCAGACGACACGCGCGTCCACCTTGAACGACTTGGTCGAGCCCACCGGACGGATATGGCCCTGGTCGAGCACCTGCAGCAGCTTGGCCTGCACCGGCTCCGAGATCTTCTCGACCTCGTCGAGGAAGATGGTGCCGCCGTCGGCCTCCTGGAACAGCCCGATCTTGTCGCGGTGGGCGCCCGTGAAGGCGCCGTGCACGTGCCCGAACAGCTCGCTCTCGAGGAGGGTCTCGGGCAGCGCCGCGCAGTTCACGGCCACGAACGGGCGCTCCTTGCGCGCCGAGACCTCGTGGATGCACTGGGCGATGAGACCCTTGCCGGTGCCGGTCTCCCCCTGCAAGAGGATGCTGGCGTCGGAGTCGCCGACCTTGGCCAGCAGCTTGAGCACCTGGTGCATCTGCGGGTTTTGCGTCACCACGCGCTCGAGGCCGGGGGTCGGGTTCAGGCGCTGACGGAGGACCTCGTTCTCGTCGCTCAGCACCAGGCGCTGCGCCTCGACCATGGCCACCGCCGCGGCCTGCGCCACCACCGCCAGCAGGTTCAGCTCGGGCTGCTTGAAGGCCCCGTTGAGGTTGTCGTTGAGGCGGTCCACGTAGACCAGGCCCACGGCCTGCGAGGGGAACGACAGCGGCACCATCACGATGGAGTAGACGCCCGCCATGGCGCCCGCCAGGTCGGCGTGGAAGCGCGGGTCGGCGGCCACCCGGCTGGCGAACAGCGGCGTGCCGTTGGCCAGGTCGCGGCCCGCGACCCGCTCGAGGGCGCCCAGGATGCGGCGCGCCCGGTCGTTGCCGAGGCTGTGCGCGGCGACCACGTTCAGCCGCCCGCCGCCGGAGGCGAAGGCCACGAAGCCGCGGTCGCCGCCCGCGTGCTCCACCGCCAGGCGCAAGGTGGAGGACAGCACGGAGCGCACGTCCCCGGCCTCGCGGAAGAGCCGGTTGGCCTCCTCGAGGGCGCGGAACTCGTGCGACACGGAGAGGGTCGAGGCCACGTACTGGGCCTCGATCTCGCGGCGCACTTCGGCGGCCCGCGCTTCGGCCTCCGGCTCGCCGGCCTCGCGCAGCCAGGCTAGCGCGCGCTCGACCTCGATCAGCGCCTGATCCGGCTGCCCGCGCCGCGCCACCCACAGGGCCCGCAGCAGCGCCGCTTCGGCCGCCAGCGCCGGCACACCCAGCTCGCGGAACAGGGCGGTGGCGCGCTTCAGCCCGTCGGGCGCCGCCTCCCACGCCGCCCCCTGGCGCTCACGGTCGCGCGCCGTGCGCGCCGACCACAGGAAGGTGCGGGCCAGCTCGTAGCGCTCGCCCAGCTCCTCGAAGGTGCGCTGCGCCCAGCTCAGATGCTCGGTGGCCACGGCCTCTTCGCCGCGGGCCAGCGAGACCAGGCCCAGCAGCCGCGTGGCCACGGCCTGCTCGCAGCGGTCGCCCTGCATCACGGTGATGCGGTAGGACTCGTCGCCCAGCTTGGCCGCCTCGTCGGGACGGCCCTCCCACAGGCGGGCCAGGCCGAGGCGGTTGGCCACCTCCGCCACCAGGTCGCCGGCCGGCGCCAAGCGGCGCGCCTCGCCGAGGGCGCGCTCGAGCCGCAGGATGGCGGCGGCGGTGCCGCCTTCCTCCAGATCGAGCTCCGCCTCGAACTCGTCGGCCAGGATCAGCTCGCGCGGCAGCCCGGCCGTCTCGGCCTGGGCGCGCGCCTTGCGGTAGGCCTCGCGCGCCAGGGCGGACTGGCGGCGGCGGCGGAAGAGGTTGCCCAGCGCCAGCGTCACCAGCGTCTCGCCGGCCACATCCTCGGTCTCGACCATGATCTGACGGGCGCGCAGCAGGCACTCCTCCGCCAGGTCCCACTCGCCGAGCCGGTAGCGCAGGATGCCGATGTTCAGGCACTGGTAGGCGACCCCCGAGTAGTTGCCGACCTTCTCGTTGATCCGCAGCGCCTGTTCCATGCAGCGCGTGGCTTCGCCCCACTGCCCGAGGTTCTTGTGCACCAGCCCCAGGTTGTTGAGGCAGATGGCCATCCCCTCCGGCGAGTCGATGCGCCGGAAGGTGGCGAGCGCCGAGGTGAAGGACTCCTGCGCGGCTAGGTAGTTGCCGAGACGCAGCCGGGCGATCCCCAGGTAGACCTCGGCGTGCGCCAGGTCCGCATGCTCGGATGTGCGGCGGAGCAGCTCGTACGCCACCCGCGCGTAGCGGGCAGCGCGGCGATAGTCGCCGCGAGCCGAGAGCAGGAACGCGAACCGCCCGGCCAGGCGGCCCAACCACAGCGGGTCGCCCAGAGGCCGGAGAGCCTCGTGGGCCGCGCGCAAGTGGAGAAGGGCTCCGTCGAGATCCCCCCGGCGGCGCAAGCAATCCGCGAGCTTGTAGAGCAGGCGGACCCGGCCCAGAGCGTCGCCCGGTCCGAGCTCGCTCAGTGCCGCCCGGTAATACTCCAGAGCCTGGCCCGAGTTATCCGCGGCGAGACTCAGGTCGCCGAATTCCTCCTGGCGGGACGGCGGCGCTGAGACCGCGCCGGCCTCGCCGGGGAACCCGGGGGGGATGGCCTTTCGCACCGTGTGCTCCTCAGCAGGTCCGGGACCCGCTACGAGGGCGAGCCGCAGCTCGCCAAGCGCTTAGTAGCGGCAACCGATTCGCTGAAGCAGTTCGGTAAGCCAGTGCGCCCAAACCGCCCGCGACGCTCCCTTCCCTGGACTTCCTGGAGCCGGAGTGACGCTCAGCCCGGCGCCGGACTTCCGCGCTGGAGGCGGAGCGCCCTGCACGCCGTCGGGATCACCGGAAGGATTAATCCATCCGATGGTCTGGCCGGGTGTCTCCCACAGCAGGCCGCTGATCTCGCCCGCACGCTGCTGGGCGGTCGCGAGGCCCGCTCCAAGAAGAGCGGAGAAGATGAGTGTGAGGACGGCGGAGCGCCAGAGAGTCCGAACGGACATCGCGCTGTTGCTCCCTCCAGGAAAAGATGAGTCGGCAGCTCCGGACATCTGTCCGGAGCAAAGCAACGACCGCACAGGGATGGGGGGACCTTCCCAGCGCACCTAAAAGCCTAGAACCCGCCGGCGGCGCAAGTCAATGAGAAGAATTATTCGGGATAGAGAAAGGGGAGGTGGGCTGGTCGAGGAGGTCGAGTCCGGGGGGCCGGCTCAGCCCCCGGCCGGCTCCGGGGTGGGCTCGAACCCCGGAGCGGGCCCGGACCCGGCGGCCGCGCCCCCGGCCTCGGCCAGTCGCCGGGCCAGGGCGTAGCGCAGTCCCTGGGTGGACACCACCAGTCCCGGCACGCCGCTGCGCTTGAGAACGGCACTTACGACCGCGCAGCCGGCCACGATGATGTCGGCGCGACCCTCACCCACCGCGTGCAGCACCTCGCGCTCCGAAGTGGAGAGCCCCGTCAGGTGTTCGCTCCAGCGCCGGATGGCCTCCCGGCTCAGCCAGTGCCCCTCGACCCTGGAGGCCTCGTAGCGCTCGAGCCCAAGATCCAGGGCCGCCAGGGCCGTAAGCGTCCCCCCCACTCCCGCCGCCGCTTGCAGGTCGGGGAACAGCTCGGGGTGGGCGTCGAGGCGCTGCTCCACGTGTTGCTCGAGCAGGGCCATCTCCTCCGCCGCCGGCGGATCGGAGAGCAGGAACCGCTCCGAGAGCCTCACGCAGCCCACCTCAAGGCTCTGCCAAGCCCGCACTTGCCCTCCCTCGCCACGCGCCATCTCGACGCTGCCGCCTCCGATGTCCATGACGAGGCAGGGCTCGGCCAGCTCCTCGAGGGCGAAAGCTTCCCGCACCGCCCGGTAGACGAGCCGGGCCTCCTCCTCGGCCGAGAGGATCTGCACCGGCACCCCGGCTGCCCGTCCGAGGCGCTCGGCCACCTCCGTCCCGTTGGTGGCGCTGCGCAGGGCGTGGGTCGCGGCCACCAGGATGGCCGTCGGCTCGAGCGAGCGCGCCCGCCGCACGAAGCGCGTCAGCGTGTTGCCGGCCCGCTTCTCGGCTTCCGCGGAGATCGAGCCCTCGGCGTCGAGTCCCTGGCCGAGCCGGCAGCTGTCCCCCAGGCGGAGCAGCGGCTCGAGGCGGCCGCTGGGCCCGGCCTCGACCACCAGCAGGCGGATGGAGTTGGTCCCCACGTCCACCGCGGCATAGCGCGGCGGACCCTCGCGGACCGGCGTGCGGCGGAGCGGCCGCGGCGCCGGGGGGCCCTTCTCGGACTCGGGGCTAGAGGAGGAAGTCATCCATCTCCCGCTTGGGTGGACCCGCGGGCGCGGGCGGCGTGGGCGGACGCCGGTTCGCCAGGGCGGCCGGGGCCGCCTCCGCCGGGGCGGCGCGCCGCGGCGCTCCACGCACCCCGAGGGCCGACTCCAGCCAGCGCCCGGCCGGGGTGTCGGAGCCGGCCAGGGCGCAGGACAGGGCCTTGCCGTCGCGTTCGGCCACTACCAGTCGGGCGGCCCGCAGACGCTGTAGATGCCGCGAGGTCACGGCCAGCGAGAGCCCCATGGCCTCGGCGACCTCGCCGACGCTGCGCGGCCGCTCGGCCAGAAGCCGCACCATGGCCCAGCGCGACGGCTCGGCGAGCGCCATGAGCCGCTCGAGGTCGGGGTCGGTGATCGGCATCCGCCGGGGTCTTGCCATGGAGGGTCCCGCCGCTTTCGTCTCGCCGTCGCTGGGCCGGCGCGCCGTTGACCGGCGCGAATCCGGGTTGCTACTGTCGCACGCGATGCAACCGATTGCCGATCCGTCACCTGAGCCGCAGCCGCCGGTCTCCGAGCCGGGCGAGCCCGCAGCCCCGCGCGGCGCTCCCGCCGACCCTCCGGCCGAAGCCCGCGACGCCTCCGCCGCTCCGCGCCCCCGCCGTCGCACCGGCCCGCCCAGCCTCTTCGGGCTCACCCCCGACGAGTTCGGCTCCCGGCTCGTCGAGCACGGCCACCCGCGCTACCGCGGCCACCAGGTGCTCGACTGGGTCTACCGCAAGCGCGTCCGCGAACCCGAGCGCATGACCAACGTCTCGCGCAAGCTGCGCGAATCGCTCGCCGGCCTGGTGTCGCTGGCGCTGCCCGAGGTCGCCGAGGTGCGCGTCTCGCGCGCCCAGGACGCCGCCAAGTTCGTGCTCCGCCTCCACGACGGCGAGCGCATCGAGTCGGTGGCCATGCGCTCCCGCCGCGGCGTGACTCTGTGCCTGTCCTCGCAGGCCGGGTGCGGCATGCGCTGCGCGTTCTGCGCCACCGGAGCGATGGGCCTGCGCCGCAACCTGCGCCCCGAGGAGATCGTCGCGCAGGTCGCCCACATGCTGGAGGCGACGGGCTGGGAGGATCCCGGCTACAACCTCGTCTTCATGGGAATGGGCGAGCCGCTGGCCAACTACGCCCAGGTCGTCAAAGCCATCCGCATCCTCAACCACCAGGACGGCCTCGCGGTGGGAGCCCGGCGCATCACGGTGTCCACCGTCGGCCTCGTGCCGCAGATCCGCCGCCTGTCGCGCGAGGGCATGCAGCTCGGGCTGGCGATTTCGCTGCACGCTACCACCGACGAAAAACGCCGTCAAATCGTGCCGCTCAACGAGCGCTATGGCATCGAGGACATCCTGGCGGCGGCCCGCGATTACGCCGCCAAGCTCGGCCGGCGCGTCACCATCGAGTACGTGCTGCTGGCCGGGGAGAACGACACGCACGACGATGCCAACCGCCTGGCCGCGCTGGCGCGCTCGGTGCCGTGCAAGGTGAACCTCATCCCCTACAACCCGGTGCCGCACCTGCCGTGGAAGCGGCCCACAGAACCGACCGTGCAGCGCTTCGCCGACTGGCTGGCGCCCCGCTCGCCGGCCGTCACGGTGCGCTGGAGCCAGGGCACCGACATCTGGGCGGCCTGCGGCCAGCTGGGGTCCCGAGCCTCGGGACGGTGAACCTCCAGAAGCAGCTCACGCTCGCGCTGCTCCTGCTCGCGCTCGTCCCGAGCACGCTGGTCTCGGTGTTCGCGTTCCGCCAGGTCCTGCAGGTGGACCAGTTGTGGGCCAGCGCCGGGCTCGAGGAAGCGCTCGCCAGCTCGGTCAACGTGGCCAAGCAGTCGCTCACCCGCATGGCCGCCGACCTCGACTACGCGGCCGGTCCGCTCACCGGCCGCTGGCTCGACCGCGCCCCCGACTTCCGCACCGACGAGGCCGAGCGCCGCTACGTGGGGCGCTTCCTGCGCGACGTCGGCCTCGATTTCGTGCACGTCTACGCCCCCACCGGCGACGGCTACCGCCTCGAGTCGGCCGTCTATCCGGAGAGCACGCTGGTGACGCACGACGTGGACCTGGCGGCCGAGATCGCCGCGCTGGCGCCCGCGGCGGGGCCGCTGCAGTCGGCCAGCGGCGCGTTCGCGCAGGTGCGCGAGGTGGCGGGCGGACGGCGCGTGGCGGTCGGCTACCTGCTGCAGCCCGACTTCTTCGGCCGCCTGAGCGAGCTGCAGCTCGGCCTCGGCACCTACCGGGCCGTCACCGTCTACGCCCGGGTCTTCCGCACGTATCTGATCGTGGTGCTGGCCGTCACGCTGCTCGTGGTGGCCGGACTCGCGCTCTTGGCGGCCAACCTGCTGTCGCGGCGGCTGGCCGGGCCGGTGACGCTGCTCTCGAGGCAGCTGCGCGACATGAAGCCGCAGGCGCCGCAGCGCGTTGCCACGCCGGCCCACGCCACCCCGGAGGTGCGCGAGCTGGCCGAGGTCATCAACCAGTGGGCGGCCGAGCTGCAGCGGGCCGAGCGCGTGGCCGGCTCGGCGCAGGTGGCCCGCCAGGTGGCGCACGAGATCAAGAACTCCCTTTCCACGCTCGAGTATGCGACCGTGTCCCTGGAAGACGGGCTGGCGCGCATGTCGGAGGCCGAGCGGCGCGCGGCGGCCGAATCGCTGGCCGCGATGTCGAAGGAGTTCCAGGTGCTCAAGGAGATGGCCGAGACCTTCTCCCTGCTGGGGCGCATGGCCGAGCCGCTGATCGCCTCGCCGATCGACGTCAACGGGCTGCTGGCCAGCGTGCGCGCGCCGTACGCCAAGGCCGAGGTGAGCGTCGAGCTGGACCTCGAGGCGGGGCTGCCGCCGGTGCTGGGCGACGAGCGCGCCCTGCGCCGCGTGCTCACCAACCTGGTGAAGAACGCCATCGAAGCGCAGGCGGCCGGGGCGGCGCTGGTCATCCGCAGCCGCCGCGAGAGCGGGGCGGTGCGCATCGAGGTGACCGACCGCGGCCCGGGCATCGCGCCGGAGGTGCTGGCGCGGGTCTTCGACCCCGGCTTCAGCACCAAGCGCGAGCCGGGCAGCGGCTTCGGGCTCTTCCTGGCGCGCTCGGTGATCGAGCAGCACGGCGGCAGCATCGTTCTGGAATCGGCTCCGGGCGCGGGGACGACGGCGAGCCTCCGGCTGCCGGCCGCTCCCGCGGGCCCGCCGCCGGCATGAGGCGAACATGACGGAAGATCCCACCCGCGTCGCTCCCGAGTTCCCGCTGCGCGTGCTGGTGGTCGAGGACCTCGACAACGAGCGCGCCGCGCTGATGCGGCTGCTGCGCGAGCGTGGCTTCGAGGCGGCCGGCGCGGACAGCGGCGAGAAGGCGCTGGACGAGGCCGCCGCCAACCCGCCCGACCTGGTGCTGCTCGACCTCGACCTCGGCTCCGGCATGCGCGGCGACGAGGTGCTGGTGCGACTCAAGCAGAAGGTGCCGGCCGCCGAGGCCATCATGCTCACCGCCACCGGCACCAAGGAGGACATCTTCAAGGCCGGGCGGGGGGGCGCGTTCGCCTACCTCGAGAAGCCGCCGGGGGCGGCGCTGTGGCAGATGCTGCGGCTGGCCGCCCAGCACATCCGGTTGCGCCAGCAAAGCCGCGCCCTCGAGCTGGGCGTGGGGCCGGAAGCCATCGTCGGCACCAGCGCCGCGCTGCGCCACGCCCTCGGCGAGGCGGATAAGGCCGCCCCCACCTCGCTCACCGTGCTGCTCACCGGCGAGAACGGCACCGGCAAGGACCTCATCGCGCGCTACCTGCACGCGCGCTCGCGGCGCGCCGACCGCGCCTTCGTCAAGCTCAACTGCGCGGCCATCCCCCGGGAGCTGGTGGAGAGCGAGCTGTTCGGCCACGAGAAGGGCGCCTTCACCGGCGCGCAGCAGGCCAAGAAGGGTAAGTTCGAGCTGGCCGACGGCGGCTCGCTCTTCCTCGACGAGATCGCCGACCTGAGCCAGGAGTCGCAGGCCAAGGTGCTGCACGCCGTCGAGCGCGGCGAGATCGAGCGGGTCGGCGGCACGCGCACCCAGGTGGTGGACGTGCGCCTCATCGCCGCCACCAACAAGGAGCTGCTCGAGGAGGTGCGCGAGGGCCGCTTCCGCGAGGACCTCTACCATCGCCTCAACGTCATCCCCATCCACGTGCCGGCGCTGCGCGACCGCACCGAGGACATCGCCCTTCTGGCCGAGCACTTCCTGGCCCGGGTGGCGGCCGAGGAGGGGCTGTCGCGCAAGGAGCTGACGCCGGCCGCGCTCGACCTGCTGCGCGCCTACGCGTGGCCGGGCAACGTGCGCGAGCTGCGCAACGTGATGGAGCGGGCGGCGGTGCTGGTGGACGCGCCGCAGGTGGACGCCCACGACCTCGAGCTGTGGCTCGAGCGCGAGCCGGCCGAGGCGGCGGCGGCGGACGGGACGGCCGACGGCGGGCTGCGCGAGGAGCTCGAGCGCCGCGAGGCGGAGGCCATCCGCCGCGAGCTGGAGGCGGTGCGCTGGAACGTCACGCAGGCGGCGGCGAGGCTGGGCCTCGACCGCACCAACCTGCACCGCAAGATGCGCAAGTACGGCATCCGCAGGCACGACGAGGAGGCCACGTGAGAGCGTTCGGGACGAACCTGGCAGCGGTGGGCGCGGCGGGGCGCGGGGCGCCGCTCCTGCTCCTCCTCCTGGCGGTCGCGATCGGCGGCGGCCGCGCCGCGCCGGCGGCCGCGCAGGAGGCCTCCGTGCCCGAGCCGGCCGCGGCGGCCGACACCCTCGCCTTCCAGGAGGACACGGCGTGGGCGGCCGACAGCGTCGTCTTCCAGGACTTCCCCGAGGACGACCTGGCGTGGCTCAAGGGCGAAGCCGTCGAGGGCGTGGTGTACCAGCCCGAGCTGGCCTTCAACCGCGTCGACGGCTGGACCTTCGGCGGCCGCATCGGCTGCAAGCCATCGGCCGGCTGGATGCCCCGCTTCGACGCCCGCGTCGCCGTCGCCAGCGACCGTGGCCACCGCGGCATCTACGTGCTCGAGATCGCGCAGCCGGTGCTCCCCGGACGGCGGCTGCTGCTCGGCTGGCAGCAGCGCCGCTGGACCGACGGCATGGAGGGTGACGACGAGCGCGTCGGGTCCGCCGAGAACTTCGCCTCGGCGTTTCTCTTCCGCCGCGACTATCGCGACTACGTCGAGCGCGACGGCACGTCGCTGTTCGCGCAGGCCGCGCCGCTGCCCTGGCTGGCGGTGGGTGCGACCTACGCCAGCCACGAGTACCGCTCCCTGCCGGACGTCACGCCCAACCCCAGCACCGTCTTCCGCAAGGACAGCCCGTGGCGGTCCAACCCGGCCGCCGACGAGGGCAAAATGCAGAGCGCCGTCTTCGAGGCCGTGGTCGACCGCCGCGACAAGGCGAGCGCGCCGCGCCGCGGCGGCTGGCTGCGGCTGGAGTGCGAGACCTCGGGCCCCGACCTGCACTCCGACTTCACTTTCACGCGCTACCAGGCGGAGGCGCGCGGCTACATGCCGCTGACCTTCGGGCTCGACCTCAAGGGGCGTCTGCTCATGGGAACCACCGGCGCCGGCGCGCTGCCCGTGCAGAAGGAATTCGCCGTGGGCGGCATCAGCACGCTGCGCGGGCACTCGTACAAGCACCACCGCGGCGACCACGTCTTCCTGTTCAACGCCGAGGGCGGCCTGCTGCTGTGGCGCGGCCGCCAGCGCAGCGGCGTGCGCGCCGACGTGCGCCTGCTCGCCTTCGCCGACATCGGTCAGGCGTGGCAGGGCAAGAGCTACGACCTGGCAAGCCGCCAGATGATGTCCGATGCCGGCCTCGGCCTGGGCATCGCCGAGGGGCGCATCCGCCTCTACGCCGCGCACGACCTGCGCGACGCGGACTCCGGGTTCCTGTGGACGCTACGGCTCGACAACCCGTTCTAGGGCGGCCGGGAGCGGCCGCCGCCGCCCGCTCCGTCCTCGCCGCGACGGCGCTCGCCGGTGCGTGCCTGGCGGCGCTCGGGGCGATCTCGCCCCTGCCCGCCCAGGAGACCGCCCCGCGCGGCCTCAACGTCGAGGGCGCGCGCGTCTTCCTCGCCGGCGACACGCTGGCCGTGGAGGTGCGGCTGGGCGGCTTCTGGAGCCCGCGGGTGCGCGGCAGCCTGGAGCGCGGCATGCCGGCCACGCTGGTGGTGACCGTCGACCTATGGCGCCACCGCAGCGGCTGGTTCGACCGCATGGTGGCGACGCGCTCGGTGCTCTACCGCGTGCGCTACGACGCCTGGCGCGAGGACTACGTGCTGCAGCGCAACCTGGAGCCACCGCGGCACCTCGCCTCGCTCGCCGCCGTGGGCGAGGCCCTATTGCGGCCGCTGCGCCTGGCGGCGGCCCACGCCCGCGAGGTGGAACCGCGGCGCCGCCACTACGTGGTGGTCAACGTCTCGCTGCGGCCGCTGACCCCGGAGGGCGTGCGCGAGGTGGAGCGCTTCCTGTCGTCCCAGCTGCGCAGCTCGGGGGGGGCAGATGGCGGCGGCGGGCTGGAGTCGATCGCGCGGCTGCCCAGCTCGCTGCTCTCGATGCTCGCCGCGCTCTCGGGGCTGGGCGACGAGATCGCCGTGTACCGCACGCCGGTCTTCGTGCTGCCCGGGCGCGACCAGCCGGCCGGCGCGCCGTAGGTCGCAGTACACGACGGTCTCTCGCGCACGGTCGAGGGCGGCGATAGCGGCGCTCCTCCTCGGGGGAAAGCCGCGGCAAGTCCGGCAACGTCACCGGCTCTCCCGCATCGGCTCCTCGACGAACTCCCCGCCCTCCGCCGCCAGCACCCAGGAGCGCATCTCTCCCGGCGAGCCATCGATCACGCCGACGATCACGTAGCTGTAGCCCGGCCAGGCGTGTGAACGGTCGAGCCGCGAGGGGTCGGGCTCGCCGCCGGGGTGCGAGTGATAGAAGCCCACGATCTCGAGCTGTCGGGCCTCGGCCTCGCGCTGGGCCCGCAGGATAAGCTCGGGAGCGATGGCGAAACGCTCGCGCGGGGCGTCTCCCCGCGCATTGGGCGCCGCTCGGACGGCGGCCACCACCGCGCGGCCGTCGGCCCGCGAGCCGAGCAGGATGCCGCAGCATTCCCCGGGGTAGCCGCGCCGCGCGTCATCGGCGATCGCCATGCGCTCGGCCTGGCCCAGTGACAGCATCCTCTCCCCCCGTCGCGGGCCGTTCGGCACCCGTGCCCGCGACCCGCCCCGCAGCCTACGGAGGGCGCGCTCCAATGCAAAGAGGGCCGGCAGGGCCGGCCCTCTTTCTCCCCCGGCCGGAAGGGACCTCGACCGGCCGGAGCTGGGGGATTCGTGAACTAGGAGGTCGGTGGCGCCCCCGCGCCAGGGTAGGCGCCCGGAGTGCTCGCGCCCGGATAACCGCCTGGATAAGCCCCCGGCCCGCCCGCGCCCGTCATGCCGCCCGCTGCCGGCGCGCCGCGCTCCGCCTCGCCGAGCCGCGACAGGAACAGGGCACCCAGGCCGAGCAGCACGCTCACCGAGCCGATCACCGTGCCGATACCGAGGAGCACGAGGCCGATCACGTGCGCCAGGCCGCCGCCGGGCAGGGAGGTCAGCGCCCCCGCCGCCAGAAAGAAGACCCCGACGAACGCCACGCCGAGCAGCACGGAGGGCAGCAGCGGCGGCTCGGTCACCGGCCGGCCGCGGAAGCGGGCGCCGATGAGCGCGCAGGCCGCGATGTAGCCCACCAGCGCGGCGACCGGGTACAGGAACAGGAGCAGCAGGGCTACCGGGATGCCGATCACGGTGATCACCAGTAGCACCACGAGGATGGGCAGCACGGGGAAGGTCGCCGCACCGAGCAGCAGCGACAGGAAGGTGCGCCGCGACACCGTCGCCGCCACGCGGCCCAGCCGCTCCGGGAACAGCACCGCGACGATGGCACCCAGCACCAGGAAGAGGACGAGTGAGATCGCCCCCGCGGCCAGCGGCAGCCAGGGCGCCCAGCGGGGATGGCCGAGGAACGGGATGGAGACCGACTCGCCCTGGATCTCCGCGCTCGGCGAGGCGTGCACCATGCCGCCGACGGCCACCACGTCGCCGCCGACACGGGCCGAGTCGCCGAGATCCACCGAGCCCATCACGGCGACGACGTCGCCCTCCACGGCCCCGCGCACGCGCACGTTGCCGAAGACGGCCACCACCTCGCCGTTCACCACGCGGCCCGGCGGCACGTCCACGTTCTGGAACATGTTGACGATCTCGCCCGAGCGGTGCCGGTCCTCGATGACGATGTGCCGCGTCGTGTCCTCGCCGTCGATGCGGATCGTGACCTTGGGCTGGTTGCGCCCTCCCCGCACGACCACCTGGTCGCCCGACTGCACGCGGATGCCGTCGCGCGTGATGGTCACCTCGCGCACGATCGGAATCGTGTCGCCCGCGGCACTCACGACATCGAGGCGGGCGCGCCCGCTCGCGGCGCGGCGCTCGTCGGCGCGCGCCGGGGCAGCGGCCGCCCAGGCCAGGACCAACGACAGAGCGGCGGTCAGGGCGAGCCCCAGGCTCATCCAGAACAGCGGCGTCAGGTCACGGCGCAGGGTCGCGCGTGCGGCGGCCGGCGGGTCAGGCGACCATCGGACCCACATGCGGCACCTCCTTATCGGGCTCGCGTTGATGCAGGAAACGCACGAAGACCAGCGATGAGACGACGAAGCCGATCGCCAGGACGAGCCAGCCGCCGGGGCCGGTGCCCGTGGCGCCGCTGACGGTCTCCATCGCCCGGCCGAGGGTCCGCACCCAGCCCAGTTGGTCGCTCAAGAAGCGGCCGGCCGAGTTGACCCACGCCGAGACGAACGACAGCGCGTCGATGACGCCGAGGCCGGCGCGCAGGCCGGCGGCCGAAGCCACCGCGAGCGCCGAGCCGGCCGCCTGCCGGATCTCCGGCACGAAGGCCAATCCGAGCACCAGCCCGGCCACCACGGCGAGGCCGGCCCCGTAGGCCCAGGAGAGAGCGGCCACCAGCCGGCGGCGCCGGACCTCCGCCCGCACCCGGGCGCGGGCGTTCTCGCGCGCCACCGCCTCGAGGATGCGCACCCGCAGCGTGGCCGGGGCAGCGGGCCGCGGCAGGCGGGCAAGGCCCGAATACAGGACCTGCCACCGCTCCTGCTCCCGGGCGCAGCTCGCGCAGGCGGCCACGTGTTCGGCGACGCGCGCGGCGCTCACTCGGTCGAGACCACCCTCGGCCTGCTGGGCGAGGAGCTCTCGTGGATGGCGGTCAGGGTCTCTCATCGCTTCCCCCTACGCGAAGGCGGGCCGTCGGGATGCATGCCGCCGTCAGGTTTTTGCCCCGATTCTTCGGGGCCGTGCGGGCCCTTCTCGGGAGCCCGCCCCCCGGACCCAGCCCCCTCTTCGGCCTCGATCCATGCTCGTAACTGGTTTCTGGCACGGTGGATACGGGCCTTCACGGTGCCCAGGGGCACGCCCGTGGCCGCGGCGATCTCCTCATAAGAGAGGTCCTGGGAGTGGCGGAGCAGGATGGCCAGCCGGTAATCCGGTGGGAGCCGGTCCACCAGGACGCTCAGACGGATGGCCTCGTCCCGGCGCTCGGCCTGGGCCTCGGGGCCCTCGGTCTTGTCCGGGATCTCCCACTCCCGCTCCTCGGCGGCCGTCCCCTCCTCGGGGCGGGTGAGGCTCACGGGCCGGACCCTGCGGCGGCGGTGTGCGTCGATGCACAGGCGGGCGGTGATGGCGTAGAGCCAGGCCCCGAACGGCCGCGTCGGATCGTACTGGGAGAGCGCCCGGTAGGCCCGCAGGAAGGCCTCTTGGGCGAGGTCCTCCGCGTCCTCCCGCTGGCGCAGCTGGCGCAGCGCCAGGTAATAGACCTCGCCGTGGTAGCGATCGACGAGCTCGGCGAAGGCGCTCTGGTCGCCGGCCAGCACCAGGGCTACGAGCTTGGCGTCGTCTCTCACCACGCGACGGGCCTCCTGTGGGCGTCGGCGCGCTGGGAATCGCGCATGGCCAGCGCAGCGTAGAGGGCGCCCTCGCCGGCCGCAAGCGTTCCGTGGCCGCCGGGCCGCCGGCATTCCGGGCGGGGTCGCCGAGGGCCGATCGCATCGGCGGTTGACACGCCGCCGGGGCGCGCTTAGCTTGGCGGCGAATCGCCCCCGCCCGAAACACTCCCTTACCGTCTCAAAAACGGAGGCTGTACTCCCATGACGCTCGTCCGAAGCATCCTTGCGAGGGAGATCCTGGACTCGCGCGGCAACCCCACGCTCGAGGTGGACGTGATGCTCGAGAGCGGCGCTTCCGGCCGGGCCGCCGTGCCCTCGGGAGCCTCCACCGGCGAGCACGAGGCGCACGAGCTGCGCGACGGCGACCCGACGCGCTACCGGGGCAAGGGCGTGCTGCAGGCGGTCGAGAACGTCAACGAGCGCATCGCCCCGGAGCTGGTGGGTGAGGACGCGCGCGATCAGGCGCTGATCGACCGCACCCTCATCGACCTCGACGGCACGCCGACCACGACGAACCTGGGCGCCAACGCCATCCTCGGCGTCTCGCTGGCGTGCGCCGACGCCGCCGCGCAGGCCGTCGACCTGCCGCTGTTCCGCTACCTGGGCGGGGCCAACGCCAAGGTGCTGCCGGTGCCGCAGATGAACGTCATCAACGGCGGCAAGCACGCCGACAACAACGTGGACCTGCAGGAGTTCATGCTCGTGCCGCACGGATTCCCGCGCTTCAGCGAGGCGCTGCGGGCCGGCGTCGAGGTCTTCCACGCGCTGCGCGACGTGCTCAAGGGGCGCAAGCTGAACACCGGCGTGGGCGACGAGGGCGGCTTCGCCCCCGACCTCGACTCCAACGAGGCGGCGCTCCAGCTGCTGGTCGAGGCCATCGCCAAGGCCGGCTACAAGCCCGGCGACCAGGTGGCGCTGGCCCTCGACGCCGCCGCCAGCGAGTTCTACAAGGACGGCCGCTACGTGCTCGAGGGCGAGGGCGGGCGCACGCTGGCCGCCAAGGAGCTGGTGGACCTCTACGCCGGCTGGGTGGCGCGCTACCCCATCGTGTCCATCGAAGACGGGTTCGCCGAGGACGACTGGGACGGCTGGAAGCTGTGCACGCAGAAGCTCGGCGCGCAGATCCAGATCGTCGGCGACGACATCTTCGTCACCAACGCCGCCCGGTTGGCGCGCGGCATCGAGCAGCGCGCGGCCAACGCCATCCTCATCAAGCTGAACCAGATCGGCACGGTCACCGAGACGCTCGACACCATGGAGATGGCGCGCACCGCCGGCTTCGCCAACGTCGTGTCACACCGGTCCGGAGAGACCGAGGACACGGCCATCGCCGACCTGGCGGTGGCCACCAACGCCGGCCAGATCAAGACCGGCTCGGCCTCGCGCACCGACCGTGTCGCCAAGTACAACCAGTTGCTGCGCATCGAGGAGCTGCTCGGCGACGACGCGGTGTTCCGCGGGCTGGCGTCGTTCTCCGGCGGCGGCCGGGCGCGCTTCGCGGGGAAGTAGCCGCCATGCGCGACATCGGGGTCCGCATCGCGCGCCAGAAGCTGCTGCGCTACCGCACGCCGGAGCCGGAGGGCAAGCGCTGGCGCCGCTGGCTGCTGCTCGGCTTGGCGGCATGGGCGGTGTGGGCGCTCCTGGTCAGCGACCATTCCGTCTCCCGCCTGCTGCGCCTGAAGTCGGATCGCGACCGGCTGGCGGTCGAGCTGACGCGCGCCCAGCGCAACCTGGGCCGGGCCGAGAAACGCATCCCGAATCCCAAGCCCACTCCCGAGCAGGCCGAGCGCATGCTGCGCGAACGGCACGGCTACGCCCGCGACGGCGAGTGGATCTACATCATCGGCGAGGATTCCACGGGCAAGCTGCCCGCCCCCCAAGCCAAGAGCCGCTGAGCCCGAGAGGCCCAGCGGCTCCCGCCGCCATCCCCGGCCGCGCGCCTCATGACGCGCGGCCGTGTCGCTATCCCGTCAGAATTTGTTCCGCAGGTTCATGTTGATCGCGAAACGCAGTCCGAAACCGGAGAAGTCCAGGTTCTCCAGATCGCCGTTCTCGTCCACGATCAGGCCGTCCACCACGCCATTGCCGTCCTCGAAGCGCAGCGGCACCGCCTTCACGTGCCGGTAGTGCAGGTTGACGAGGAACGAGTAGCGCGACGGCAGCATCATGTGCAAGCCGGCCTCCAGGTAGTAGCCCGGACCGGCGCCGACGCCACGGGCGAACCCGCCTGCGATGGCCCCCGAGTCGCGATCGGCGATCTGGTAGCCCACCTTGGCCTTGGCCTCGACGACGTCCATGAAGCCGGCCCCCGCGAAGGGGCGCAGGGTGAAGTCGCCGCGGGTGTAGGGCGTGAAGTAGTAGTCCAGACCGAGGTGGCGAGGCACGCCGGAGATCTCGCCCACCTGCAGGATGCTGGTGCGCGGGTTGGGGAGCAGCTCGAGCTCCGAGGTCTTCGTGATCTTGCCCACGCCGGCCACCGCGACGATCTTGTCGGAAACGAAGAAGCGGGCCTCCACCTGGAAGAACGGGGCCGCCTTGATCTGGCTGATGCTGGCGAGATCTTCCTGATTCGCCCAGTCGTTCACCAGTCCGATGTTGTCGTTGAGTAGGTCGGGGCTCAAGGACGTCACCATCGCCGAGATGGCCAGGCCGAGGCGGGAGACGCGCTGCTCGTCTGCAGCCGCGGGGCCGGCCAGAGGGGCGGCGATGAGGACGACGGCGAGAACCGGGAACCAGAGGCTTCGGACGGAGAGCCGACCGAGAATCACGGTGTCCTCCAGCGACGGGAATACCTGGGCCAGGCGGGAACGGCGCGCCTCGGGGTCAACGGCGGGCATCATAGTCAGCCCGGGGCGGGGAATCAATGGCGCGCTTGACCGGGGCCGGACACCTCCAACTGGGCCGGGGAGGGCGGGTTGGGGGGCTGGGGGCGCCGGGCGGACCGGCGCGACCGGGAGACGCGGGCGCCGCGAGTCCCCCGCCGCCGCGCCCCCCGCGCCGCCGCAGGCATGCGTCCCGGGCCGGGTTGACAGCCATTCGCGGGGTCGTCTAGGATGCGTGCAACGCTGCGGGGTGGAGCAGTCCGGTAGCTCGTTGGGCTCATAACCCAAAGGTCGCAGGTTCAAATCCTGCCCCCGCTACCAAGTTTCGCAAGCAGTTACGACGACGGGCGGCCTCGCTGGCCGCCCGTTTGCCGTAAAACCCCATCGCGCCCCCGATCGCAGCAACGCGGTTTCGGAGAAGTCGCCCGGTCGCGCGCAAGCCGTGTGTCTCCATTTTCACGACTACGCTGCTAGATCTCGCCGGCAAGTGCACCGATGGGCGGCAACGGCCGCCCATCAAGTCA
>CAYLSO010000248.1:0-8231 GCA_964386525.1 uncultured bacterium
TCTTCCGCTCCAGTTGAGGGCCGGTCCCGCGCGGATCGGCCCTTTTCGCTGGCCGGCCGCTCGCGCCGCGGCGCGGAGGACGCGTCGGGCGCGGCGGCGGCCGGTTCCGGCGGTGGCGCCGGAGGAGAGCCGACTTGCAGACCCCCGCCGAGGTCAAGCTCATCGAGACGCTCGCCGCGCGGCTCGCGCCCGGGGGCGGCGAGCCGCCGGTGCTGCTCAGCGCCGGGGCCGGCGCCAGCACGGTCATCGAGGACGAGCTGGCGCGGCGCGGCTGCCGCTTCGTCAGCGACCGCGTGGACCTCATCGACGCCGCCGTCGCGCGGCCCTACGTGCGCGCCGTCTACCGCTGCTCGGTCGAGGCCATGACCCCGGTGGCGGCGGCGGCCTACGACCTCGGCTTCTCGAACTACCTGCTGGAGCACGTGCGCGACATCGAAGCGGCGGCCGCCGAGATGCACCGGGTGCTCAGGCCCGGCGGCTGCTTCGTCGCCAGCGTTCCCAATCCCACGGCCCCGGAATTCGTGCTGGCGAGGTGGACGCCCCTGTGGTTCCACCGCCTGCTCCTCGCCCGGCCGGTGGGGGAGAAGCACTACTCGTTCCGCAGCATCCCGCACCTGCGCGCGATCTTCGAGCGGGCGGGGTTCCGGGTGCGCGACGTCTGGCACTATTCGAGCACCGAAGACTATCTGCAAGGCGTTCCCGGGCTGCGTGCCGTCGCGCGCGCCTACGACCGCGCCCTGATGGGGCTCGGAGCGCAGCGCCTCATGGGCAACGTCTGCCTGGTCTTCGAAAAGCCGCCGACCGCCTAGGCGCGGCCCGGCGGCCGTCTCACGCGTCGAACGCCGCCGCCGCCGCGCCGTCCGGCGGCACCCGCCACGGCGTCCAGACCAACGCCACCCGGCTGACCGCGATGTCGGCCTTCTTGGGCCGCACCGGCACCTTCTCGATCGCCAGCTGCGACGCGTCGGCCCCGGCCTGCAGGCTCGCGGTCTCCGCCTGGAACTCGCTCTCCAGGGCGGCGAGCTGCTGGCGCACCGATGCGACGCTCTCCTTGGCCTGCGCGATGTCCTGCACCTCGCGTCCGGCACGGCCTACGCCGCGCGCCGCGGTCGTCGCGCGGCCGAGCGTGCTGGCGCTCACCGTCTTGCGCCCGAGGAAGGCGCCCAGCACCGTGGCGCCCACGGAGATCGCCGTCTGCAGCGTCTGCTGGCCGAGCTGCGCCTGCTCGCGGCCGACGCGCGCCTCGGCCTGCCGCAGCCGCTCCTGGAGCGCCGCCAGCTTGGGCGCGTAGCGCTCGCGCAGCTTGGCGGCCTGCTGGTCGCGGTTCTCGCGCGCCGCCAGGGTCAGGCGGGCGCGGAAATCCCCCTCGAGCTCGCCCGGCCGGGAGACCGCCTTGAGCGCGGCGCACGCGAACAGCTCGAGAGAGCGCGTGCGGTACAGAGAGTCGGCGAGGGCTTTGGACCAGGCGGCGTACTGGCGGGTCTGTGCGGCCCCCGCGGGCAGCGCCGCGAAAGCGGCGGCGGCGGCCGGCTCGGCGTCGAGGTCGGGCCCGGCGTCGCCGGCGGCCAGGACCGCGGCGCTCTCCCAGGGCTCGGGCGGCGGCGCGTCCCCCAGCGGCGCCAGCAGGTGCACCGTCTCCCAGTGGTCCACGCCGGTCTTCGCCTGGGCGAAGTGGACGCGCGCCGTGCCGAGGAGCGCCGGGCGGTACTCGAAGCGCTCGCCGGGCGCGAGCCCGCCGCGCCGGGCGAGGAAGACCTGGGGGATGTCGGCGGGTAGCACGGGCCGCGCGACGGGGGCGACCGCGGCGGCGGGGGCCGGGGCCGGCGCGGGGGCCGCCGCAGCCGGAGCAGCAGCCGTCGGCGCGGCCGCTGGGGCCGCCGGCGTGGGCCCCGCTGCCGCAGAAGCCGCTGCCGCCTTCCGCCCGGCCATCAGCGTCTGGATCTGCGAGCGCGTCAGCGGCCCACGCAGGTAGGACAGCGCCCAGCGCGTCTCGAACAGCGCCGGCTCGTCCTCGTGCACGTTGTTCATCAGGAAGACGCGGTTCTTGAGCCCCGCGAGCGTGGCCTCGATCTTCCGCCGGTCGAAACTCGCCCCGGCGGTGGCCGACGCCCCCTCGAGCCCCTCCAGCACGCGCGCCTTGTCGCGCTCGGTCTGCAGGCGGCCGAGGAACCAGGTGCCCGCGTTCGACAGGCCCTTGTAGTCGAGGTCGACGGGGTTCTGCGTCGCCAGCACCACGCCCAGCCCGAAGGCGCGCGCCTGCTTCATGAGCGTCAGCATCGGCGTCTTCGACGGCGGGTTGGCGACGGGCGGGAAGTAGCCGAACACCTCGTCCATGTAGAGCAGGGCACGCAGCGAGGTCGTGCCCGGCTGGGCGCGCATCCACGCCACCACCTCGTTGAGCAGCAGGGTGACGAAGAACATGCGCTCGGTGTCCGACAGGTGCGCGATGGAGAGGACGGACAGGCGCGGCTTGCCCTCGGCGGTCCACAGCAGCCGCTGCACGTCCAGCGGCTCGCCCTCCAGCCAGGCGGCGAAGCCGGGCGAGGCGAGCAGGTTGTTGAGGCTCATCGCCAGCTCGGCGCGCTCCTTGGGCGGATAGAAGGAATCGGTGTCCACCACGCCGACGCGCGCCACCGGCGGCGTCTGGATCTGCTGGATGAGCGTGCCGAGGTCGAGGGCGCGGCCCTCGCGCCAGGCGCGGTCGAGCAGCAGCGACAGCAGGATGTGCTCGCGGCCGCGCAGCGGGTCGGCCTCGATCTTGAGCAGGGCCAAGAGCCCCGACGCCACGCCGCTCACGCGCTCGCGGAAGGCGTCGGCGTCCTGCACCAGGGCCGCCGACGGCGCCGACAGGGAGCGCAGCACCGAGAGCGGCAGCCCGGCGCTCGCCCCCGGCGTATAGATGGCCACGTCGGCGGCGGCGCGGAAGCGCGCGATGCGCTCGCCGCTCTCGCCCCACTCGGCCAGTCCCTTGCGCCATCTCTCCGCCACCTGCGCGGCGAACTCGTCGGGCGCTGCGCCGGCGCGGGCCGCCTCGTTCTCGTCGATCCACGGCCGGAAATCGGCGGGGCGCAGCTCCGGGAAGGTCAGCAGCAGGTTCCCCAGATCGCCCTTGGGATCGATGGCGATCGCCGGCACGCCGTCGATGGCCGCCTCCTCGAGCAGCGAGAGGCACAATCCGGTCTTGCCGCTGCCGGTCATGCCGACGCACACGGCGTGCGTGGTCAGGTCCTTGGCGTCGTAGAGCAGGAGATCCTCGCGCCGCGCGCCCTTCTCCAGATCGTAGAGGCGTCCGAGGTAGAACGTGCCCAGCTTCTCGAAGTCGGCCATGTCGGGAGTGCTCCTTCGCCTCTAGCGCCAGCCCATCCGCTGGCGCAGGCCCAGGACATGTGCGGTGTGGTGCCGTCCGTGCCAGTCGTAATGGGCGGCCTGCGTGTCCAGGCGCACCAAGCGCCCCCGCTCGGGGTGGCGGAAGGTGCGCGCCAGCTCCGCCGGGCCGAGCCCGCGCAGCAGGGCCACCCAGCGCGCGTGCACGCCGTCGAGGATGCCCAGAGAGGCCGCCACCGGGAGGCGGGAGTCGGCGAGCTCCGCCCAGAGCGCCTCGAGGTAGGGCTTGACGGTCGGCGTCTCCTCGGTGAGCGCCAGCTTGATGCGCGCGTAGCCGTTCAGGTGGCTGTCGGCGAGGTGATGGACGATCTGGCGCGGGCACCAGCCGCCGGGGCGGTAGGGCGTGTCGAGCTGCTCGTCGCTCAGCCCGCGCACCGAGTCGCGCAAACGGTCGGGCAGCGCCGCCAAGCCGGCGATCGCGCCGGCGAGATCCTCGGCCGTGACCGGGCGATCGAGATCGAAGGGCCCGATGGGGTAGCGCAGGGCCTCTTCGCTCATGGCTTGGCCTCCGGCTCGGGGGCGGGGCTGAGCAGATCGAGGACCACGGCCCACGCGCCGTTGGCCCGCCGCTTCCAGATGCGGGCGTAGTAGCCGCGCTCGCCGGCGGCCACCCCGGCCAGGCCGCCCGGGGAGCGGTAGCTGCCGTACGTGTAGCCGAGGTCGCAGGCCCGCGCGACGGTCCCGCCGATCGGCTCCCAGCTGAGCCGGCCCGCCTGCGCCTGCAGCACCGGCCGCGCCGCCGGCAAGCCGACCAGGGGCGAACTTCCCTCGCGGTAGAGGCGCAGCTCGCGCGCCGCGAAGGCCTCGTAGGCCGGAGCCACGCCCTTGGCGGCCACGGCCGCGGAGAAATCGCGGTCCGCCTGCAGCAGCACGACGCGTTCGGAGTCGGGGTCGGCCGCCGGCCGCAGGACGGTCGCGCCGCCGGCGGCCCCGGGCTTGTAGGGGCGCGGCTTGGCTTTCGGGCGGGCGTGCGTGATGCCCACGTCGAGCGCGGCCTTCCAGGCGCCGTCCGGCTGTTTGCGCCACAGGGTGACGTAGTGGCCGAAGGCCGTGGGCCTGTCCGTCCGCCCCTTCGGCCGCAGCTCCCACGGGCCGGTCGTGTAGCCGAGGTCGCCGGTGCGGGAGACGTCGGCGAAGACCGGCTCCCAGCCGAGCAGCGCCTTGGAGGCGGGCCGCGCGGCCCACGACTCCTTGCCGTTCACCGGCCCGGGCCGGAAGAGCACGCCGTCGTCGGCGAGATAGGCGAGGAAGCCGTCGCGCACGCCGCGCGCCGCGACCGCCTTGGCGAAGGCGTGTTCCACCTCGACCAGCGAGCGCAGCTCGGCAGTGGGATCGAGCTTCTGCGCGTTGTTGACCGGCCCGGTGGTCACGGCCGCCGCGAGGATGGCAATCGGGAGCAGCATGGAGTCGCCTTTCACGGCGTGGCGGTGGTCTGCCGCACGGGGACGGAGCGCCCTGCGGCTCAGCCCAACCTGAGGACCACGCGCCCCAGCACCAGCTCGCCGGGGAGCGCGCCGAAGCCGCGGCTGTCGGTGCTGGCATCCGGGTTGTCGCCGGCCAGCTCGCAGCCGCCGTCGGCGGCCACGCTCGCCACGCGCTTCACCAGGCGCACGTCGCGCCGGTAGGGGTGGCGCGCCAGCACGACTTCGCCCGGCCGCGGCCGCACGCGCCGGTAGGCGCCGAGGTCCACCAGGATCTGGTCGCCCGGGGCGAGCGCCGGGGACATGCTGTCCCCGTGCACGCGGAAGCGCGCGCGCCGCCCCACGGCCCAGAGGGCCAGCTCGGGCAAAGCCCGGGCTACGAAGCCGTGTACCACGCCACCTCGCGCTGCTTGGTCTTCCAGAAGATCCCGTGGATCTCCTTGATCGCCTCCATCAGCGCCAGCGCCTTCTCCTCGCTCACTTCCACCTTGACGGCGGAGCACAACTTGGCGGCCTTCCAGAAGGTCTCGTGCAGGTGGGGGGCGCCGGCCAGATGCTCGGGCTTGAAGTAGTCCGTCCACAGCACGAGCAGCTCCGTCTTGGCGAGGTGCGCCTGCTCCTCCTTGATGGCGATGAAGCGGGCCAGCGTATTCTGGTAGGCGAGGTGGGCCTTCTCGTCGTCGTGCGACGGGTGCTTGAGGGCGAGGATCTTGCGGGTCATCGAGAGCACGGCCTCGGCGGCGACACGCGCCGAGGCCGGGTCGTACACGCCGCACGGGCCGTCGCAGTGGGCTTGCGCTGCCGGCGCCGGGAAGCGCTCGTTCAGGAACGCGCTCAGGATCTTCATCGGGTTTGACCTCCTTGCGTGGCGGCCGGGGACCGGGCGGCAGGCGAGGCGCCTGCAGCCGGCGGGATGAGGTACGCGATCGAATACGGCGCCGCCCATGATGTCGCATCCTGCGCCGGGTGTCGAGAGCCGCAGGGGCAAGTCGGGGTCAAGCGGGGGAGCGCGCCGCGCGGGGTTCGAAGGCCGCGAGGGCGCCGCCGGGGCCGGCCTCAGAGCGGCGGCCGGTTGCCCTTGCCGTAGCCGGTGAGCTCGACGTAGCCGCGGCCCAGCTCGGCGCCGGCGCCGGCCGCGCGGGCCGTGACGGCGGGGGGCGCGACCGCGCGGGCCGTGACGGCGCCTTCCCAGTAGAAGAGCCCGCCAGTCAGCGCGCTGCGGTTCTCCTGGTCGGGCATGACCGGCTCGATCTCCAGGCGCAGCCGCGCGCCGGGGATCTCGACGAGCCAGCGGGAGGGATAGACGGCACCCGTGGCCGGGCTCTTCCAGGTCGCCGTGGCCCGCACGCTCCAGTCGGCGCTCGCCAGGTAGCGCGGCTCGCCGTCGGCGCCCACGAGCGTGGCGCTGCGATGGTCCACGCTGCCGTCGGCGCGCCGCAGCAGGTACAGCATGAGATCGCGCCCGTCGTCGAGCGCCAGGCTGAACCAGTCCCAGCCCACCTGGCCGGGGGCCAGATGGTTGGAGCCGAACTCGCGGTCCATCCAGCTGCGCCCGCGCACGCGCCAGGTGCGCCCGTCGAGCGCGAGCGTGCCTTCGGTGGCCAGGCGCGTGAAGCTGTAGTACTGGCTGGCCTCGCCGGGGGCGCGTCCCTTGGCGCTGAGGCCTCCGGGGCCCTGGAAGACGAGCGGCCGCTGCGGGGTGGTGGTGAGCCGCAGGGCCAGGCGCCGCGCCGAGTCGGCGGCCGCCAGATCGAAGCCCTTGCCGTTCCAGGTGAGCGTCCACTCGCCGTCGGTGCCGGCGGGTGAGCGGCTGGCGGCGATGCGCGGATCGGGGTGGGTCCCGAACGCCCCCAGCATCGGCACCTCGCGGTAGAGCACCTCGCTGAAGCGGTGCTCGCGGCGCGCGAAGTCGCCGATGGCGGCGTGCCCCATGACGAGGTTGCGTGCCGCCCAGGCCGCGCTGCCGCGCGCGCTGTCGGGCGCCAGGCCGACGCGGAAGAAAGTGAACTGGTAGCCGAAGCGCCGCGGCGGCGGGCCGGGGCTCTCGAGGAAACCGGTGAAGTACCACCACTCGGTGCGGTAGCCGGGGTGCGCCCAGTGGTCGCGGGGGAACGACCACGCGTAGTCCGCCCGGGCGGGGAGCCAGCGGTCGGCGGCGGTGGCAGCCATCGCGAGCGCGGCGGCCAAGCCGACTGCCGCGGCGGCCGCCCGGGTCCCGAGCACCTCTCTAGAGATCATCTCGCGTCAGCTCCGTGGCCGGGGTGCGGCTGGCGCGCAGCGCGGGGTAGAGACTGGCCAGCACCGCCGCGGCCAGGATGGTGGCCGACTGGCCGGCCAGCGCGCCCCACGGCCAGTGCATCTGGATCGTCCACCCGAAATAGGCGGGGTTGACGAGAAAGACGAGCACCAGCGCCAGCCCGACGCCGCCGGCCGCCCCCAGGACCAGCCCCAGCGCGCTCATGCCCAGACCCTTGCCGACGAAGACGCGAAAGATCTGGCGGCGCTGCGCCCCCAGGGCGCGGTAGAGCGCCAGCTCCGAGACGCGCTCGCGCGCCAGCACCAGCAAGGTGAGCGCCACGCCGCAGACCGCGATCAGCAGGCTCATGGCCTGCAGCAGCCGCGTGACCGCGAAGGTCTGGTCGAAGATGAGCAGGATCTCCTCGCGCAGGGCGCGGTTGCTGCGGATGCGCAGGGGGGCGTCGGCGAAGCGCGCGCGCAGCTCGTCCACGGTGGCCTCGACGTCGCGGCCGGACTCGAGGTAGAGCGCCACGTTGTTCACCGGGCCCGGGCCGAAGACGCGGGTCATCTGCGCCAGATCCATGGTCGCCGTGCCCGCTTCGGTCGTGAAGTCGGCATACACGCCGGCGATGGGCAGTGCGGCGCGGCCGCGCGGGCCGAAGACCACGAGGCTGTCACCCACGCCCAGTCCGGTCTTGCGGGCCAGCGGTTCGCCGATGAGCACCGCACCCTCGTCGCGCAGGCGGCGAAACGCGGTGCGCGCCGCGCCCCGCTGCAGCACCAGGCGCCCCTCGCCGCCGGGGAGCGAGGCGTCGAGGCCGCCGAGCGGGATGCGCCGCTCGCCGACGGTCACGAAGAGCTGCCGCAGCCGGTCGCTGGTGCGCACGCCCGGGTGCGCCGCGAGCGCCGCCACCAGGGCCGGGTCGGTGGTGGCCCCGGCGCGGCCGCGGGCCCAAGACTCGGGGCTGACGTAGATGTCGGCCTGGGCGGTGGCGCCGATCCAGGTCTGGACCGTGCGGCGGAAGCTGCCGATGAGCAGCGTGATCCCGAACAGCATGCTCACCGCCACGCCCAGGGCGGCCACGGCGAAAGCGGTCGTCTGCAGGCGCGCGCCGACGCTCTTGAGCCCGTAGGTCAGGCCGAGGCGGCGCACGCGCAGCCGGGAGGTGAGCCACTGGATGGCCAGCG
>CAYLSO010000249.1:0-4604 GCA_964386525.1 uncultured bacterium
AGATGGTGATGCCGGGGGACAACGTGACGATGGAGATCGACCTGATCACGCCGATCGCGATGGAGAAGGAGCTGCGCTTCGCGATTCGCGAGGGCGGCCGTACCGTCGGCGCCGGCGTGGTCGCCGAGGTGGTGGAGTAAAGCCATGGCCCAGAAGATCCGCATCCGCTTGAAGTCCTACGACCACGCGATCCTCGACCAGTCGGCGAGCGAGATCGTGCGCACGGCGCGGCGCACCGGGGCGGCGACCTCGGGCCCGGTGCCGCTGCCGACGCGCAAGTCCATCTACACGGTGCTGCGCTCGCCGCACGTCGACAAGAAGTCGCGCGAGCAGTTCGAGATCCGCATCCACAAGCGGCTGATCGACATCTCGCGCGCCACCGGACAGACGATGGAGGCCCTGGAGAAGCTGGATATCCCGGCCGGGGTCGACATCGAGATCAAGACCTGAGATCCACGCCTCGGACAGCCGAGGGCGGGAAGGCGGAGGAACGGATGCTCGGACTCCTGGGACGCAAGGTGGGCATGACCCAGCTCTTCAACGAGCGCGGGGAAGCGGTGCCCGTCACCGTCATCGAGGTGGGTCCCTGCACGGTCACCCAGGTGAAGACGCCGGCGAAGGACGGCTACGGGGCCGTGCAGCTGGGCTTCGGCGAGAAGCTCGAGCGCCGGGTCACCAAGCCGGTGCTCGGGCACTTCCGCAAGCACGGGCTCAAGCCGGCGCTGGCGCTGCGCGAGTTCCGCGTCGACGACCCGGCGGTCCACCAGGTGGGCCAGACGATCGACGTCACCGTGTTCGAGGTCGGCAAGGCCGTGGACGTGGTCGGCACGTCGATCGGCCGCGGCTTCCAGGGCACGCGCAAGCGGCACGGCTTCACCGGCGGCAAGGCGACGCACGGCTGCACCACGCACGACCAGCCCGGCTCGATCGGCGCGTCGGCCTACCCGTCGCGCGTGCTCAAGGGCAAGCGGCTGCCGGGGCGCATGGGCGGCGCGCGCGTCACCAGCATCAACCTCAGGGTGGTGGCGGTGGACGCGGAGCAGAACGTGCTGGTGGTGCGCGGCTCGATCCCGGGGCCGATTCGCAGCCTGGTGATGGTGCGGCCGACGAAGAAGGCCGGCAAGTGAGCGGGCCCGGCGCGGGGGATGGGGAGAGAATCGTGGTGACGGCAATGGCATTCGACGCGAAGGGCGAGTCGCGCGGGACGGTGGAGCTGCCGCCGGCGCTCTTCGACGCGCAGGTGCACGAGCACCTGCTCTACCAGTCGGCGAAGACCTACCTGGCCAACCAGCGGCACGGGACGGCCAAGGTAAAGGACCGCAAAGAGGTCTCGGGCGGCGGGCGCAAGCCGTGGCGGCAGAAGGGCACCGGCCGGGCGCGCTCCGGCTCCAACACTTCGCCCCTGTGGCCGGGCGGCGGCCGGGCGTTCGGCCCCGAGCCGCGCGACTACCGTCTGGAGCTGCCCAAGAAGCAGCGCCGCGCGGCGCTGGCCGCGGCCCTGTCGCTGGCCGCCCGCGAAGGCCGCGTGCGGGTCGTCGAGGACCTCCGGCTGGCGGAGCCCAAGACCAAGGTGATGGCCGAGCTGCTCGCCAAGCTGGGCGTCGGCGGGGAGAAGACCCTGCTGGTGCTCGGGCGCTCCGACGAGATCCTCTACAAGGCCAGCCGCAACCTGGCGCGCGTGCGCGCCACGCTGGCCCATCAGGTCACGCCCTACCACCTGCTCGACTGCCAGCAAGTGGTGCTCACGCAGAGCGGGCTCGACCGGATGAAGGAGGTGTTCGGCTCGTGAAAGATCCCCGCACCATCATCCGCCGGGCGCTGATCAGCGAGAAGGGGACGGTCCTGCGCGAAGTCGCGAACCAGTACTGCTTCGAGGTCGCGCTGCGCGCCAACAAGATCGAGATCAAGCAGGCCGTGCAGAAGATCTTCAACGTCAAGGTCCGCGAGGTGCGCACCATGACCATGCCGGGCAAGGCGAAGCGCATGGGCCGCTACGCGGGCCACCGCCCCGACTGGAAGCGGGCCGTGGTCACGCTCGAGCCGGGCCAGACGATTTCGCTGTTCGAAGAGGTCTAGGAGAGGACGATGCCGCTCAAGACATTCAGGCCGGTCACTCCGACCCTGCGCTACAAGACGGTCGCGGACTTCGCCGAGATCACCAGGGACAAGCCGGTCAAGTCGCTGACCGAGCCGATCCGCGAGAAGGGCGGGCGCAACAACCAGGGCCGCACCACCATGCGTTACCGCGGCGGCGGCCACAAGCGGCGCTACCGCATCGTGGACTTCCGGCGCGACAAGCAGGGCATCCCGGCCAAGGTGGCCAGCATCGAGTACGACCCGAACCGCTCGGCCCGCGTGGCGCTGCTCAACTACGTGGACGGCGAGCGCCGCTACATGGTCGCGCCGCTCGGCATGAAGGTCGGCGACAAGATCGTGACCGCGGTCGACGCCGACGTGCGGCCCGGCAACTGCATGCCCCTGAAGAGCGTCCCGCTGGGCACCGCGGTGCACTCGGTCGAGCTGTTCCCGGGGCGCGGCGCCAAGGTGGCGCGGGCCGCCGGCGTGCAGTGCCAGCTCCTCGCCAAGGAGGGGGACTACGCGCAGGTGCGGCTGCCCTCGGGCGAGGTGCGAAAGTTCCACGTCGCGTGCAAGTGCGTGATCGGCCAGGTCGGCAACCTGGAGCACGAGAACGTGGTCATCGGCAAGGCCGGCCGCAACCGCTGGTTGGGCATCCGCCCGCACGTGCGCGGCGTGGCCAAGAACCCGGTGGACCACCCGATGGGCGGCGGCGAGGGCAAGTCGTCCGGCGGCCGTCACCCGTGCACGCCGTGGGGCAAGCCGACCAAGGGTTACAAGACGCGGCGCAACAAGGCGTCGGCGAAGTGGATCGTCCGGCGGCGCAAGAAGTAGGCGCGCCGGGAGCGTAGGAGTGAGGAGAATCCATGGCTCGTTCGGTGAAGAAGGGCCCATACGTCGTCGACAGCCTCGTCAAGAAGATCGAGGGCATGAACCGCAAGGGCGAGAAGCGGGTCGTCAAGACGTGGGCGCGACGGTGCACGATCCTGCCGGAGTTCGTCGGCCACACCCTGGCCGTGCACAACGGGAACAAGTTCCTGCCCATCTACGTGTCCGAGAACATGGTCGGCCACAAGCTGGGGGAGTTCGTCCCGACGCGCATCTTCCGGGGCCACGGCTCGCACGTGGAGAAGGCCGCCACGCCTGGGGCGTCGGCGCCGGCTCCGCAGAGGTAGAGGGACGGTGACGACGATGGAAGCCAAGGCGATCGCCCGCTTCGTGCGCATCACGCCGCGCAAGGCGGGCCAGGTACTCGAGCTGATCCGCGGCAAAGACGTGGTGTCGGCCGAGCGCATCCTCAAGTTCACGCCCAAGTACGGGGCGCGGCTGGCGGAGAAGGTGCTGAAGTCCGCGGTCGCCAACGCGATCGACCGCGACAGCAAGCTCAGCGTGTCCGACCTGTTCGTCCGCGAGGCGGTGGCGGGACGCGGCACGACGATGAAGCGGTGGCTGCCCCGGGCGCAGGGCCGGGCGACGCCGATCCTCAAGAAGACGAGCCACATCTCCATCACGGTCGCCACCCGCGGCTAGGGAGAACGGGACGGATCATGGGACAGAAGACGCATCCGATCGGCCTGCGGCTGGGAATCGTCAAGACCTGGGATTCCCGCTGGTTCGCCAAGAAGGGGTACGCGGACGCGCTGCAGGAAGACCTGTTCATCAAGCGCTACCTCAAGCACCGCCTGTTCGCGGCGGGGATCTCCAAGATCCTGGTGGAGCGCAAGGCGGACAAGGTCACGATCACCATCCGCACGGCGCGCCCCGGCCTGGTCATCGGGCGCAAGGGCGAGCAGGTGGACAAGCTCTCCGCCGAGTTGCGCAACGTCACGCGCCACGACGTGCAGCTGAACATCGAGGAGGTCAAGCGGGCCGATCTCGACGCGCAGCTGGTGGCCGAGCACGTGGCCAAGCAGCTGGAGCAGCGCGTCTCCTTCCGCCGGGCCATGAAGAAGGCCATCGCCTCGTCGATGCGGGCGGGGGCCCTCGGCACGCGCGTGACGTGCGCGGGCCGGCTGGGCGGTGCGGAGATGTCGCGCTACGAGACCTACCGCGAGGGCCGCGTGCCGCTGCACACGCTGCGCGCCGACATCGATTTCGCGCGCGCCACGGCGCACACGACCTACGGCTCGTGCGGGGTGAAGGTGTGGATCTTCCACGGCGAGGTCATTGGCGACCAGGCGACGGAGAAGGCGGCGGAGCCGCGTGGCCGCGGCGACCGGCGGGGCGGCGACCGCCATGCCGGCGAAAGCCGCTAGGAGCGATACGCGATGTTGATGCCGAAGCGGGTCAAGTACCGCAAGCAGCAGCGCGGCCGCATGCGCGGCAAGGCCTACCGCGGGGGCACCGTGTCCTTCGGGGAGTTCGGCCTGCAGGCGCTCGAGCCGGCGTGGGTGACCAACCGGCAGATCGAGGCGGCGCGCGTCGCCATCACCCGGTCCATCAAGCGCGGCGGCAAGATGTGGATCCGCATCTTCCCCGACAAGCCGGTGACCAAGAAGCCGGCCGAGACGCGCATGGGCAAGGGCAAG
>CAYLSO010000250.1:0-3177 GCA_964386525.1 uncultured bacterium
AGATGGTGATGCCGGGGGACAACGTGACGATGGAGATCGACCTGATCACGCCGATCGCGATGGAGAAGGAGCTGCGCTTCGCGATTCGCGAGGGCGGCCGTACCGTCGGCGCCGGCGTGGTCGCCGAGGTGGTGGAGTAAAACCATGCGAGATCAGATCACATTGGCGTGCAACGACTGCAAGCGACGGAACTACACGGCGTCCAAGAACAAGCGCCTGCACCCGGACCGCGTGGAGTTCAAGAAGTTCTGTCGTTTCTGCCGCAAGCACACGCCGCACAAGGAAACCCGGTAATCACGCCCGGAACGGGCGGGCAGTCTAGGCCTGTAGCTCAGTTTGGCTAGAGCACCGGTCTCCAAAACCGGGAGTCGGGGGTTCAAATCCCTCCAGGCCTGCCACGCGTGGGGGGCCCCGGAGCGGGGCCCCCCCGCGAATCGAGGGGGCGGAGGTACGAGATGTCACTGGTCAAGCGCGTGGGCGAGTACCTGAGCGAAGTCCGCGCGGAAACCGCGAAAGTCTCTTGGCCCAACCGCAAGGAGATCCAGGCGAACACCTGGGTGGTGATCCTGACGGTGGCGATCCTGTCGGTTTTCATCTTCTTCATCGACCGGGTCATCCTCTTCGGGCTGGGGCTGCTGCTCGGCCGGCCGGGAGCGTAGGCGGGTCATGGCCAAGCAATGGTACGTGGTCCACACCTACTCGGGCCACGAGAACAAGGTGAAGACGAATCTGGAGAAGGCCATCACCGCGAAGGGGCTGCAGGAGAGCTTCGGACAGATCCTGGTGGCCACCGAGGACTACGCGGAGATGCGCGACGGCAAACGCACCATCTCGCGGCGCAAGACCTTCCCGTCGTACGTGATGGTCGAGATGGACATGGACGAGGAGACGCGCCATCTCGTGCAGTCGATCCCCGGGGTGACGCGCTTCATCGGTTCTGGGCTTCACGCCACGGCGCTCAAGGACGGCGAGGTGAAGCGCATCCTCGGGCAGATGGAGGCGACCAAGGCGAAGCCGGTGCCGACGGTGTCGTTCCGGCTGGGCGATCAGGTCAAGGTGGTGGACGGCCCCTTCTCGAACTTCACGGGGACCGTCGACGAGGTGAACCAGGAGCGGGGCAAGGTCAAGGTCATGGTCTCGATCTTCGGCCGCGCGACCCCGGTCGAGCTGGACTTCCTCCAGGTTCAACCACTCTAAGAGCCGGCCGGCGGCGCGGGCCGCATCCGGTCGAGGACAGGGTATGGCGAAGAAGACGGTGACGGCACTGGTGAAGCTGCAGATCGCGGCCGGGCAGGCGAATCCGGCTCCCCCCGTGGGGCCGGCGCTCGGCCAGCACGGCGTCAACATCATGGACTTCTGCAAGCAGTACAACGCCAGGACGCAGGCCCAGACCGGCCTCATCGTGCCGGTCATCGTGACCATCTTCAGCGACCGCTCCTTCGCCTTCGAGACCAAGACGCCGCCGGCGTCGGTGCTGCTCAAGAAGGCGGCGGGCCTGGCCAAGGGCTCGGGCGTGCCCAACCGCAACAAGGTGGGCAAGGTCACGGCCGCGCAGGTGAGCGACATCGCGCAGTCGAAGATGGTGGACCTGAACGCGGCCTCGCTGACCACCGCGGAGAGCATGGTGCGGGGCACCGCGCGCTCCATGGGGATCGAGGTCGAAGGATAACCGGCCGGCCTGCGGCCCCCGCCCGGCTTAGGCGACGGCGGCGGGACGCGGGGAGCCGCCGGCAAGCAGTTCGTGGGAGCGCGGCCGCGGGCCGCGCGCACGGACCACGAAGGAGGACGGATGCAGGCAGGCAAGCGGTATCGCAAGGCGGCCGAGGCGCTGGCGAAGGCGGCGCCGCAAGGGGCCGTCGATTCCCTCCCGCTGGTCGTCAAGCTCATCAAGCAGGGCGCGGTGGCCAAGTTCGACGAGACCGTCGAGGTGGCTGCGCGCCTGGGGGTCGACCCCCGGCACTCGGACCAGCAGGTGCGCGGCACGGTGGTGCTGCCGCACGGCACCGGCAAGTCGGTGCGGGTCCTGGTGCTGGCCCGCGGCGACAAGGACCGCGAGGCGCGCGAGGCGGGCGCCGACCACGTCGGCTTCGAGGACTACATCAAGAAGATCCAGGACGGCTGGACGGACGTGGACGCCATCGTGGCCACGCCGGACGTCATGGGCGAGGTCGGCAAGCTGGGGCGGGTGCTGGGGCCGCGCGGCCTCATGCCCAACCCCAAGAGCGGCACCGTCACCTTCGACGTCACCAAGGCGGTGCGCGAGCTCAAGGCCGGCAAGATCGACTTCCGCGTCGACAAGAACGGCAACGTGCACGTGCCGGTCGGCAAGGCGTCGTTCAGCGATGAGGCGCTGCTCGAGAACCTGACCTCGTTCCTGCGCGAGCTGATGCGGGCCAAGCCCGCGGCCGCCAAGGGCACCTACGTGAAGACGATCACCGTGAGCTCGACCATGGGCCCGGGGGTCCGGATCGAACCCTCTGCCCTCGCCGGCTTGGCGAGAAGCTAGCTCCGGAGAGGACGGGAGGACGGCATGCCGACGGCACAGAAGGAAGCGACGGTCCGCGAGGTGAGCGACGAGCTGGCGGGCGCCAAGGGCGTCCTGCTCGCCGACTTCTCGGGGATGGATGTGGAAACGGCCACCGCCCTGCGCGCCACGCTGCGCGAGAAGGGCGTGCGCTACCGCGTCGTCAAGAACACGCTGTTCAAGCTGGTTTGCGAGCAGCGCGGCCTGCAGCCCCTCACGCCGTACCTGGAGGGGCCGACCGCGGTCGCCTACTCGGCCGACAGCGAGGTGGAGCCGGCCCGCGTCCTCGTCGAGTTCGCGAAGAAGCACGAGCGGCCCGTCGTCAAGGCGGGGATCATCGGCGAGCGGCTGTACACCCGCGAGGAGATCCTCGCGGTGGCGGCGCTCCCCGGCCGGCAGGAACTTCTGGCCCAGGTGCTGGGCACCATCGTCGCGCCCCTCAGCGAGTTCCTGGGGTGCGTCAACGCCCTTCTCGCCTCGCCGGCCCAGCTGGCGGGGGAATTGGAGAAGCAGAAACAGGGGTAGCGTAGGCGCCGCTCGCCGTCCCTCCCCGGTACACGGCGGCGGCATGGAAGTCCCGAGAGGACTGGAGGAAGAGACGTGGCACTCACCACCGAGCAGTTGCTAGACGAGTTCGCGGGGATGTCGGTTCT
>CAYLSO010000251.1:0-10354 GCA_964386525.1 uncultured bacterium
CGGCGGGGGATGTGACGCCTTCGTCGCGCCGCAGCGCCCGGCCGAGTTGACCCTCTTCATCGCGTCGGGCGTCCCGTTGGCCGGCTTGCAGGGCGAGTTCCACATGTACCCGCCGGGGCTGCGCATCACGGGCCTGCGGCCGGTGGGGGCGGCGGAGAAGATGCGGCTGACCTGGAAGCCGACCGAGACCGGCGCCAGCTTCGTGCTCTTCGCCGACAGCGGCGCGCCCATCCCCGGCGACCTCCGCTGTCTGACCGAGCCCGACCGCCGCTGCCTCGTGCCGATCCTCGCGGTCACGGCGGAGATGCCGGCGGGCGGCATCGCGCCCGACCGCACCGAGATCTACACCGGCGCCTTCCTCGGCTCCGACTCGACCGGCCAGGCGGTCTACCCGTGCCCGACGATCACGCTCGACCAGAGCCTGGTCATCGACGGGGCGACCATCTGCCGCGCCATGCCGTGCGACGTCAACGGCGACGGCGTCTCCGACATCCGCGACCTCGTGGTCATGGTGCACTGCGTGCTAGGCGCCGGGTACTGCCCCGATCCCATGCCGCCGAACCTCGACTGCGACCGCGACGGCGGGCACGACATCGACGACGTGCTGTGCTGCGCCCGCTCGATGCTGGGCGGCGACGCGCCGCCCGACACCGGCGTGTCGCGGCCGGCGCCGGAGGTGGCCGTGACCTTTGGCGAGCCGGTGCGCACCGCGGCCGGCGTCGACGTGCCGCTGCGGCTGGCGGGGGCCGACGGCGTCGGCGCGGCGCGCCTCGAGCTGGCCTATCCGGACACGCGCTACGACGTGGCCGGCGTGGAGCTGACCGGCGCGGCGACGAACTGGCTCGCGCTGCACCAGGTGCAGGACGGCCGGTTGGTCGTGGCGCTCATCGACGCGGCGGGGGCGGAGCGCGGCGGCGTGACCGCCCTCGACCTCCTCGTGCGCCTGGCGCTCAAGCCGGAGCACCAGCCCGGCGGCAGCGTGTCGCTGGCGGGCGGGAGCTTCTCCGGCACCGACGGCGTGGCGCTCGCGGTCGAGCTGGGCAGCCCGTCGGCGACGCTGGCCGTGCCGGTCCGTCTCGATCTCTCGGCCGCCCGGCCGAACCCGTTCGTCGGCCAGACGCGCTTCACCGTGACGCTGTCGGCGCCGGCGACGCTGGAGGTCGGCGTCTACGACCTGCAGGGCCGCCTGGTGGCGAGCCTGCACCGCGGGCCGGCCGCCGCCGGCGAACTGGAGTTCACCTGGGACCGGCGGCGCGACGCCGGCGGCCTCGCGCCGAGCGGCGTGTACTTCTACCGCGCCGCGGCCGACGGCGACCCGGTCACCCGCAAGCTGGTGGTGATGGGCAGGGAGTAGCGGCGGGGCGGCGCCGGCGCGCCGCGTCCGCCCGTCCGGAAGCCCCGGGGCCGGGAGGTCCCGGGGCTTTTCGCCGGCGGGGCGCCCCGATATCCTCCGCCGAAACCTCCGGGCGGGGCCGCGGCATCTCAGGGTCCGGCCTCGACCGCCGGCGCGGCCGCCGCCCGGCCTGACACGCACTGGACAGGAGCCGAACGGATGACCGAGAGCGTAGGCTCGCCGCTGCTCTGGACCCTCTTCACCGCCTTCATCCTCGCCATGCTGGCGCTCGACCTGGGCGTCTTCCACCGCAAGGCCCACGAGGTGCGCTTCAAGGAGGCGGTGGGCTGGAGCGTGTTCTGGATCGGGCTAGCGCTGGCGTTCAACGCCTGGGTGGCGTACGCCTTCGGGCCGCAGAAGGGGATGGAGTTCCTCACCGGCTACCTGATCGAGAAGGCGCTCTCGGTCGACAACGTCTTCGTCTTCCTCGTCGTCTTCACGACCTTCTCGGTGCCGGCCACCTACCAGCATCGCGTGCTCTTCTGGGGCGTGGTCGGGGCGCTGGTCATGCGCGCCATCTTCATCGCCGCCGGGGCGGCGGTGCTCGAGGCGTTCCACGGCATCATCTACTTCTTCGGCGCGCTCCTGCTCTTCACGGGCATCAAGCTGCTCGTGCAGCGCAACCACGAGGAGCACCCGGAGCGCAATCCGGTCTTCCGGCTGCTCCAGCGGTTCATCCCGTCCACCTCCGAGTACCACGGCCAGCGCTTCTGGGTGCGGGTGGACGGCCGCCGCCTGGCCACGCCGCTGTTCACCGTGCTGCTGCTCATCGAGTTCACCGACGTGATCTTCGCGGTGGACTCGATCCCGGCCATCTTCGCGGTGACCCGCGACCCCTTCATCGTCTTCACCTCGAACATCTTCGCCATCCTCGGGCTGCGGGCGCTCTACTTCTGCCTGGCCGGATTCGTCGGCCGGCTGCGCTACCTCAAGGTGGGGCTCGCCCTGGTGCTCATCTTCGTGGCCATCAAGATGATGCTGACCGACTTCTACAAGATCCCCATCCACCTCTCGCTGCTGGCGGTCACGCTGCTGCTGGGCGGCGCGGTGGTGGCGTCGCTGCTGCGGCCCGGGGGACCTGGGAAGGAGAAGCCCGGTGGACACGGCGCGTAACGATCCGGTGCCGTCCGTCCGCCGTCTGGTCGAGAGCGCTCCGTTCCACCACGCGGTCATCGGGATCATCCTCGCCAACGCGCTCCTCATCGGCCTCGAGACCTCGCGCGCCGTGATGGACGCCCACGGGCCGGCGCTGCGGGCGGCCAACGCCGTCGTCGTCACGCTCTTCGTCGTCGAGATCGCGCTGCGCCTGGCGGCGGCGTGGCCGCGGCCGC
Source organism: uncultured bacterium (assembly GCA_964386525.1). GTDB lineage: Bacteria > Eisenbacteria > RBG-16-71-46 > RBG-16-71-46 > DASYSL01 > CAYLSO01. The sequence goes on from CAYLSO010000251.1 coordinate 2,725, forward strand.
TGACCTTCTTCCGTGACGGCTGGAACGTCTTCGACTTCGCGGTGGTGGCCGCCTCGCTGCTGCCGGAGTCGGGTGCTTTCGCCACCGTGGCCCGGCTGGCCCGCGTGCTGCGCGCCGGGCGGCTGGTCTCGGCGCGCCCCGACTTGCGGCTCATCATCGGCACCATGCTGCGCTCGGTGCGGTCGATGGGTCACGTGCTGGTGCTGCTCGGGCTCCTGCTCTACGTCTACGGCGTGCTCGGCTACCACCTCTTCGGCGCCGCCGCACCCCAGCATTGGGGCACGCTCGGCCGCGCCCTGGCGACCCTCTTCCAGATCCTCACGCTCGAGGGCTGGAACGAGATCCAGGCCGCCACCAGCACGGCCCACCCTGCCGACTGGCTCTTCTACGTCAGCTTCATCTTCCTCGCGGTGTTCGTGGTGACCAACCTGTTCATCGCGGTGGTGATCAACAACCTCGAGGCCGCCAAGCGCGAGGAACAGCGACGGCACCAGCGCGACGACGACCCCCGCCGGCACCTCGAGGCGCTGCGCGAGCAGCTGGCCGCGCTCGAGGCGGCCCTGGAGCGGGGCGCGGGGGCGCGCTAGCGGCGCCCGGCCGCCCGATCCGGCCTAGAACTCCACCCGCAGCTCGGCCAGCACGTTGCGCGTCGCCGCCGGGACGAAGTGCGGCACGTACGCCCCGCCGGCGTCGTAGTCCATGTACCCGCTCGCCTCGTAGCGCTCGTCGAAGAGGTTGAAGAGGCGCAGCGCCAGGGTGGCCGCCGCACCGCCCGCGCGCGGCAGCCGCCACTCGCCGGTCAGGTTCACCACGGTGCGCGGGTCGATGCTGGCGGCACGGCTCTCGGTGTTGTCCACGTAGATGCGCCCGGCGTACTGCGCCTCGGCGCCCACCGCGAGGTCCCGCCAGCGCAGCCGCAGCGAGAGGTTGCCGAGCACCGCCGGGAACAGGCTGAGCTGGTTGCCGTCGTAGCTCACGGTGTCGCCCGGGGCCGTCCCGTAGACCTCCTGATACTCGATGAAGTGATTGTCGCTGAAGGTCCCGTTGCCGGCCAGCGCCAGCCGCGTGCGCGGCGCCACCTCGCTCTCCCACTGCGCCGCCAGCTCGACGCCCTGGTGCACCGACTGGGCGGCGTTGCCGAGGATGGGGAAGCCGAGGTCGGTGTTGAACTGCCCTGCGTAGACCAGCTCGTCGCGGAAGTCCATGCGGAACAGGTGCAGGGTGGCCGAGGCGTCGGCCGCGCGCCACGCGCCGCCCAGCTCGAAGTCGCTGACCTTCTCCGGGGTGATGAGGGGGTCCTCGTAGACGCCGTTGGCGACGTCGATGGTGCCGTAGAGCGGCAGGCTGCCGGCGCCCTCGGCGTCGTAGAGGTCGCGGAAGGCCGGCTCGCGGCTCGAGTAGGACCACGACGCGAAGGCGTTCCAGCGCGGGTCCGGGGTGAAGGTGACCCCCAAGCGCGGGATGAGGAAGTCGTAGGGCTGGTCGAACTCGACGCCGTCGAACTTGTCGTCGCGCATGAAGTAGCTCTGGTGGCGCCAGCCGAGGTCGGCGGTGACCAGCCACGGGTCGCTCAGACGGTACTCCTCGCGCGCGAAGAGCCCGGCCGACAGCGTGCGCGGGTGGTAGTCGTAGTAGGTGTGGTTGGGCGGCGTGCCCGGCGGCAATCCGTCGCCCGAGAGCACCTCACCCCAGTGGTGGCCGTCGTGCCGGCGGATCTCGCCGCCCACGGTGAGCGCTCCGCGCGCGTGCTCGATGCGCAGGCGCGGCACCCAGCCGTAGTGGCGATTGGCGACGTCGCGGCGGCGCACCAGGTCGGCGCCCTCGACGGTGAAGCGGCCCTCGGGGTCCTGGACGAGCGAGCCGTCCGCGTTCTGCGCGTAGTGGTCGCGGGGGTAGAGGGTGGAGTCAGCCGTCTGCCACGGGCTCAGACGGTAGTCCGCGAGCGAGCGGCCGAAGCGCTGCTCGTCGTAATAGCCGTCGCCGTCGAAGTAGAAGAAGGTCTGGGTCAGCGCCAGGCGCGGGCTCGGCGACCAGCTGTGGATGAGCTCGTAGTGCGGCTCGAAGAAGTGGTCGCGCTCGTTGGCGAAGGTGATGGGATTGAAGCGGCGGTCGCGGTCGGCTTCGCCGCTGACCTCCCCGTCGAGATACGGCCGCGGCACGCCCAGGTAGGCCAGGTGCGTCTCCTCGGGGCCGCCGTAGAGGTTGGCGCGCAGCGAGTGCGCCCCCGTCTGCTTGCGCACGGAGAAGTAGTACGACCACAGCCGCGACCACGACTGGTCCCGGTAGCCCGAGGTGCGGATGCGCGAGTAGCGGCCGTAGAGGTTCCAGCCGGCCTCCAGGCGGCCGGAGTCGAACTCGAGCATCAGCCGCTGGGTGTCGAACGAGCCGTAGGAGAAGAGGCCGGCGATGCGCCGGCTCTCCCCGAACGGCGAGGTCTCGAGGTTGACGCTGCCGCCGACGGAGGCGCCGCCGTAGAGCGCCGAGCCGACGCCGCGCTGCACCTGCACCTCGCTGGTCGAGGCCAGCAGGTCGGGGTGGTCGATCCAGAAGACCTCGTTGGACTCGGGGTCGTTGAGCGGCACGCCGTTGACCAGCACGCTGATGCGCCGCTGCGGGAAGCCGCGGATCGACAGGTACGAGTAGCCGATGCCGTTGCCGGCGTCTGAGTAGGCGTAGGTGCCCGGCACGGCCAGGAGCGCCATGGGCGTGTCCTGGCCCCAGTTGACGCGCTCGACGTCCTCGCGCGCCAGCACGGTGCGCGTCACCGGCGTGCGCTCGCTGGCCCGCGCGGTGCTGACCTCGACGACGGGCAGCGGGACGATGTGCTTGAGGGTGTCTTCGGCGGCGGGCTCTGCCGGCGCGGCGGCGGGCCGCGGCGCGGCGAGCCCGACGGCGAAGGCGGCGGCGCAAAGGACGAAGGCTGCGTGCCTCATGACGGCGACTCCCTGCGGAAGGCCCAGCCCGCCACGTACACGGCGAGTGAGGTGGCGAGGCCGGCGTAGATCGGTTGCAGCGACCAGGGATAGGCGGCCGGGCGGCCCGGCAGCGCGACGGTGCCGGCGAGCACCCAGAACAGGCTCACGGCGAAGGCCAGGATCATGGCGGTCAGCGTCCAGCGCGGGCCGATGCGGCCGCGGCCGAGGACCGCGGTGCCGGCGGGCAGCAGCAGCGCCGGGGTGATCACCGAGCCGATGTTCCGCCACAGCTCGATGACGCTCTGCTGCAGCAGGGCCAGGGCGCAGGCGAAGGCGGTGGCGATCCACAGCCCGGCGCGCGAGTAGTCGGGCACGCGCTCCTCGGAGACCTCGCGGCGCAAGCGCCAGACGAAGTCGCGGCCGATGGTGGTGGCGGCGATGAACCCGTACGAATCGACGGTGCTCATCACCGTGGCGATCATGGCGAGGTAGAAGAGCCCGAGGGCGAGCGGCGGCAGCGTGACGCGCGCCAGCTCGGGGAAGGCGTAGACGGGGTTCTGCAGGTGCGGCAGGAGGGCCCGCGCGTACATCCCCGTGGTGGTGGTGAGGAAGTCGAAGATCGCCCAGAAGACGATGGACACCAGCACGCCGTTGCGCGCCACGCCGGGGTCGCGCGCCGCGTAGGCGCGCTGCCAGAAGCCGGGGTCCACCAGCGTCGAGAGCGCGATGAAGTACCAGACGATGACCGCCTGGGCGCCGTTGCCGCCGTGCCAGGTGAAGTGCGTGGCCGGCAGGTTCGCCGCCAGGAACGGCAGCCCGCCGTGGCGCGCCACCAGGAAGACCAGCATCAGCGCGAAGCCCAGGTACATGAGCACGAACTGCACCTGGTCGGTGAAGACCACGCTGCGCAGGCCGCCGCGCTGGATGTAGAAGACGGAGAAGACGCCGGCGGCCAGCACGCAGGGCACGAGCGGCTGCGCGAACATGGCGGAGAACAGCGTACCCAGCATGAGCACGTAGGCGGCCGGGGCCGAGGTGATGAACACCGCCACCGCGCCGGCCAGCGCCGGGCCGCGGCCGTAGTGGCGGTCGAGCAGGTCGGGGATGGTGTAGAACCCGGTGCGCCGGGCGCGCGCCGCGAAGCCGAAGGCGAAGAGCCCCGCCCCGATGTAGTACGGCACGCCGAAGACCAGCCAGTTGGAGAGCCCGTAGCGGTAGGAGTACTCGCCGACGCCGAGGATGCCGCCGTACCAGGTGGCGACGAGTGTGGCGACGAACGCCGGCAGCGTCACGCGGCGGCCCGCGACGAGGTAGTCGAGGGCGCTCGGCCGGAGCTTGCGGGCGCGCAGCCACACGACGGCGAGGAAGAGGAAGTACGCCGCGATCAGGCCCCAGTCGAGCGGGCTCTGACTGAACATCGACCTTCCCTGCGGGGGAGTTCCCGCCGCGCGGTCCGCCGCGCCGGAGCGTTCCGGCGGCGACGCGGCCGGCCAACGAAAACGCCGCCCGCGAAGGGACGGCGTGAGGCAACCGGAGAGCTCGCTTGCTTCGCCGTTTCCCTACGCTGGTATGACCCAGTTCAGGTTCAGAGGGTGTGCTCTCAGGCCGGCGATTTCAGGCCGCCGACCACCCCTAACGACGCGCCCGCGGTGAGGCGGACGGGGCGACTATGCGCCCGGCGGGGGCGGCTGGCAAGAGGGGGCTGCGGCGGGCGGGTGGACGTGCGGATCGGTGGCCAGGAGCAGCGCTCCGGCGGTCATGACACCGAGCGCGGTGAGCCCGGCCAGGCCCGCCGGCTCGCGCAGGAAGACCCAGGCCAGGACGGCGGCCATCCCCGGGGCCATGGCGAAGAAGAGCCCGGTCTGCACTACCCCGAGCGTGCGCATGCAGCGCACGAAGAGCACGATGGTCAGCCCATAGGTGAGGGCGCCCACCGCGGCCGCCGCGGCCAGCCGCGCCGGCGTCCAGCCGCCGGTCTGCCCCAGGGCGAGGGCCAGCACCAGGCTCACCGCCCCGCCGACGAGTCCTTTGACTGCGACGATCTGGGTCGCGTCCTTGCCGCTGATGCGCAGCGTGAGGTTGTTGTCGAGCCCCCACAGAGCGCAGGCTCCGAGGATGAGCAGCGCGCCCGTCCAGTGGGCGCCCGACGTCGTGGCCGGCTCGGCGCCCGGCCACGAGACGAGCAGCGCCCCCAGCCAGATGGCCGCGCCGCCGAGCCCGCCGCGTCTGCCGAGGCGCTCGCCGGCGAAGACGATGCCCAGCCCGACGGTGAACACGACCTCGAAGTTGAGCAGCAGCCCGGCGGCGTGTCCGCTGGTGCGTTGCATGCCGCCGAGCAGCGCCAGCGGCGCCAGCACGCTGCCCGCCGCCACGCCGCCGGCGAGCCACGGCCAGTCGCCGGGGACGAGGTCGCGGCGCGAGTCGGCACTCGCGTGGCCGCCGCGCGACGCCAGCACGAGGAGCAGAGAGAACGCGCCGGCCGCCAGATAGATCACCGCCGACAGCGCCAGCGGCCGGATGTCGCCGAGCAAGACCTTGGTCACCGGAACGCTGGTCGCAAAGACGAAGGCGGCGAGCAGCGCCTCGAGACGGCCCCGGACGGTGGAGGAGAGCCGCCGGTGGGCGGCGGCGATCGCGGCGGCGGGTGCGGGCGCGCCCGGGGCCATCAAGCCTTGGGCGGGGCCAGGTCGCGGGCCGCGCTCGGCGCGGCGAAGTTGCACGCCCTGTGGGCGCCGTCGCAGAACGGCTTGTCGCTCGACTGGCCGCAGCGGCAGAGCGAGACCTTGGTGCGGCCGGCAAGACCGAACGCCTTGCCGTCGGCGTCGACGATCTCGAAATCGCCCTCGACGAGCAGCGAGCCGTTGCTGCGGACGGTGATGCGCGTGGATGCCATGCGGATCCTCCTCTGGAGTCGGGGTAGCCACGGGAGAGCGGTTCAGACCATAATGGCCCGACCCCGACCCGGCAAGGGTGGGGCAGGTTGGCGCTGCGGGGCGGCCGGCACGCGGCCGGCGCGCCGCGGCGGCGGGTCGCGACGAGGGGAGAGGGATGCCCGAGTTCATCTGCACCATGAAGGACCTGCGGCGGGTCTATCCGCCGAACCGCGAGGTGCTCAAGGGCATCTGGCTCTCCTTCTACTACGGCGCCAAGATCGGCGTCCTGGGTCTCAACGGCTCCGGCAAGAGCACGCTGCTGCGCATCATGGGCGGGCTCGACGACGGCTACCAGGGCGAGGTGCAGATGCAGAGCGGGCGCACCGTCGGCTACCTGTCGCAGGAGCCGCAGCTCGATCCGGCCAAGACCGTCATCGAGTGCGTCGAGGAGGGCGTGGCGGCCACGCGCGCGCTGCTCGACCGCTTCAACGCGATCACGGCGCGCTTCGCGGAGCCGCTCGACGCCGACGAGATGGAGAAGGTCCTCGCCGAGCAGGCCAAGGTGCAGGACCAGATCGAGGCGGCCGGCGCCTGGGAGCTCGACCGCAAGCTCGAGGTCGCCATGGACGCGCTGCGCTGCCCGCCGCCCGACACGCCGGTCCCCGTGCTCTCGGGCGGCGAGCGCCGCCGCGTCGCGCTCTGCGGGCTGCTCTTGCAGCAGCCCGACCTGCTGCTGCTCGACGAGCCCACCAACCACCTCGACGCCGAGTCGGTGGCGTGGCTCGAGCGCCATCTGCAGGAGTACCCGGGCACCGTGGTGGCCGTGACCCACGACCGCTACTTCCTCGACAACGTCGCCGGCTGGATCCTCGAGCTCGACCGCGGCCAGGGCATCCCCTGGGAGGGCAACTACTCCTCGTGGCTCGAGCAGAAGCGCAAGCGGCTCGAACTCGAAGAGAGGGTGGAGACGGCGCGCGCCAAGACGCTCGAGCACGAGCTGGAGTGGATCCGCATGGCGCCGCGGGCGCGCCAGGCCAAGGGCAAGGCGCGCTACACGGCCTACGAGAAGCTGCTCGCCGAGGAGCGCGAGCACCGCCCCGACCCGGGCGAGATCTTCATCCCGCCGGGGCCGCGGCTCGGCACCAACGTGGTCGAGGTGGAGAAGCTCACCAAGGGCTACGGCGACCGGCTCCTGATCGAGGACCTGTCGTTCAAGCTGCCGGCCGGCGGCATCGTCGGGGTCATCGGCCCCAACGGCGCCGGCAAGACGACGCTGTTCCGCATGATCACCGGCCAGGAGCAGCCCGACGCGGGCGCGCTGCGCATCGGCGACAGCGTGCAGATGGCCTACGTGGACCAGGACCGCGACCGGCTCGAAGGCGAGAAGACGGTGTGGGAGGAGATCGCCGAGGGCCGCGACGCGCTCAACCTCGGCGGCCGCGAGATGAACTCGCGCTCCTACGTGGCGGCGTTCAACTTCAAGGGCGCCGACCAGCAGAAGCGCGTCAAGAACCTCTCCGGCGGCGAGCGCAACCGCGTCCACCTCGCCAAGCTGCTCAAGACCGGCGGCAACCTGCTGCTGCTCGACGAGCCGACCAACGACCTCGACGTGGACACCCTGCGCTCGCTCGAGGATGCGCTCGGCAACTTCGCCGGCTGCGCCGTGATCATCTCGCACGACCGCTGGTTCCTCGACCGCCTGCCACCCACATCCTGGCCTTCGAGGGCGACAGCCAGGTCGTGTGGTTCGAGGGCAACTACCAGGACTACGAGGCGGTACGCAAGAAGCGCCTCGGCCTGGAGGCCGACCAGCCGCACCGGATCCGGTACCGCAAGCTGGTT
>CAYLSO010000252.1:0-5421 GCA_964386525.1 uncultured bacterium
AGGCCACGGTCTTGCCGTCGGGCGAGAGCTTGGGGAAGACTTCCATGCCGTCGCTGGAGGTGAGGCGCTCGGCGACGCCGCCGGCGCGCGCCACCTTCCACAGGTCGCCGCCATAGACGAAGACGATGTGGTCGCCCTGGATGTCGGGCTGCCGCAGCAGGCGGCATTCTTCGAGCGCGGCGGCGGGGGCCGTGATGGCCGCGATGACGGCGAGCGCGAGGCCCGCGGTGACGGCGAGCAAGCGTGGTCTCATGGAGCGAGATCCTCCGGGAGAGGGTGGGTTTCCGGGTGCGGACGGCGCCATTCTCCACGGCGCCACGAGGTGGGGCAAGCGGCTGACAGAAACGCTACAAGCGGACGCGACGCTGGTCGTTCTACGGCGGGCGGGGGGAAGGGGTTGCCGCGGGGTCGGTTTCGGGACTCACCGCCGCACTATGCGCTCCGTCACCTCTGCGTTTCGTTTACAGGAATGGATGCGGGATGGTTCGATTCGCCTGCGGAGCGGATCCGGAACGACGACGGCCACCCCCGTTTCCGGAGGTGGCCGTCAGGTGCCGCCGGCCCGCGAGAGCCAGCCCTAGGATTTAGCGGTACGAGGCCTTCAGCGCACCCCAGGTGCCCGCCACCGTCTTCGTCGGGCAGTTGGCGACGCCGCCGATGTAGCCGTTGTTGTACTTGTCGAGCCGGTCGGTGAGATGGCTGCTGGCTCCCGGCGCGATGTGCCCGCCGCCGACCGGCGGCGCCACCAGGTTGCCGATCAGGGCGTCGGCGGCCGCGATATCGGCCGCAATCAACGCAGGGTCGGAGCTGTTGCAGATGTTCAGCTTCACGGTCGCCAGCTGGTGGGCCAGCGAGACGAGACCGTTGCCCTGGGCCGGCGTGTTGTAGATGGCCAGGATCTGGGCCGCCGAGTAGGCCACGCTGCCGAGGTACATCGGGAAGCAGGCCGCCGGCCAACGCTCGAAGTGGTTCTTCCAGAAGCCCTGCGTGCACTCCGGGGCCCGCGGCGTGCCGGCCAGGATGGTCTCCGAGCTGCCGACGGCAGCCTCGGCACCCAGCGGCACCGCGCGGAAGACGAAATCCGTCCCGTCGTGCAGCGGGTCCGTGTAATTGGCGAGCAGCCCGGTCTCATCGAAGAAGTCGCCGACCTGGATCTGGATCGCCTCGTCGGGAGCCAGTCGCCAGCAGGTGGCGCCGGGATCGGGGTTCAGCGTGGGGTCGCCCGTGAAGACCGACCGGTAGATGCTCGGATGATTGGCGTCGGCCGGCCAGCCGCCCAGGGCCGCATAGTCGGTCCACTTCATCCACTGCAGCTCGAATCCGCTCGGCGTCCCGACGTTGCCGGCCTGCACCTCGAGGATGACCTGGAAATACCCGGCATCGACATAGCTGACGCTCGGGGCGTCCCCAGCCATGGCGCCCGCCGCGCCGCCCAGCGACAGCGCCAGCGCAGCCACAAAGAAATAGCCAAATCGCTTCATCGGAATCCCTCCCTTGGAACTCTGAGTTCTCCCCCAGAGCCACGCGGGACCGGTCCGGTTCGGTCAAGGTGCCTGGGCATCGGAAACCTTGCCGCGGCAACCAGGTGGGAGGGAAGGTGGCTGGGGGCGTCCGGCCGCGATCTCCGGGCTCCGACCCCACCATCTTCACGGGTTGTCACGGCCTGCGGAGGGCAATCACTCTCCGCATCCGGGCAACAGATGGTCTGCGCTGCGAGGGGTTGATGTCAAGCTTTTTCGCTGCCCTCGGGGACCGCGGATGAGCCCCCCAGCGCCGCGTCCAGGAAGCTCTTGAGGTCCGTCCCGTCCACCTCCGGCTCGCCCTCGGAGAGGTTGTCGAGCAGCCCGGCGTCGACGCGCTGCTCGAGGTCGTGCACCAGGTAGAAGAGGTGCTCGAAGTCCTCGATGACGAAGAGCAGCGGCTGGTAGTGATCGATTTCGAAGTACTGGTTGACGATCCACTCCGTCTGCGCCGGGAAGCGCTGGACGAGCGGAGATTCGACGGCGTGCTGGAGTTCACCGTAGCTAGACAGCAGCCCGCTGCCGTAGGCCCGCACGTGCCCGGGGGCGATCGGCGCCCCGGGCTTCCCGCGCATCAGCCCGAACTCGATGGTGAACCAGAAGAAGCGCCCCAGGCCCTTGACCAGGCTGGTCAGGACGCGCAGGCGCTCGGCCTCGTCGCGGATGGCGCCGGCCCGCCGCGTGGCGCGCTCGGCGACGTGCCCGAACTGCACCAGGGCGTCGGCGAAGGACGGATGGGCGTGCATCGGGATGTGCCCGCCGACGTCGTGGAAGATGTCCGGCTCGGGCAGGTAGTCCATCGACGCGCCGTCGCGCACCGTCACGGTGGTGGGGAACTCGCGCCGCTTCAGGCAGTCGAAGAAGACGTAGGCCGGCACGTAACCGCTCACCGGCCTGCTGACGAAGCCGGTGCGCGCCTGCAGGAAGCGGTTGACGTCCTCCACGCGGGGAACGCGCTCGGGATCGAGGTGCAGCGCTTCGACGCCCTCGAGGAACTTGGCGTTGGCGTAGCACTCCCAGCGCGGGCGGATGCGCTCCAGCAGACGCGCCCAGGTGCGGTGGTTCTCCTCGCTGTAGAGCTCGTAGGGCTGCTCGATGTAGAGCTGCCCGTTGGCCTTGGCGTGCTCGATGAACGGCGCCTTGGTCGTGGTGAGCCCGGGGGCGATAGCCGCCGTGTCGGGCTTGGGGTCCGGCGCAGTCTGCATGGCTCCACTCCTTCGTCGCGGCGCTGCGGTCAGGCTCCGACGACCACTCCCCGGCACTCGCCGAACCCGATGCGCGCATAGCCGGGGCGCTCGCACCATCCGGTCATCACCACTTCGTCGCCGTCTTCGAGGAAAGCGCGTGTCTCACCGGAGGGCAGCGCCAACGGCTCCCGGCCCCGCCAGGTCAGCTCCAGCAGGCAGCCGCGCTCGGATTTCTCCGGGCCGGATACCGTGCCGCTGCCGAGCAGGTCCCCCGGCCGCAGGTTGCAGCCGTTGCTCGTGTGGTGGGCGACGAGCTGGGCCGGCGTCCAGTACATGGTCGCGAGATCGCTCCGGCTGACCCGCGCCGGGGGCAGCCCCTGCGCGCGCATGCGGGCGCTGGCGATGGCCACCTCCAGCGTCAGCGCCACGCCGCCGTGCTGCCGGTCCCACTCGCCGTCGAGGTAGGGCAGGGGAGCCGGGTCGCCCGCCGGTCGCGCGAAGGCGGGGACGCGGAACGGCGCCAGCGCCTCCATGGTCACCACCCAGGGCGACACGGTGGTGGCGAAGCTCTTGGCCAGGAAGGGGCCGAGCGGCTGGTACTCCCAGGCCTGCACGTCGCGGGCCGACCAGTCGTTGAGCAGGGAGAGCCCGAAGAGCAGTTCTTCCGCGAGGTCGACCGGCACCGACGCCCCCCGGGCGTTGCCCTGGGCGATCCACGCTCCGACCTCGAGCTCGTAGTCCATCTGGCGGCTGGGGCCGAAGCTCGGCGCGGCCGCCTCCGGCGCCTTGCTCTGGCCCGACGGGCGCCGCACCGGGGTGCCGCTCGCCACGATCGACGAGGCGCGCCCGTGGTAGCCGATCGGCACCCACTTGTAGTTGGGCAGCAGCGGGTTGTCCGGGCGGAACATCGAGCCGACGTTGGTGGCGTGGAAGACCGAGGCGTAGAAGTCGGTGTAGTCGCCGACGGCGGCCGGGACGAGCAGCTCGGCCGCGCTCTGCGGAACGAGCAACCGGGCCTGCAGGGCCCCGTCCCGAGCCGTGGCGTGGCCCGCGTCCAGCAGCTCCGCGACCGCGCGGCGCAGGGCGCGGCGGGCCTCGGCGCCGAGCCCCATGAGCGCGTTCAGGTTCTCCGCGCGGCAGGCGGAGAGCGTCGGGGCCGGGACTGCCAGCAGCCCGGCATCGGCGGCCGCGGGCAGGTCCAGGATGCCCTCGCCGATGGCCACGCCGACCCGCGCCGGCTCGTCGGGCCCGCCGCGAAACACCCCGTAGGGGAGGTTCTGGACGGGGAAATCCGCGTCCGGCTCGTTGGCCGCGCCCACCCAGCTGCGCCGCTGCGGGTCGTGGGTCTCGTCGAGGTCGTTCGCGCTCATCGCTCGGGCCTTCCTTCCGCGGGCCGGCCTACGCCAGCCGCACACCCATCTCCCGGATCTCGTCCACGGGCTCGCTGAACGAGCACGACCCGATGGCGGTGGCGAAACCGACGCGCGCCGCGGCCACCTCCGGCGCCGGGAACGAGACGCCGCGCCAGGCCACCGCCGCCTCGTCCAGCCGGAAGGCGGCGCGATCCTCTTCCTCGAGGATGCGCGCGGCCTGCGTCGTGTCGCGCCCGTGCCACAGCGCGATCGCCGCCACGAACACGTTCAGGTAGCCGAACAGCCGGCCGCGCGCGCAGTCGGGCTCGTAGGTGAGCGGGTGCGGGCCGCGCACCGGGTGGTGCAGGCCCGCGGTGGCCTTGAAGGCCAGCCGCTCGCGCTCGCAGGCCGTCAGGAAACCGAGCACCGCGCCGGCCTCCGGGAGGTCGGCGGCATTCACGCCTCCGGTCCGGATCTTGGCCGTCGCCCCGGCTGCCTTGACGGCGCGCGCCAGTACGGCGAGATCGCCGTCGAGCGGCAGCTCCAAGACCAGCTCGAGATCGGCGGGCACGATCTCCCGGGCGCGTTCGACCTCCGCCACGCTGCGCGCCGTCGCCTCGAGCGCCGTGACCCGCACCACCGACTCGCCATGACAGGCGTGCAGCCCCCGCACGCGCGCCAGATCGGCGGTCAGGTCGTCGCCGGCGATGGCCGTCAGCCGCCAGGGGCCGGCGGCGAACGAATCGGCCGGCAGGGTGGCCAGCGTCGACACCAGCTCCTCCAGCCGGCGCACCGGCACGACCAGGCGTCCCAGGACCCACGCATCGGCGCCGGCGAGGTAGGCGGCGTAGTGGGCGAGCGCGCGCTCCATGGGCAACGCGGCCGGCGGGAAGAGCCCGGCATAGTCGAAGAGGCCGCTGAAGAAGGCGTGCGTCGCGGAGGTCGTGCGGGCCGGCATCCGTGTCGCCTCAGGTAGTGGGCGGGCTGAAGGGGGCGTCCTGCGCCGCGAGCCAGCTCCGGTGGTAATCCGCGTCCTCGATGGCCAGCGCCGCCTTCGCCACCTGGAGCGGGCGGAACGAGTCCATCATCACCGCCAGCTCGTTGGTGCCCTTGGCCCCGATGCTCGCCTCGGCGCGTCCCGGATGCGGGCCGTGCGGCAGCCCGTCGGGGTGGTGCGTGATCGAGCCGTACTCGATGCCCTTGCGGCTCATGAACTCGCTCGAGGCGTAGAAGAGGACCTCGTCGGAGTCCACGTTCGAGTGGTTGTAGGGCGCCGGGACGGCCTCGGGGTCGAAGTCGTAGGGCCGCGGGCAGAACGAGCAGATGACGAAGCCGTCGCCCTGGAAGGTCTGGTGCACCGGC
>CAYLSO010000253.1:0-1999 GCA_964386525.1 uncultured bacterium
AGGAGCGGATAGAGCATGGGCAAGGTCATCGGCATCGATCTGGGGACGACGAACTCCTGTGTCGCGATCATGGAGGGCGGCGAGGCCAAGGTCATCCCCAACGCCGAGGGGTTCCGCACGACCCCGTCGGTGGTCGCCTTCAGCAAGACGGGGGAGCGGCTGGTCGGTCTGGTGGCCAAGCGCCAGGCGGTCACGAATCCCAAGAATACCGTCTTCTCGATCAAGCGCTTCATGGGGCGGCGCCTCGACGAGGTGCGCGAGGAGATGCAGAAGGTGCCGTACGAAGTGGTCGCCGGCCCCAACGACCTGGCGGTCGTCAAGGCCGGGGACCGCACCTACACGCCGCCGGAGATCTCCGCCATGGTGCTGCAGAAGATGCGGCAGACGGCGGAGGACTACCTCGGCGAGAAGGTGACCGAGGCGGTGGTCACCGTGCCCGCCTACTTCAACGACAGCCAGCGGCAGGCCACCAAGGACGCCGGGCGCATCGCCGGCCTCGACGTCAAGCGCATCATCAACGAGCCGACGGCGGCGGCCCTGGCCTACGGGCTGGACAAGAAGAAGGACGAGAAGATCGCCGTCTACGACCTGGGCGGCGGCACCTTCGACATCTCCATCCTCGAGATCGGCGAGGGCGTCTTCGAGGTGCGCGCCACCAACGGCGACACCCACCTGGGTGGCGACGACTTCGACCAGCGGCTGATCGACCACGTGGCCGAGGAGTTCCGCAAGCTCGAGGGCATCGACCTGCGCAAGGACGCCATGGCCCTGCAGCGCCTCAAGGAGGCCTGCGAGAAGGCCAAGTGCGAGCTGTCGACGGTGCTGCAGACCGACGTCAACCTGCCGTTCATCACGGCCGACGCCAGCGGGCCCAAGCACCTCACCATGACGATCACGCGGGCCACCTTCGAGTCGTTGGTCGAAGACCTGGTGCAGCGCACCGCCGGGCCCTGCAAGCAGGCGCTGGCCGACGCCGGCCTGCGGCCCGATCAGATCGACGAGGTGGTGCTGGTGGGCGGCTCGACGCGCACGCCGCAGGTGCAGGAGGTGGTGCGCCAGCTGTTCGGCAAGGAGCCGCACCGGGGCGTGAACCCCGACGAGGTGGTGGCGGTGGGCGCCGCGATCCAGGGCGGCGTGCTGGCCGGCGAGGTGCGCGACGTGGTGCTGCTCGACGTCACGCCGCTGTCGCTCGGGGTGGAGACCCTGGGCGGCGTGTTCACGCGCCTCATCGAGCGCAACACCACCATCCCGACGCGCAAGAGCGAGACCTTCTCGACCGCCTCCGACAGCCAACCGCAGGTCGAGATCCACGCGCTGCAGGGGGAGCGCCAGCTGGCGCGGGACAACCGCAGCCTCGGCCGCTTCATCCTCGACGGCATCCCGCCGGCGCCGCGCGGCGTGCCGCAGATCGAGGTGGCCTTCGACATCGACGCCAACGGCATCCTGCACGTCGCGGCCAAGGACAAGGGCACGGGCAAGGAGCAGTCGATCCGCATCGAGGCCTCCAGCGGACTCAACGAGGACGAGATCAAGCGCATGGTCAAGGACGCCGACGCGCACGCCGCCGAGGACCAGAAGCGCCGCGAGTCCATCGAGACGCGCAACCGCGCGGACCAATTGGTCTACGAGACCCAGAAGCAGCTCAAGGAGCACGGCGACAAGCTGGACGCCGCCCTCAAGGCCAAGGTCGAGGCGGCGGTCGAGCGGGTGCGCGAGGCCCTCAAGGGCAGCAGCGACGACGAGGTCAAGTCGGCCGTGGAGGGGCTGGAGGCGGCCTGGTCGGACGCCGCCCGCGCCCTCTACCAGGCGGCCGGCGCGGGGTCGGGGGCCCCTCCTCCGGCGGGCGGCCCGGAGGTCTCCGGGCAGCCGACGCCGGGGGCCAAGCGGGATCCCGGCGACGGGGCGGTGGACGCCGATTTCGAGGTCATGAACTAGCGGGATCAGGGGGAAGGCCGAGCGTATCCGGGGACCGCCGGGGCCCCGCGCCGGGTGACCGGCG
>CAYLSO010000254.1:0-2985 GCA_964386525.1 uncultured bacterium
CACCCCGCTCATCCGCGTCTGGGCGCGGAAGGGCACGAAGGCGGCGCGGGCCTCGTGCAGATCGCGTCCGCGCAGGCCGTACTTCTCCTTGGCCAAGACGACGATGGACCGGCCTTCGGGCGTCTCGTCGGCCAGCGAGGCGAGCTGCGCCGCGTCGGCCAGCCGCTCGACGGCGATGCCGGGCGCGGGATCGAACGCCGTCGCCTGGCGGTTGCCCAGCGTGATGGTGCCGGTCTTGTCGAGCAGCAGGACGTCGATGTCGCCCGCCGCCTCTACCGCCCGCCCCGACATGGCCACGACGTTCTGGCGCGTCAGCCGGTCCATGCCCGAGATGCCGATCGCCGACAGCAGCCCACCGATGGTCGTCGGGATGAGGCAGACGAGCAGCGCGGCGAGGGCGGTGACGGGGATCGGCGCGCCCGCGCCGGCCACCCGCACGCTGAACAGCGAGTAGGGGAGCAGCGTCGTCGTGGTGAGCAGGAAGATGAGCGTCAGCGCCGCCAGCAGGATGTTGAGCGCGATCTCGTTCGGCGTCTTCTGGCGCTTGGCGCCCTCGACCATGGCGATCATGCGGTCGAGGAAGGTCTCGCCCGGGTTGGCCGTGACGCGGACCACCAGCCAGTCCGACAGCACGCGCGTGCCGCCGGTCACCGCGCTGCGGTCGCCTCCGCTCTCGCGGATGACCGGGGCGCTCTCGCCGGTGATGGCGCTCTCGTCCACCGAGGCCACGCCCTCGACGACCTCGCCGTCGCCGGGGATCACGTCGCCGGCGGCGACCAGGACGTGGTCGCCCCGGCGCAGGGCGGCGGCGGGGACCGGGGCGAAGGCCTCCCGGCGGCCGGGATCGTCGAGCCGCTTGGCGAGGACGTCGCTGCGCGAGCGGCGCAGGGCCTCGGCCTGCGCCTTGCCCCGGCCCTCGGCCATCGCCTCGGCGAAGTTGGCGAACAGCACGGTGAACCACAGCCAGACCGAGACGCCGAAGATGAAGCTCGCGGGGGCCTCGCCGTGCCCGGCCACGGCCTGGATCCACAGTCCGGTGGTCAGCGCCGCGGTCACCAGCACCACGAACATGACCGGGTTGCGCACCTGGAGGCGCGGGTCGAGCTTGCGGAAGGCGTCCACCGCCGCGCGGCGGACGATCCGCGGGTCGAGGAGCGGGGGAGCCTTGGTCTTGGCCATCGCTCAGGGCCTCCCGGGCACGGCCGACGCCGCGCTCGTGCCGGCCGCCATCAGGTGCTCGACGATCGGTCCGAGGGCCAGAGCCGGGAAGAAGGCCAGCGCGCCGACGATCAGCACCGTCGCCACCAGCAGAAGGACGAACAGCGGCGTGTGCGTGGGCAGCGTGCCGGCGCCGGCCGGGACCTTGTTCTTCGCCGCCAGCGAGCCGGCGATGGCCAGAGTGGGAAGCGCGAGCCAGTAGCGCCCGATCAGCATCGCGAAGCCGAGCAGCAGGTTGTAGAACGGCGTGTTCGCGCTCAGCCCCGCGAAGGCGCTGCCGTTGTTGTTGCCGGCCGACGAGAAGGCGTAGAGCACCTCGCTGAAGCCGTGCGGTCCGGGATTGAAGATGCCCGCCTGGCCGGCCGCGGCCATGACGGCGACCGCCGTGCCCAACTTGACGGTGATGGGCGGGATGAGGATGACCAGCGAGGCCATCTTCATCTCGTGGGCTTCGATCTTCTTGCCCAGGTACTCGGGTGTCCTCCCCACCATGAGGCCGGCGATGAACACGGCCGTGAGCGCGAACATCAGCATGCCGTAGAGGCCGGAGCCCACGCCGCCGAAGACGACCTCGCCGAGCTGCATGAGCACCATGGGCACCATGCCGCCCAGCGGCGTGAACGAGTCGTGCATGGCGTTGACCGAGCCGTTCGAGGCTGCGGTCGTGGCCGTCGCCCAGATCGCCGAGCCGGCGATGCCGAAGCGCGCTTCCTTGCCCTCCATGTTGCCGCCGGGCTGCGACGCGCCGGCACGTTGATCCACGCCGAGTGCGGCCAGGCGGGGATTCCCGCCCTGCTCGGCGACCAGACAGGGGATCGCGAAAGCGACGAACAACAGGGCCATGGCCGCGAACACCGCCCAGCCCTGGCGCCGGTCGCCGACCATCTCCCCGAAGGTGAAGCAGAGGCCGCCGGAGACGAGCAGGATGGCGAGCGACTCCAGGAAGTTCGAGAGCGGCGTCGGGTTCTCCAGCGGGTGCGCCGAGTTGGCGTTGAAGAAGCCGCCGCCGTTGGTGCCGAGCTGCTTGATGGCGATCTGCGAGGCCGCCGGGCCCAGGGCGATGGTCTGGCTTGTGACCGGGTTCTGGTCGGCGTCCGTCGTGGGCTGCACCAGCGCCACCTCGGCCGCGGGCTGGAAGGTCTGCACGACCCCCTGCGAGACCAGCGCCACCGCCAGCCCGAGCGACAGCGGCAGCAGGATGTAGAGCGTCGAGCGCGTCAGGTCCGCCCAGAAGTTGCCGATCGTGCCGGCCGAGCGGCGCGCCAGGCCGCGGATGAGTGCGGCCAGGACCGCGATGCCGGAGGCCGCGGAGACGAAGTTCTGCACGGTCAGCGCGGCCATCTGGGTCAGGTAGCTCATGGCGGCTTCGCCGGAGTAGCTCTGCCAGTTGGTGTTGGTGGCGAAGCTGACCGCCGTGTTGAAGGCCAGATGCGGGCTCGGCGCCGGCAGGTGCGCCGGATTCAGCGGCAGCGCGCCCTGCAGGCGAAGGATCGCGTAGGCCAGAAGCAGCCCGGCGCCGTTGAACAGCAGCATGGCGACGGCGTAGCGCCGCCAGCCCATCTCGGCCCCCGGCCGCACCCCCGCGAGACGGTAGAGCGCCCGCTCCAGGGGCCCCAGCGCCCGCCCGAGCAGCGTCGGCCGTCCCTCGAGCACGCGCGCCATGTAGCGGCCGAGGGGCGGGGCGAGAAGGACGAGGGCGACCAGGTAGAGCGCCAACTCGACCCAGGGATGGGCGGTCATCAGAAACGCTCCGCGCGGAGCAGGGCG
>CAYLSO010000255.1:0-2403 GCA_964386525.1 uncultured bacterium
CCGACGCGCTGTGCGAGCCGCTGATTCGAGACCGCGAGGGCCGCGTCGTGAAGAAGTACGTCGGCTACCGGGATCTCGAGGTCTTCGAGGAGGACATCCGGCCGCTGCTGTAGACCGCGCGGCGGCTCCGACAGCCGCCGACCCGGTCTTGTGGCGGACCCCGATAGAACGGCCGCCGCGGCCCCCCAAGGGCCACGGCGGCCGCAATGTGGATCGGCGCAGGGGCGGGCAGCGGACCGGCGATCGGTCCTACTTCGCCGCGGCCTCCGGCCCCGGCTTCACGGCCTCGATGGAGAAGGTCAGCTCGACATCGTCACCGAGCAGCGAGCCGCCGCCCTCCAGGGCGCGGTTCCACGCCACGCCGTAGTCCGTGCGGTTGAGCTTGCCCGTCGCCGCGAAGCCGGCGACCATGCCCCCGCGCCCATTCGGCCCCTGCCCCAGCAGCTCCACGTCCAGCGTCACCGGCTTGGTGACCCCACGCATGGTGAGATCCCCTGTCATGGTCGCGCGCGTGGCGTCCACGAGCTTCACCGCAGTGCTCTTGAACGTGATCTTGGGGAACTTCTCGACGTCGAAGAAGTCCGGGCTCTTCAGGTGACCGTCGCGCTTGGCGTTGTCGGTGTTGATCGAGGCCGCGTCGATCTCGACCGTGACCCGCGTGGCCGCCGGCTTGGCGGGATCGAACTGGATCGCGCCGCCGAAGGTGGAGAACCGGCCCGGCACCTTGGTGAAGAGGTGGCGGACCTTGAAGCCGACGCCCGAGTGCGCGGCATCGAGCTCGTAGGTGCCGGCGGGCGACACCACCGCGACCTTCTCCTGCGCCGCCACCGGCGAGACGGGAGCGGCGAGGCCGAGGCCGAGGGCGAGCGGGGTTACGAGGGCGGCAAAGCGGCGGCGTTGCATCGGTCGGATCGCTCCTTTCGAGGGTTCACAACGGCGCGCGGGACGCCGGCCTTCGCAGCCGTGTGCCGCCCCGCGCCGGGACACCTCAGTATTGGACGCCCGGAAAGAGCGAGCGGCCGACAAGTCGATGTCAGGAGAGACGCAGATCGAATCAGCAGGTCGAGGCGGGCGCCGCGACGGGCGGCGCGGGGAGGAAATGTGGTGCCCGGGGCGAGATTTGAACTCGCACGGGATATACCCATACGCCCCTCAAACGTACGTGTCTACCAGGTTCCACCACCCGGGCACTCGAACAGCATTCTGTCGCACGACCGGCTGCAGCGCAACCTTCCCCAGCGGCGCGCGAGGGTGGGCGCAGCCCCCACTTGGCCCCGGCCGCCCGGGCCCGCTACCTTACTTCCCGGCCGGGGCCGGCGGGGTCTGCGCCGGCGGGGTCTGCGCTGGCTGTCCCTGGGCGGGCTGCGTCCGGCCCCCGCTTGCCGGGGCGCCGCCCTGCGCGGGCGTGCCGCCGCCGGTCTGCGTGCCGCCGCTGGGGAGCGCCCCGCGATCCGCGGGCACCGTGGTCCCCGCAGCCGGGCGCGCCCGGCCCGCCTCCTCCTGGATGAGGCTGCGGCTCGTCGCCGTGCCGCGGGCCGACAGGATGGCCAGCGCCAGCGAGGTCACGAAGAAGAGGCCGCCGAGGACCACGGTGGCCTTGTTGAGGAAGGTCGCGGCCCCGCGACCGCCGAAGAGCGCCTGTCCGCCGCCGCCGGCGCCGAAGGCCCCGGACAGGCCGCCACCGCGCCCCGCTTGGAGCAGCACGACCGTGACCAGGACGGCGCTGATGACGACATGAAGGACGAGAAGGACTGCGGTCATCCCAGGAATCCCCTCAAGATTCGGGCGGCCACGACGGCCGCCGGAACCGTCAAGCTACCAGGGGTCCGGGGGGGCCGTCAACGCGCCCCCCGGACCCCCGCCGCCCGGACGATGGCCGCGAAGCCCGCGGCTGCCAGGGAGGCCCCTCCCACCAGCGCGCCATCCACGTCCGCCTCGGCCAGCAGCGAGCCGGCGTTCTCGGCCGTCACGCTCCCGCCGTACAGGATCCGGACCCCGGCCCCCGGCGCGCCGAAGCGCTCCGCGAGCCGGCCGCGCAGGTAGGCGTGCACCGCCTGCGCCTGCGCCGGTGTGGCCGTGCGCCCCGTGCCGATCGCCCACACCGGCTCGTAGGCCACCACCGTCCGCGCCAGGGCGTCGCCCGGCAGCTTGAGCACGGCGGCGCGCAACTGCCGGTCCACCACGGCCTCCGTCGCACCGCTCTCCCGCTCCGCGAGCGTCTCGCCCACGCAGACGACGACGGCGAGCCCGCCGGCCAGCGCGGCCCGCGCCTTGCGCGCCACCGTCTCGTCGGTCTCGCCGAAGAGGTGGCGCCGCTCGGAGTGGCCGACGATGGCGAAGGCGCACCCCGCCGAGCGCAGCATGGCCGCCGACACCTCGCCGGTGAACGCCCCGCCCGCCTCC
>CAYLSO010000256.1:0-2435 GCA_964386525.1 uncultured bacterium
CGTCGGCCCGTCAGTTCGTTTCCCGCTTCCTCCGGACGCTCCCTCGCGGTTGCGCCCTTGCGGTTCCCTTGGGTCCCTGTGGCCAGGTCCTCGGAGGACTTCCACCTCCTAGTCAGTGCCCATGCTGGGCGTACACGACGAAGCCCCGGCGGGCGCGGCCTGCCGGGGCTTCGGGCTTTGCGATGGGCACCCTGCCGACGCTAGGCCAGGCGCATCGCCTCCAGGAGCGACACAAACCGCGGATCGGGCCGCAACTTGTCCAGCAGCGGATCGACGCGAAGCAGGTAGAGCCACTCCGAGTGCCCTTCGTGAGCCCGCCGCAACCAGGCGAACGCGTCCTCGAAATCCCCCAGCGCGACGCGCGGCCAGGCCTGCAGGTGAGGATCCACGTACCTCTGTCGTGCCAGTCCCTCGAGTTCCGCCAGGCCGCGCCGGGCGGCCGCGTGGTCACCGGCCAGCGCGTGCGCGGTCGCCAGCAGGGCCGTCAGGCGCGGGTCCCCCGGCCGCTGCCGCAACCCCTCGCCGAGAGCCGCCA
The DNA here is from genome assembly GCA_964386525.1 of uncultured bacterium. GTDB lineage: Bacteria > Eisenbacteria > RBG-16-71-46 > RBG-16-71-46 > DASYSL01 > CAYLSO01. Next base: position 536 of record CAYLSO010000256.1, read on the forward strand.
GGCCCTCCCCGGTCCGGCCCCGCAGCACGTCGGCCATCCCCAGCCAGCCGTAGATCCCGGCGAAGCTCGGAGCGATCTCCAGGGTGGCCTGGCATTGCCAGACGGCGGCGTCGAAGCGCCGGGCGAAATAGAGGATGTGAGCCAGACAGGAATGCAGGCCGGGAGCCACCGGCTCGAGCCCCAGTGCCTTGTCCATCGCAGCCAGGGCGGCATCGAAGCGGCCCAGGGTCTCGTGCAGATGCGCCATCATGTGGTGCGCCTCGGCGCAGGCCGGGTTGATCGCCAGAGCGCCCTGCAGCTCCCGCTCCGCCCCCGCCCAGTCCCAGTCGCAGGACATCCGGACCAGACCCGCCGCCGTGTGCGCTTCCGCCAGGGAGTCGTCGAGCTCCAAGGCCTTGGACGCGGCCTCGCGCGCCGCCGCGTGGGCGGCCTCGAGGGGGAGGAACCGCCGCGAACCCAGCATCTCGTACGCTTCGGCCAAGCCGGCGTAGGCCAGCGCGAAGCGCGGGTCGGCGGTGATGGCCTGGTTGTAGTACTCGAGACTCTTGCGCATGCCGTCTTCGCTGCGCTGGTTGAAGAGGAAGCGGGCCCGCAGGTACAGCGTGTACGCGCCCGCGTCGGCGGCGCGGCGCCGCACCACGCTAGCCTGCTCGCCGGCCAGCAGCGTCCCCTTGAGCCGGCCGGCGACCGACAGGCAGACCTCGTCCTGGATGGCGAAGATGTCCTCCAGCTCGCGGTCGTAGGTCTCCGTCCAGAGGTGGCTGGCGTCCGCAGCATCCACGAGCTGCACGGCGATGCGCACGCGGCTGCCGGCCTTGCGCACGCTGCCGGCGAGCAGGGCGGTCACCCCCAGCTTGCGGCCGATCTCGCGCACGTCGGCGCGGGTTCCCTTGAAGGCGAACGCCGAGATGCGGGCGATCACCCGCAGGCCCTCGAGACGCGCCAGCGCGTTCATCAGCTCCTCGGCGATCCCGTCGCAGAAATACTCCTGGTCGCGCTGCGGGCTCATGTCGTCGAAGGGCAGCACGGCCACCGACGGCCGCCCGGCGCCGGCCGGGGCGCTCGGAGGACCCGCCACGCGCTTGAGGTCGGCGGCGAATTCCGCCGCCGTCTGATAGCGCAGCGTGCGGTCCTTGGCCAGCGCCCTTTCGAGAACCGGCTCGAGGCCCGGGGGCACGTCTCCCCGCTGGCGCGCCAGCGGCAGCGGCGGCTCGTGGACGACCGCGTAGACGTAGGCCGCGGCAGAAGTGGCGGCGAAGGGTAGGTGCCCGGTCAGCAGCTCGTAGAGCACGACGCCCAGGGAGAAGAGATCGCCGCGCGCGTCGGCCTCCTCACCCCGTACCGCCTCGGGCGGCAGGTAGCCGGCCGTCCCGAACGTGGCGCCGGTCGCCGTCAGTGCCGGCGCGCCCGCCACGCGGGCGATGCCGAAGTCCACGAGCCGGGCCCGCCGCTGCGCGTCGAGGAGGATGTTGGCCGGCTTGACGTCGCGGTGGACGATCCCCTGCTCGTGCGCCGCCTGCAACCCGGCGCACAGTTGCAGGCCGAGATCCAGCACGGTCTCCACCGGGAGCGTCTCGCCCCGCGCGAACTCGCCGAGCGACGGGCCGTCCACGTACTGCATGACGAGATACGGCCGACCCTGATAGTCGCCCGTCTCGTGCAGGGTGACGATGTTGGGGTGGTCCAGCCGGGCGACGGCGCGGGTCTCGCGCGCGAAGCGGGCGCGGCCCGCCTCGTCATCGCCGAGGGAGCAGGCGAAGAACTTGAGCGCGATGTCGCGGTCGAGCCGGGAATCGCGCGCCAGGAAGACCTCGCCCATGCCGCCGGCCCCGAGCCGCCGGACGATGCGGTAGGGCCCGACCTCCGTTCCGGGCTGCAGGCTGCCGGCGGGCGCGGCGCA
>CAYLSO010000257.1:0-13611 GCA_964386525.1 uncultured bacterium
CCACCTACCTGCGCACCGTGGGCCTGCTCGCCGTGATGGCCCAGGCCGGATCGTTCGTGCCGCCCCGACGCGCGTGGAGATCGGCGTCGTGGACCGGCTCTTCACGCGCGTCGGGGCGGCCGACGCGGTGGCCGCCGGCCAGTCCACCTTCATGGTCGAGATGGTGGAGGTGGCCGCCATCCTCCGCGACGCCACGCCCCGCTCGCTCGTCCTGCTCGACGAGGTGGGGCGGGGGACCTCCACCTACGACGGCCTGGCGCTGGCCTGGGCCATCACCGAGGAACTGCACAAGGACGCCGGCGCCCGCGCGCGCACTCTGTTCGCCACCCACTACCACGAGCTGACCCGCCTGGCGCGGGAGTTGCCCCGGCTGGTCAACCTGCACGTGCGGGTGCGGGAGGTGGGCGACGACGTGGTCTTCCTGCACGAGGTCGCGGAGGGCCCCGCGGACCGCTCCTACGGTATTCACGTCGCCCGCCTCGCCGGGTTACCTTCCCCGGTATTGCAGCGCGCCCGCCGCATCCTCGGCGACCTCGAGTCCCAGCGGGCGCATGCGCTGCCCGCCGAGGGCTCGCCGCTCGACCCGCAGCTCGGGCTCTTCGCCGCACCGGAGGCCGCCGCGCGCGTGAACCGCGACCGGCTCGCCGCCCTCGGCGAGGCGATCGAAGAGCTCGATCTCGATTCTCTCACGCCGCTGGCCGCGCTCAACCGGCTGGCGGAATGGAAGACGCGCTTCGCACCCGACAAGACGGAGGGCGAAGGCCCCCGGGCCTGAGTCCGCCGCGCGGCGGTCCTGTGGACTGGAAAGCCTTCTATCGCGGAGAGCTGGAGAGCCCCGAGGGCCGCGCCCTCGTGCTCGAGACGGTGCGCCGCCACCGGCACGGCGAGCCGCCGCTCGCCGACCTGCTGCGCGCCGGCGGCGTGCTGTCGTTCCCGCACACCACGCTCGGCGCGTCCGTCGAGCCCGTCGCGCGCGTCGTGGCGGCCATCGACGCCGCCGGCGCCGAGCGCGTCCTGGCCCTCGGCGTCCTGCACGGGGGCACGCTCCCCAAGCAGTACCGGCCGCTGCACGAGGCGTACGCCAGCTGGGCGGCCAGCGGCGCGGAGGCGTTCCCGCTCGTGCACGGCATCTTCGACGAGCTGGGCGGCGCCTTCTTCGCGGAGGGCCCGCTCGCCACGCCCTTCGGCGAGGCCCCGCTGGCCCCCCCGCCCCCGGAACGGGAGATCCTGCGCGGCAACCCCGCCATCCTCGAGAGCGAGTTCTCGCTCGACATCTTCCTCAGCCTGATGGTGGCCTACGCGCGGGCCCACGACCGGGCACCGGTCCCGGTGCTGCCGGTGTACGTCCTGCTCACCCGCGACCCGCAGGGCTCGTTCCACACCGCCACGCAGCTGGCCCGCGTGCTCGACTCCCTGCGCGACGAGAGGACGGCCGTCGTCACCTCCGGCGACCTGGTGCACTACGGGCACGTCTACTCGAGCGAGGAGGAGATGTCCGGCCTACCCACCGACCCGGCCGCCCTGGAGGCACACTTCCGGGCGCGCGTGGAAGAGACGCTGGCGCTCGCGCTGGCGCGCCGCGACTACGAGGCGTCCTATCGCGAGTCGCTGAAGGCCCTCAAGAGCGACCAGCGGCACCTGCTGCCGGTGGTGGCCGAGCTGCTGGGCGACGGCGCCTCGGCGGAGCTGGTCGCCTTCCGGCTCACCGACTACTCGCGCATCTGGCGCGTCGAGCCGCCGTGCCTGGTGGCCTCCGCGCTGGTCGCCTACCGCCCCGGGCGGCCGCGGTAGGGCGCGCCGGCCGAGGTAGCGCGCCGGCCGCGGTAGGGCGCCGGCCGCCGCTAGCCGCCCTTCAGGATCTCCAGGCAGTTCTCATACCGCCCGAAGCTCGGCATCAGGTAGACGCCCGCGAAGGTGTCCGCCCGCCGCCGGCACTCGCCGAACAGCTCGCGCGCCTGGGCCACGCCCTCGGCCTGCGCGAGCCCGCCGGCCCGCCGTAACCGCTCCCGAAGCGCGGCCGGCACCGAGATGCCCGGCACCTCGTTGTGCAGGAACTCGGCGTGGCGCAGCGACTGCAGCGGCAGGATCCCCATGAGCACCGGCACTGCCGCCGGCCCGGCTCGGGCCACGAAGCGGTCCCACACCGCCCAGTCGTAGAACGGCTGGGTCATGGCGAACTGGGCGCCCGCCTCGAGTTTCTTGCGGAAGCGCTCGATCTCCAGATCGAGGTCGTCGGCCGTGGGGTTGACGGCGCAACCGACGGCGAAGGCGGTGCGGCCCCCGATCGGGTTGCCGGCCAGGTCGGTGCCCCGATTCAGGCGGGAGACGACGCGGATGAGCCCGATCGAGTCCACATCGTAGACGGCGGTGACGTTGGGGTAGTCGGTGCCCGAGGGCGGGTCGCCGGTGAGGCAGAGGATATTGCGCAGACCGGCGGCGTGGGCGCCCAGCAGGTCGGCCTGGATGCCCATGAGGTTGCGGTCGCGGGTGGTGAAGTGAAGGATGACCTCGAGCGGCACGTGCCGGCTCAGGAGCCAGGCCAGGGCCTGCGCGCCCATGCGCACGCGCGCCATGGGCGAGTCGCCGATGTTGACCGCGTCCACGCCCGCCTCGGAGATGAGGCGCGCGCCCTCGAGGATCTTGCGCGTGTTGACGCCGCGCGGCGGATCGAGCTCCACCGAGACGACGAACTTCTCGCGCAGCAGCCGCAGCAGCCGAGGCTCCTCGGCCGGCTCCTCCGGCGCCCCCTCCGCCTCGACCGAGACGGAGGCGCGGGGGCGCCCGGCTTCGGGGATGACCTCGGGCGCCGCCGGGCCGGACCCCGGCTCCCCGTCCGCGGCGCGCGAGCGCTGCGCCCGCCACTGCGCCAGCCGCGCGGCCATGGCGCGCACGTGCGCCGGGGTGGTGCCGCAGCAGCCGCCGACCAGCGCCGCGCCGGCGGCCACCATCCGCTCGGCGCTCTCGGCGAAGTACTCCGGCGTGGTGACGTAGAGGTAGCGGCCGCCCATCATCTGCGGCAGGCCGGCGTTCGGCATGGCGGCCAGCGGCAGGCCGGGCCGGGCCTGCCGCATGCGCTCGAGGACGGCGACCGCGCCCTGCGGGCCCACCGAGCAATTGATGCCGACGAGGTCGGCGCCGCCGCCGGCCAGCGCCGCCACGACATCCTCGGGGGTGTGCCCGTAGAGCGTGCGGGCGTCCTCACCGAAGGTCATCTCCGCGACCACCGGCAGGGCGCAAGCGGCGCGCACGGCCGCCACGGCGGCCAGGATCTCCGTCAGATCGGAGAAGGTCTCGAGAACGAAGAGGTCGACGCCGCCCTCGAGCAGCGCCTCGGCGGTCTCGCGGAAGTGCGCCTGCGCGTCGGCCAGTTCGACCGTGCCGTAAGGCTGGATCGGCCGGCCCAAGGGGCCCATCGACCCCGCCACGAAGGCTGGCACGCCCGCCACCTCGCGGGCCTCGCGGGCCAGCCGCGCGCCGGCCCGTGCGATCTCGTGCACGCGCTCCTCGAGGCCGTGCTGGGCCAGCCGGACTCGGTTGGCTCCGAAGGTGTTGGTCTCCAGCACCTCGGCCCCGGCCGCCAGATAGTCGCGGTGGATCGCGGTGACCAGCTCCGGGTGCGAGAGGTTGACCTCGTCGAAGGAGCGGTCGAAGGGGATGCCGCGCGCGTAAAGCAGGGTGCCCATGGCGCCGTCGCAGAGCAGAGGGCCGCGGCGGACCCGGTCGAGAAACGGAGAAGTCACGAGACCTCGTGCGCGGGGGGAGGAGATGGCGCGGCCGGCCAGGGACTGCCCGGGACCCGCGAATGGGAAGACTCTAGGGAGGCGCGCGGCGCGCGGTCAAGGCGTTTGACCCCCGATTCGTGCCTCGACTATCCTCGCCGGGTGATTCGACCCCCGATTCCCATGGACGCGCGGCGCGGGCTCGCCGCCGCGAGCCTCGCGCTGCTCGCGTCGCTCCTCCCCGCCCGGCTGCCCGCGGCATCCGCCGCCCCGACCGTCTACCCCCTCTCGGAGGTCCGCCCTGGCTTGAGGGCCGAGGCGCGCACCGTCTTCCAGGGCACCCGCGTGGAACCCTTCGGCCTCGAGGTGCTCGGCGTCCTCGAGCGCGGCGCCGCCCAGGGCTCGCTCATCCTGGCCCGCGCGACCGAGCCGCGCGTCGAGCATACCGGGATCGTGGCGGGCATGAGCGGCAGCCCGGTGTACGCCCCCGACGGCAGGCTGATCGGCGCGGTCGCTTACGCTTGGGGCTTCAGCAAGGACCCGATCTGCGGGATCACGCCCATCGAGCAGATGCTGCCGGTGTGGGATCTCGCGGAAGAGCCCGCCCCTGAAGATTACGGCGGGGGGCGGGCGGAGGCACCGACGACGCCGGGCACGCCGGAGTCCTCCGGAGCGCTGCCGCAGCTACGCACGCCGCTGGCCGCCGCAGGCTTCAGCCCGCAGGCGCTCGCGTTGCTCGAGCCGTGGGCCCGCGCCCACGGTTTCCTGCTCACCCCGGGAGGGATCTCGGGGACGGCGGCCGGCACCGTGGGATCGGGGAGGGCGCCGACGACGGGCGCGGCCCCGCGCGGCAGTCTGGCGCCCGGCGACGCCGTCGCCGTGGACCTGCTGCGCGGCGACGCCGGCCTGGCGGCCATCGGCACGGTGACCGCCGTCCGGGGGGACCGCGTGCTGGCGTTCGGCCACCCGTTCTTCCTCGGCGGCCCGACCCGCCTGCCCATGAGCCGCGCCGCGATCACGGCCATCCTTCCGAGCCTCGCGAACTCCTTCAAGCTCGGGACCTCCCTCGAGGTCGTCGGCACCCTCACCGAGGACCGGCGCGCCGCCGTGGCCGGCCGCCTCGGGCCCGGGCCCGAGATGCTGCCGATCGCGGTGCGCGTGCGCGTGCCCGGCGCGCCCGACTCGACCTTCCACTACCAGGCGGCCAAGCACCGCGCTCTGGCCCCGGTCGTGGTCGCGGTGGCGGCCGTCAACTCGGCTCTGGCGCGCGGGGCGATCCCGTCGGAAAGCACCTGGCGCTGGCGGCTCGCGGCCGCGGTGCGCGGCGCGGGCGCGCGACCGGCCCGGCGGCTGGAACTGGGGGACGTGGCCTCCGGCGACGGCCTGCCGGTCTTCCAGACGCTCTCCTCGCTGATGGCGGGCTTGCTGGACAACGTCTGGGAGCCGGTGGACCTCGAGCGCCTGGACATCGAGCTCGACGTGGTGCCCCGCCTCGAGGAGCTGCGGGTCACGGCGGTGCGCCTGGCCCAGCCGCGCGTGCGCCCCGGAGAGACGGTGCGCGTCGAGGTGGATCTCGCCGAGCACCGCGGCGCGGTGCGCACGGAGCGGCTCGAGTACCGCGTGCCGGCCGAGGCCACGGCGCGCACCCTGGCGCTGTTCGTGGGCGGCGGCGGCGACTGGGCGCGTTACGACGCCACCCAGGCGCCGGGCCGCTACCGCGCCGGCTCGGTGGACGAGCTTCTGCGGCGGCTGGCCGCCTTCCCGCGCGCCTCGCGCCTCTACCTCGCGGCTTACGACGCCGCGCCCGAGGCCTCGGTGCGCGGACACGACTATCCCGACCTGCCGCCCACGGCGCAGCGCCTGATGGCCGGCGGGCACGGGGCCGATGCCTCGGCCCGCTGGGGCCGCGCCAGCCTGACGGGACAGGTGTCGCGCGCCTACGACGCGGTGGTGACCGGCGGCACCGCGCTGACGGTGGAGATCGACCCGGACGCCCCGGCGGCCAAGCACGGCCGGCGGCGCCCCGCGCCCGCCCAGCTGCCGGGCGACGACACCGATGAACCGGAGGAGTAGATGACTCGCAGCCCGCGGCGCCTGGCGGCGCCGGTCTTGCTCTGCCTGCTGGCCGCGGCGCCCGCCGCCCGGGCGTCGGTGACGCAGTTCTGGACGGCGCGCACGGCCGCCGACTACCGGCAGGCGCGCCTCGCCGGCGCCGCCGTGAGCCCGGACGGAACCCTGCGGCTCGGCGTGGAGGTCTCTCCCGTGGACCTGCCCGGGGCCGACGTCGCCTGGGCGGTGCTCGGGGAGGAGGGCGGCGCCCTGGTCGGCAGCGGCCACGCGGGCGTCGTCTTCCGCGTGGCGGCCGGCGGCCGCGTGGCATCTACCGACTCGACCGGGGCGGGCCAGGTGCTGTGCCTGGCGCGCGGTCCCGACGGCGCCGCCTACGCCGGCACCGCACCCGACGGGCGCATCCTGCGCTACGCCGCGGGCCGCTTCGATACGTGGTTCGAAACGGGCGACAAGTACGTGTGGGCGCTGGCCTGGTCCGGGCACACTCTGTACGCCGCCACCGGCCCCGAGGGCCGGCTCTTCGCCGTGCGCGACCGCCAGCGGGGCGAGTCGGTGTTCAAGGCGCCCGAAGGCCAGCTCACCTCCCTCGCCGCCGACGGCGGCGGCGGCGTCTTCGTCGGCGGGTCGGGCGGCGGCACCGTGTACTGGCACAAGCCGGGCCGCACGCGCGCCCTTTTCGACGCGCCGGAGACGGAGATCCGCAGCCTCGCGTTTCAGGCCGGAGCGTTGTACGCCGCCGCGGTCTCGGCCGCGCCCGTGCAGGTGGAGCAGAGCGGGCGCGTGGCGCCGGGCGCGGGCGGATCGGCGGAGCCCAAGTCGGTGGTCTACCGCATCGTGCCGGATTCGTCGGTCACCACGTGGTGGAAGTCTCCCCAGGGGCTGGTCTTCGCGCTGGCGCCGCGGCCCGGCGGGGGTCTCTGGGCGGCCACCGGGGCCGACGCCGCCCTCTACGCTCTCGACGCGCGCGGGCGCGCCGAGAGCGTCTACCAGGCGACTGAGGGCTACGCCACCGCGCTCGCGGACGACGGCTCCGGCCTGTGGATGGCCACGGCCGCGCCCGCGCGGCTCTACCGCGTGCGCGCCCCGGCGGCGCGCGGCGAGGCGGAGTCCGACGTCCTCGACGCCGCCCGCCTGGCCCGCTGGGGCCGCTTCACCGCCCTGGGTGAGCTCGCGGCGGTCCGCTTCGCCACCCGCAGCGGCAACTCGTCCGACCCGGACTCCACGTGGAGCGACTGGCAGCAAGCGCGACCCGGCGCCGCCGTGGCCTCGCCCGCGGCGCGCTACCTGCAGTGGCGCGCGCAGCTGGCCGGGGCGGGTAGCGTGCGCGAGGTGCGCGTCGCCTACGCCGAGGTGAATCAGCCGCCGCGCATCGAGGAGTTCGCGGTGCAGCCGGAGCCGGGGAAGTTCTACGCGGGCGAGATCTCGCCGCGTCAGGAACCGGTCACCCAGATCCTCCCCGGCGGCCAGCGCGTGCAGTACTCCACGCCGAGCCCGCCGCCGGGCCCCCCGGACGTTCTCCCCACCTGGGCTCGCGGCCTGCGCCCCATCGCCTGGAAGGCGTCCGACCCCAACGGCGACCCGCTCTCCTACCAGCTCGAGTACCGGCGCGCCGGGGCGGCCGCTTGGGTCCTCATCGGCGAGACCGTCGAGGCGTCGCCCTTCACCTGGGACACCAACGGCCTGGAGGAGGGCGAGTACGAGACGCGGTTGACGGCCAGCGACGAGCCACGCCAGGGCGACGATGCCCTCACCGACGAAGTGCTCTCGGGGCCGGTGGTGGTGGACAACACGCCCCCGACCGTGGCCGGCCTCGAGGTGCGATCGCCGGGCTCGGCCGTCACCGTGCGCGGCGAGGCGCGCGACGCCGGACTGTACGTGGCCAAGGTGGACGTGGCGGTGGGGGAGTACGACTGGGCGCTGGCGTCGGCCGACGACGGCATTTGGGACGGGCCCGCCGAGCGCTTCCGTGTGAGCGTCACGGGACTGCCGCCAGGCGTCTACCCGGTGCGCGTGCGCGTCGCCGACGCCGTCGGCAATGTCGCCCTATTCACCAGCAGTGTGACCGTACGCCCGTAGGCGACGCGCCTCGGCTGCCCCGTCGCTCCCCCACGCAAGGAGACCCGCCATGACCGTGCTCGACCTCCCCGATGGCTTCCTCATCCGCTTCCACCGCGGCGAGGAGGTCTTCTCCGGGCTCGTGGCTTTCGCCAAGCGGTCGGGGATCACGGCCGCGTGGGTCAACGCCCTCGGCGCCATGAGCAGCGCGGAGCTCGGCTACTGGGACGCCGAGGATCAACAGTACGTCCGCTTGCCTGTCGAGGAGGAGGTCGAGGTGGCGGCCCTGGTGGGTAACATCGCCCGCTTCGAGGGGGAGCCCATCCCGCATCTGCACGCCACGCTCACGCGCCGCGACTTCAGCGCGCTCGGGGGACATCTCTTCAAGGGTGTGGCAGGGGCGACCGTAGAGGTCTACGTCCGCAACTACCCCGGCACCGGCCTGGTCCGCGCCCGTGACGCGGCCATCGGTCTCAACCTCTGGTCGCTGCCGAGGGAATTCCATCCGGAGGGGTGAGGGGCCGCAGCGGGCCACAGCGGGCCGCGACGGCAAACGCGAAGGGCGGGTGCCCATCGGGACAGCCCGCCCTTCGCCAGGCCGCGGTCTCGGACGGACCGCGCGCTCCGCTTCGCCTCGCGGCTAGCGGTAGATCGCTTTCAATCCGCCCCAGGTCTTCGTAACCGTGGGCACCTGCCCGCAGTGGGGGACGCCGAGCAGGCCGTTGTTGTAGTTGTCCAGGACATCCTTGACGGCCGTCACCACCGCCGGATCCAGGTAGCCACCGCCGACCGGGGGCACGACCAGGGCGCCGATGAGCGCATCGGCCGCCGCGATCGCCGACGCCACCGGGTTCGGGTCGGCGCCGTTGGCGATGCTGAGCTTGGCGGCGATGAGCTGATGCGCCAGGATGATCAGCCCGTTGCCGGCCGCCGGCTTCTTCAGGATGCTGAGCAGCTGCGACTGCGAGTAGGCGACGCTGCCGAGGCTCAGCCCACCCACCGGCCAGGCGCCGGGGTGCGTCTTCCAGTAGCCCAGCGTGTAGGTGCAATTCATCATGGGCTGCGCCATGGTGCCCACCACCACGGTCGGCGTGTAGGCGCTGGAGGCGCGGCCCACCGTCGCGGCGGCCCACGCGCGGATCACGAAGTCCTCCGCCGACGGCAGCTCGGCGCTGTTGGTGGTCAAGACTCCGGTCTCATCGAACAGATCGCCGAGCTCGACCTCTACGTACGCGCGGGCGCCGAGAAGATACGAGCCGGTGCTCGGATTCAGGGTCGGCAAGCCGAAGAACCGCGTGCGCACCACGGAGGGTTCGGACGCAACGTCGGCCGGCCAGCCGCCGAGCCGATCGAAGTCCGAGACCCGCATCCACTCGATGACGAACCCGGCCGGCGCACCGCTCGCTCCGGCGCTGACATCGAGCTCCACCGACACCCGGCTCACCGCACCGAGGCTCAGGACGGGCGTGTCGAGCGGGGGCAGAGCCGCCGCCGGGAGAACTCCGCCCACCGCCACCGCCAAGAACGAGAACCCCACGATCCATCCCGCCATCCGCATGATGCTCCTCCGCAAGATGCCTTTCGCCCACTGCGGGCACTACGGCACAGCCGCCAGGGCGCATGATGTCCCGCGCAGCGAGCCGCACTTCATTCAATGCATACCGGGAGTCGTTGGGCGTGTCCGATACGCGCGACGGGCCTCGCGGGCGACCTCCACGACAGCAAATGCAGAGCCGGCACGGTGGTCCCGTCACCGCGCGCTCGGCTCGAGGATGTCGCCGCCGCGGGGGGCTAGGGGGAGCCCTCCCGCATCCGGGCACTTAAATCATGCCGCACTGGAGATCCTCGGTCAAGGAGAGGTGCCGCGGGGGGCGGACGGAACCCCGCGCGCCGGCGGGGGCGAAGCGAGCTCTGTTTGGCGGAAGCAAACGCCCCGGCGGGGTGCCCGCCGGGGCGACGCGTCGGATCGGCCGCCGCGTCCACGACCCGGGCGCCAGGCGGCTCGGTGCGCGGCTAGCCCGAGGACTTCGCCCCGGCGCCGCGCTTTTGCACCGTGACCTTCTTCATCACCACCGGATCCACGGGGTTGTCGCGGGCGTCGGTCTTGACGGCGGCGATCTTGTCCACCACGTCCATGCCCTCGATCACCTCGCCGAACACCGTGTAACCGCCGCGGTCGAGGCTGGGCAGATCGGTGAGGCAGATGAAGAACTGGCTGCCGCTCGACTCCTTCTTGGGGTTCACCTGATCGCCGAGCCGCGCGGTGGCCAGCGCGCCGCGCTTGTGCAGGCGCTTGATCTCGGCGGGAACCGTGTAGCCTGGACCACCCTGGCCGTCGTTGGCGCGGTCCGAGTCCTTCGAATTAGGATCGCCGCCCTGGATGACGAAGCGCGGCACGATGCGGTGGAAGGTCGTGCCGTTGTAGAAGCCCTCGCGCGCCAGCTTCTTGAAGTTGGCGGTGGTCTTGGACGCGTCCTGGTCGTAGAAGCGGACGACGATCGTGCCCAGGCTGGTCTCGATCACGCCCACTTCCTCACCATCCCCACCCTTGGTCGCGCTGGTCACGGCTTTCTCCCCGGCTGGCGCCTTGGCGCCCGTGGCCGCCGGCTGGCCGGCGTCGGATGCGGCGGCCGAGAGCAACCCGAGCAGCGCGAGCGTCACGAGCATGGAACGCATCTGGTGTCCTCCCTTTGCGGGTGAAGTATCTGCCACGATTCTAGGGAGGCCGCGCCGGAGAATCAAGGCGACGCGGTGGGACCCGGCAGCGCCCGGCGGCGGCTCACCCCCGGGGCTGTGCCCCGGCCGCGGCCTGGGCCGCCCGCGTCACGTCGGTAGCGGCCGCCTGGTGGGAGCCACTCCGGGCTGATATATTCGCGCCGATGGCGCCGTCAGTCGGCGGGTCGCAGGCGCGCCACCGCCCAGTGGCGGCCGGTGACGCCGCGATCGCGCCGATGGGAGTAGAGCAGCTCCGGGGTGCAGAAGGTGCAAAGTCCGGGGTCGGCGATCGCCGCGCCGGGGACGCCGGCGGCGGCCAGACGCTGGCGTGCCGCGCCCGCCAGGTCGAGGTGCGGCCGCCCGGGCCCGGATCGGATGCAGGCGGCGGGGAACCGCTCTGCCACCTCCGGCCCCACCTCGAAGCAGCAGACGCGCAGGGCGGGTCCCAGCGCGGCCCGCAGGCCGCTCCCGGGCCGCTCTCGCGACAGCCAGGCGAGGGCGGCCTCGAGCGCTCCGGCGAGGACACCGCGCCAGCCCGCGTGCACGACCGCCAGCGCGGTGCGCTCGTCGTCCCACAGGGCGACGCCAAGACAATCGGCGGTGGAGACCGCCAGTGCTAGGTTGGGCCGCGTGGTGGCGAGCACGTCGCCGTCGCCGGCCGGCCCGCCGTCGCACACGACGCGGAGGCCCGCCCCGTGGACCTGACGGACCGTGGCCACCTCGCCGAGACCGAGGCCGCGCGCCAGGCGCGCGCGGTTCGCGGCCACACGCGCGGCGTCGTCGCCGGTGGAGAGGCCGAGATTGAGCGACGCGTACGGGCCCTCGCTCACGCCGCCCAGGCGCGAGCTGAAGGCGACCAGCGGCGCCGCGGAGTCGCAGAGGAGCCAGCAACCGCTCGCGCGCCGCTGCTCGAAGGCGCCGCCGGCCGCCGGCAACGGAGGAAGATTCGTGGCCATCGTCCGCCACTGTAGGAGGGTGCGTTCCATGCGGTCAACTCGAGCCCGTCTCGCCGCTCCCGCTTTCACGCTCGCGCTCTTGGGCGCGGCCGGTCTGGTCGCCGCCCAGAACCCCGGCAGCCAGCCGCCGAGTCCCGCGGCGGCGCGCCCCGTGGCCAGCGCGGCGGGGTACGACATCGCGACAGGCGAGCTGGAGATGGCGCAGCGCCAGTACGCCGCAATGTACGAGAAGGACCTCGGCCGCAAGCTGCAGCCCGCCGAGCGCACGCAGCTGGAGCGCAGCGTCCTCGAGCAGCTGCTCCGCCAGCGGCTGCTGCGGGCCGAGGCCAAGCGACGCGGCATCACCGTCCCCGACACCGCGGCCGAGCGCTTCCTCCAGCGCACCGGGCCCTTCCGAGGGCCGGACGGGTTCGACGCCAACCGCTGGGCGGCTTTCAAAGCCAACGTGCCCATTTATGAGGCGGCGATGCAAGACGCCAGGGAAGTCCTCGCCAGCCAGCGGCTCTACGAGCGGCTGCGCGCCCAGTTCACGCCCTCCGACGCCGCCGTCGCCGCCCAGGCGGCGGCGCGCCGGCAGAGCGCGGAGATCCGGGTGCTCGCGGTGGACACGGCGTGGTTCGAACCCCGCCTCGAGGTCTCCGCCGACTCGCTGCGCGCCCACTACCGCGCCATCGCCACGCGCTTCGCGGTGCCGGCGCGCGTGCGCCTGGGGCTGGCGGTGGTGCCGCTGGCGGCCGAGGCGAGCACGCCCGCTGCGAGCGAGCCGGCCCGGCGGCAGGCCCTGGCCCGCGCCGAGTCGCTGCTCACCGCGGTGCGCGGCGGCACGGCGTTCGATTCCGTCGCCGCCGGCTTCGGCGGCGAGCGCGACGGCGGTTGGTGGGTGGGCGGGCAGTCGACCGGCCTGTTCTTCGAGGACCCGTCCCTGGGCGACCAGGCTCTCGCGGCCGAGACCGGTGCGACGCTCGACCGGCCGCTGCGGGTGCCGGCCGGTTACGCGCTCGTGCGCATCACCGACAAGCAGCCCGCGCGGGTCGCGCCGCTGGCGCAGGTCGCCGACTCGGTGGCGCGCGACTACCGCCGCGCGGCGCGCCAACGCCGCGCCGCCGCCGAGACCGACTCGGTGCGGACCGCCCATCCCGAGTCGTTCCGGACGGTGTGCACGAGCTGGCGCGCGGCCTTCGTGGACACCGGCCGCGTGGCCGTCAAAGAGCCGAGCGCCGGTGCGCTGCGCGACTGGTACGAGGATCACGACTCGGAGTTCGCGCGCCTCGACGCCGCAGGCAGCGGCCTGACGCAGCCGCCGTTGCCCGAGGTGGCGGGGGCGGTGCGCGAGCGCTACCTGGCCCTGGAACGGTGGCGCCGGGCCGAGGAGGCGGGGCGCAAGATCGCCGAGGCCTGGAAGAAGGGCCGGCGTGACAAGGGCGCCGAGAGAGCGGCCCAGGTCTGGTACGAGCTGCGCACCGACGAGTTCGCGGGCGCCCCGGCGGGGCTGCCTCCGGCCGCGCTCGACTCGGCGCGCAGCGCCCCGGTGGGGGCCGCCGCGGCGTTCACCGCGCCCGCCGGCGTAGCCGTGTACGCGGTGATCGCCCGCGACTCCGCCTGCGCCCTGAACCCCGAGTTGCAGGCGGGCGTCACCGACGAGATCCTGAAGCGGGAGAGCCAGGAGAGAGCCGAGACCGCGGCCCGCGCCTATTTCGATGGCCATCCCGGCGACTACCTCACGGAGCCGTCCTACCACGCCACGTTCCTGAAGATCGATCGGCGCCCGCACCTCGTGACCGACATCCCCAAGGCGGCGGTCGAACGCTATTACCGGGAACACCCGCAGGAGTTCGGCCAGGCGGCCGAGGTGCGGCTGCGCCACCTGCTGGTGCGCACGGCGCCCGGGGCGGATATCTCGGCAGCCTTCGCCAAGGCCACCCAGCTCCTGGCGGCCGCGCGCGCCGGGGCCGACTTCGACTCACTGGCGCGGGCTGAGTCCCAGGACCTGAGCACGCGGGACAAGGGGGGCGACACCGGCTGGTTCGGCCGCGGTGTGACGCCGGCCGCCTTTGAAGCCCTCGTCTTCTCCTTGCGGCCGGGCGAGGTCGCGGGCC
>CAYLSO010000258.1:0-47535 GCA_964386525.1 uncultured bacterium
CGAAGCGCGGCAGGCGCTCCGCGAGACGAGCCACATCCTCGGCGGGCGGACCACCCTTGTGGCGGAAGCCGCCGAGGAGCAGCACCACCGGACAGCGGATCTCGGGTAGACGGACGCCGAGCGATTCCGGCTCGGGGGCGCGGCCCATGGCGGAGAAGGCGCGCAGCGCGGCACCGGGATCGCGCTCGACGCCGGCGAAGTAGCTGTCGACGACGGCTTCGGTCACCCAGGCCGGATCCGCGGACACCGAGCGCAGATGCTTCGCGAACTTGCCCTTGATCCACCCGCTGCCGGCGATCAGCCGCATCCACCTCGCGACCTTCATGGCGCGGCGAAAGCCGGGGGTGGCGGCGGACTCGGCGGGCCCGCCTTCGATCGACACCACGCCCCGCACCAGCCCTGGGTGGCGGTACGCCAGGCGTAGTGCCACGGCGCCACCGATGCCGTGGCCGACCACGAGCGCGTCGCGAACGCCGCGCCGCTCGAGCTCCGTGGCCACGCGGTCGGCCTGGGCGACGAGCGAGTAGTCGGCGCGCTCCGGCCGCGGCGAGAAACCCACGCCGAGTGGCTCGACGATGAGCGTGCGGTAGCCGGCGGCGTGCAGCCCGGAGACCACATGGCGGAAGCCGAAGGCGCAGCCGCTGAGGCTGGGGATGAGCACGACGCCCGGTCCGCTCCCTGAGTCGAAGCAGGAGAGCGTCTCCGGCGGCGGCGGCGCTGCAGCGCCTCTGGCCGGCGCTCCGGCGATTCCCCCCAGCGCCAGGGCCACGAGCAGAAGCATCTTCGCCCACATGGGCGCCTCCCCCTCCGCGATGCCCGCACCGGCCAGGCTCCCGTTCCCCGCCCGGCGGGGCCGGCCAGTGCTCGCTTCGCCCGCACGCGATCCCCGGGCCAGGGCGTGGCGCGGGCGCTGAGCCGAGGGAGGGTCGGAGGGCTGCGCCGAAGGGAACGGGGAGGCGGACGGCGCCCCGGCGTTCGCTACCGCCGCGGATCGAGCCGGTGAGAGCACCGAGGCCCCGGGGCGGTGACCCCGGGGCCTGCGGGCTGCTGCGTGGACGGTGCCGCCGCCGCGGGCTCGCGGACCCGCCGCGGTCTCGCGGTCCCGCCGCGATCTCACGGTCCTACTCCGTCACCACCGCTTTCGCCGTGACCACGGCTCCGCCCTGGATCAGCCGCACGAGGTACACCCCGGCGCGCAGCGCGCGCCCGGGCGCGAACTCCACCGAGTGGCGTCCGGCTCCCAGCGCACCCACGTCCTGACGCGCCACGCGGCGGCCGGTCACGTCCATCAGATCGAGCGTCGCCGGCCGGGCGGACGGCAGGGTGAAAGCCACCCGCACGGCGCCGCGCGACGGATTGGGCTGCACGCCCTCGAGCGTCAGCCCGAGCTTGGCAGCGGGCCCGTCCTCGACACCCACCTGGCAGTCCGTGTCGGTGGCGTCGTAGACCAGGTCCCCGTCGTTGTCCAGACCGCGGGTCGGGGCTACAAGACTCTCGGAGCCGTTCCCGTTGCAGGGGTCGGTAGGCTTGTTCGGGTGCGCCGCATCGGGGGTGAAGTAGTACAGCGGCTTCACCGTCTCCGGAGCGGTCGTGAAGTTGGCCGGGTTGGAATCCGTGTGGCAGCTCACGCACTGCGTGACGCCGGCGCGATAGTGATGCTGCCGCAGCCCGACCGCCTTGACCGCGCCACCCGCCGCCGGCTCCGCCCGCCCGTGGCAGCCGTTGCAGCTGATCGCCGCGAAGCCGGTCCCGCCGTCGGAACTGGCGAGCAGCACCGGAAAGCGCTGCGCTCCGTGGCAGACGTTGCAGTCGCCGCCCAGCATGTCGGTGCGGTGGCCGTTGTGCAGGCTGGTGCCGCCCGCCCACGCCACGTCGTCGGAGTTCGACACGTAGCCGCTGGCCCGGAAGTCCCCGTGGCAGGCCGCGCAGTTGTCCGCCTGGTTCGTCGAGTACTGCTCGTAGGCGGCCGCCGGCGTCCAGAGGTAGCCGCCGATCGCCACGGCGGCCAGCACGACCAGCGTGACTGCAGCCGCGGTCACGGTCAGCCCTGGGACGATTCTCTCCTTGTTGCAGATGCGCTCCATCGTCACCCTCTTCGCTGTCTGGGTTGGTCCCCGAGGGCGGCCGGCGGCCTCGACTGCCCAGCTTCCCGCCCGCATTGCCCGGGCGGCGTCACATCCCGGCTTTCGCGGTGCCCGGCCCCGTTGGGAGGGGCGCGGCCCACGAAAGACCAAGAACAGGATAAGGTCCGCAGCCGCGTCACCGCAAGGAGTGCCGGAGGGCGATCGGCACGATCCCCCCCGAGCCAGCGCCCGCGTCAGCTCCGCGTCCGCCGCACCCGCGGCCGCCCCGCGCCCTCGGCACTGCGCCCGCCGCTCCCGCTGCGAGCCCGCGGCCGCTGACTGACGATCCCGGTCACCACGTACGTCCCGCTGCGCTCGTCCTTGCGCAGCGTGACCACGCCGGACTCCTGCGCGTCCTCCAGCAGCTCGCTGAAGCTGCCGTAGCCCAGCGCGGCCTCGCTGAACGCGGGCCGCTTGCGCTTCATGGTGTCCTTGACCAGGGAGGCCTGGATGAGCTCGAAGTTCTCGCGCTGCAGGGCCCGCACGGTGTCGACCAGCAGGCGGAACGGCTCGTCCTTGCCGCGCGCCGGCGCGGCGTCGGTCTTGGGCGGCTCGGCGCCGCGCTCGAGGTCCTCGTAGTAGATGAACTCGTCGCAGCCGTTGGCCAAGAGCGGCAAAGTGGAGGCCTTCATGCCGAGGCCGATGACGTGCTTGCCGTTCTCCTTGAGCTTGGCCACCAGCGGGGAGAAGTCGCTGTCGCCGGAGACGATCACGAAGGTGTCGATGTGCGCCTTGCTCCAGCTCAGGTCCATGGCGTCCACCACCAGCCGGATGTCGGCCGAGTTCTTGCCGGTGGTGGCGCGGCGCGGGATCTCGATCAGCTCGATGCCGTTCTCGTGCAGGCCCTCGGTGTGGCTGCGGAAACGGCCCCAGTCGGCGTAGGCCACCTTGGCGATGACCTTGCCCTTCTCGAGCAGCCGGTCGAGGACGCGCCGCACCTCGAAGGGAGCGCTGGCGTCGCGCAGGCCCATGGCGATGTTCTCGAAGTCGATGAACACGGCGATCTGCAGCTGCGGGCCGGCGGTCGGGGGCGAAGCGGGCATGGGGCGCACCTCCAGGAGCGGGGGGACGACGGCGACCGGTGCATCTTAGGAGCCGCCCGGCCGCAGGTCCACCCCCACCTGCGCGTCCGCCGCCGCCCGGCCGCCCCTTGCCCCCGGTGCTAGAATGCAGCCCGGTCGCATCCCCCGCGCGCCCGCGCCGCGACGGATCCGCGGCGCCCCTCGTCCACCCACGGGAGCACGCCATGAAAGCCGCCCGCCTCGCCGTCCGGTCCCTGGTCGTCTCGGCCCTGGCGCTGTCGCTCGCCGCCGGCTTCACCGCCGGCGCGGAGCGCGCCACCATCGACGACAAGTACAAGTGGAAGGTCACCGACGTCTATCCGTCCGACGAGGCCTGGCGGGCGGCCAAGGACGAACTCGCCAAGCGCATCCCCGAACTGGCCAAGTTCCAGGGCCGCCTCGGCGAATCGGCCGCCACGCTCTACGACGCCTTCGCGGCGCGCAGCGAAGCGGACCGCCGGCTGGCGCGCCTGCAGGTCTACGCCTCGATGCGGGCCGACGAGGACACGCGCAGCCAGTCGTACATGGCCATGCAGCAGGAGATCGAGAAGCTCGGGGTGGACTACGGCGCCGCCACCGCCTACCTGCGGCCCGAGGTCCTGGCCCTGGGCCAGGAGAAGGTCAAGGCGTTCGTCGCCGCCGAAGCGCGCCTGGCGCCCTACGCCATCGTGCTCGACGAGATCGTGCGCTGGGCCCCGCACACGCTGAGCCCGGCCGAGGAGCAGATCGTCGCCAAGACCGACGACCTGGCCGGCGCCGGCGGTTCGATCCGCGGCGTCTTCAGCAACGCCGAGCTGCCCTTTCCCACGGTCACCCTCTCCACCGGCGACTCGCTGCGCCTCGACCCCGCCACCTTCGGCCGCTGCCGGGCGCTGCCCGAGCGCGAGGACCGGCTCAAGGTCTTCCGCGCCTACTTCAGCACCTACAAGCAGTACGAGGGCACATACGGCACGATGCTCAACGCGCACGTCAAGAGCCACGTATTCGAGAAGGAGGTGCGCAGGTTCGACAGCTGCCTGGCGTCGGCGCTGTTCGCCAGCAACATCCCGACCCCGGTCTACTCGCAGTTGCTGCGGGACGTGCACGCCAACCTGCCGACCCTGCACCGCTACCTCAAGCTGCGCCAGAAGATGATGGGCCTCGACGAGCTGCGCTACGAGGACCTCTACGCGCCCATCGTCAAGAAGGTGGACCTCAAGTTCACCCCCGAGGAGACCCAGGAGCTGGTGGTGGCCGCGGTCGCGCCGCTGGGGCCGGACTACGCCGCCACGCTGCGGCGGGCGTTCGCCGAGCGTTGGATCGACTGGATGCCGTCCACCGGCAAGCGCTCCGGGGCGTACAGCACCGGCATCTACGACGTGCACCCGTATCAGCTGCTCAACTTCACCGGCCTCTACGACGACGTCTCGACGGTGGCCCACGAGGGCGGGCACGGCATGCACTCGTACTCCTCGAGCCAGGGGCAGCCCTACCCGACCTGGCGCTATCGCACCTTCGTGGCCGAGGTGGCCTCGACCCTCAACGAGGCGCTGCTGCAGGACTACATGCTGCAGCGGACCAAGGAACTCGACACGCGGCTGTTCCTGCTCGGCAGCCGACTCGAGGACCTGCGCCAGACGCTCTTCCGCCAGGTGCTCTTCGCGGAGTTCGAGCTCAAAGCCCACGAGCTGGTGGAGCGCGGCGAGCCGCTCACCGGCGAGAAGCTCACGCAGCTCTACCTGGGGCTCTTGAAGGACTACTACGGGGACGCGGCCGGGGTCTGCAAGGTGGACGACCTGTACGGCGTCGAGTGGGCGCTGGTCCCCCACTTCTACCGGGAGTTCTACGTCTACCAGTACGCCACCAGCATCGTGGCCTCCGCGTCCCTGGCCGACGGCATCCTGGCGGAGGCCAAGGCCACGAAGGGCAAGGCGCCGCGCCGCGATGCGTACCTCAAGCTGCTCGCCGCCGGCGGCTCGAAGTACCCCATCGACCTGCTCAAGGATGCGGGCGTGGACATGACCACCTCGGCCCCGTTCGCCGCCGCCATGGCCGCGATGAACCGAGTGATGGACGAGATGGAGGAGCTGCTGCGGTAGGGCGTCGGTCGCGGCGGCGCGATAGGCTGGCGGCGGGCGGTGACTCCGCCTGCCGCTTCGCAGTACAGCCCGCGGCGCGCGCCGCTTACCGGTGCGTCGCCTTCAGCTTGCCCCAGGTGGTGATCAAGGTCGGCACCGCGCAGTCGGCGTCGCTGCCGTCGTAGGTCGTGTCGCCGTCGTTATCGAGGCCCAGCGGCCCGGCCACCAGACTCTCCGCACCGTTCCCGTTGCAGGGATCCGTGGGCTTGTTGGGATGCGCCGCGTCCGGCGTGAAGTAGTACAGCGGCTTCACCGTCTCCGGGGCCACCGCGAAGCCCGCGGGATTCGCGTCCGAGTGGCAGTTGACGCACGCCGTCACCCCGGAGCGGTAGTGGTGCTGGCGCAGCCCGGTGCCCTTCACCGCGCCGCCGGCCGCAGGCTCGGCGCGCCCGTGGCAACCGAGGCAGCTGATCGCCGCAAAGCCGGTCCCACCGACCGAGCTCTTCAACAGCACCGGGAAACGGGAGGCCGCGCTGTGGCAGACGTTGCAGTCACCGCTCAGCATGCTCGTCCGGTGCCCGTTGTGCAGGCTGGTGCCGCCCGTCCAGGCGACGCCGTCGGCGTTCGAGACGTAGCCGCTGGCCCGGAAGTCCCCGTGGCAGGCCGCGCAGTTGTCCGCCTGGTTCGTCGAGTACTGCTCGTAGGCTCCGGCCAGCCGGATGCTTCCCGCGGCGACGGCCAGAACGACGATCCCTGCCGCACCCAACGCCGTGGCGACCATCCCCCGCCGCGCACCGGCGGCGTGCCCGTATCGATCCCGCATGCGAATCCTCCTGAGTGGAACGCTGAGGGAACCGGGGTTCCCTCTCCTAAGGCCGGCCTGCGCCGGCACCTCTTCCCCCGCGGCCACGCCAGGAAGTGAGATACCGGTTTACCCCCAGACAGATCCGCCGAGTTCCCTGTAAACGCTGTAAATCAATGGGTTCGGTGGATCGGCCGACGGTTGGGGCATAGCGAGAAGCGAGCCGCCGCCCGGCTGGGTCCGGTGGATTGATGTTTAGTACTGGTAATCCGTCATATGACCGCAATCACATAGACCCCGCCGAAGGCCTCCTGTGGCCCCGGCCACCCGCCCGGCGGCGCCAGCCTCCCCCCGCCCGCCCACTGCATACTGAGGCGTCGGCCGTGCACGATCCGGCCCGGCACGCCCTCCCGACCCGCCCGCTGGGAGCGCTGGGTCCAATCGCGTATGCTGCCGCGGACTTTGCCGGCGGCCGGCCACGACCCGCGACGCCGCCGGCCCGGAAGGACCCGATCGCCCACGCCCAGCCGGAGGAGCCGCTCATGCAGCACCTGCTGACCGAGGACCAGAGGAGCATCCGCGACCTGGCGCGCACCATCGCCGAGGAGAAGGTGAAGCCCGTGCGGGCGAGGTACGACGAGGAGAACATCTTCCCCCACGACATCGTCGCGGAGCTCGCCAAGGTCGACCTCTTCCGCGTCTTCGTTCCCGTCGCCTATGACGGGCTGCTCGAGGAAGGCTACGGCATCACCAACATGTGCCTGGTGACCGAGGAGATCTCCAAGGCCTGCGCCGGCATCGCCCTGGCCTTCGCCGGCACGGCCCTGGGGGCCTTCCCCATCCTCCTGTTCGGCTCCGAGGAGCAGAAGAAGCAGTATCTGCCCGTGCTCGCCTCGGGCAAGAAGCTCGCCGCCTTCGGCCTCACCGAGCCCATGGCCGGCTCCGACGCCGGGGCGCTGCGCACCACCGCGCGGCGCGACGGCGACGAGTACGTCCTGAACGGCACCAAGGTGTTCATCACCAACGGCGGCGAGGCGGACATCTACACCACGGTCGCCCTCACCTCGCCGGAGAAGGGCGCCCGCGGCGCCACCTGCTTCCTCGTCGAGAAAGGCACACCCGGCTTCTCCTTCGGCAAGAAGGAGAAGAAGATGGGCATCCACGCCAGCGTCACCAGCGAGCTGATCTTCGAGGACGCGCGCGTGCCGGCCAGGAACGTCCTCGGCCGCGAGGGCCTGGGCTTCATCGTCGCCATGAAGACCTTCGACATCTCGCGGCCGGGCGTGGCGGCCCAGGCCCTGGGCATCGCCGAGGGGGCCCTCGAGGAGACGCTCAAGTACGCCCACCAGCGCCGCCAGTTCGGCCAGAGCGTCGTGAACTTCCAGGGGATCCAGTGGATGCTGGCCGACATGGCCATCCAGATCGAGGCGGCGCGCTCGCTGATCTACGGCCTCGCCAACCGCATCGACTCCGGCGACACCAAGGACATCGCCCACCTGTCGGCGATGTGCAAGGTCTTCGCCTCCGACACGGCGATGAAGGTGACCACCGACGCGGTGCAGATCTTCGGCGGCTACGGCTACATGGCCGACTACCCGGTCGAGAAGATGATGCGCGACGCCAAGATCACGCAGATCTACGAGGGCACCAACCAGATCCAGCGCAACGTCATCGGCTCGCACCTGGCCAAGGAGGCGGCCCGGCTGGCGCAGTAGCGGCGGCGGAACCAGGGCGGACGCAGCGCGGCGCGACCCGCAACGGGCCGCGCCGCCGGTGTTTCCGCGGCTCCTTAGGCCCGCCCTACAACCCCATGATGTGGTACCCGGCGTCCACGAAGAGGATCTCGCCGGTCACCCCGCTGGCCATGTCGGAGAGCAGGAACAGCGCCGCCGAGCCGACCTCCTCCTTGGTGATGTTGCGCTTCAGGGGCGCCCGCTCCGCGTGGTGGTGCTGCATGCCGACGAAGCCGTGGATGCCACGCGCCGCCAGGGTGCTCACCGGCCCCGCCGAGATGGCGTTGACGCGGATCTTCCTCGGCCCCAGCTCGAAGGCCAGCTGCCGCACGCTCTGCTCGAGCACCGCCTTGGCGCTGCCCATGACGTTGTAGTTCGGCACCGCGCGCTCGGCCGCCAGGTAGGTGAGCGTCAGGATGCTGGCCCCGTGCCTGTGGAGCAGCGGCAGCATGTGGTTGGTGACGTTGAGCAACGAGAAGGCACTGACGTCGAGGGTGGCCATGAAGCCGTCGCGCGAGGTGGCCACGAACTTGCCCTCGAGGTCCTCCTTGCGCGCCCAGGCGACGCCGTGCACGAGGATCTCGAGCGACCCCCAGGTGCGCTCCAGCTTGCGGTGCAGCGCGTGCACCGTGCGGTCGTGGGTGACGTCGCACTCGGCGGTGATCGCCCCGGGCAGATGCAGGGCCAGCTCCTCGACGGCGGGACGCAGGCGGTCGTTGGCGTAGGTCAGGCAGATCCGGGCGCCGGCCTCGTGCAGGGCCCGGGCGATGGCCCACGACAGGCTGCGATGGTTGGCCACGCCCATGACGAGGGCGTGCCGGTAGCTGAGATCGACGGCGTACATGCGTCCTCCCTCCGTGACGGAACGCTGGAATATACGGCCGGCGGGAGACGCCGTTCAAGTGCCGCGCGGGCCGTCGGGCGGGCCGGGCTCAGGCCGCGCCGCCCTCCTGGCCGGCCCGCAGCAGGACGGCGTAGCGCGGGTGGCCGCGCACCGCGTCCAGATTGCTGTCGTGGACGACCCAGTCGATCTGCACCTGGCCGGTGCGCGCCGCCCGCTCGAGGCAGTCGAGTGCCCCCTCGACGTCGCCGGCCAGGGAACGGATGCAGGCCACGTTGTAGAGGACCATGGGGTCGTCGGGCTCGAGCGTCAGGGCCCGCTGTGCCCACTCGCGGCCGCGTTCGCTCTCCCCCGTCGCCACCTGGGCGTTGGCCGCCATGTAGAGGGCGCGCACGTCGTCGGGGTGGCGCTGCAGGTGCTCCTCGGCCACCCTCAGGCCGCGGCGCCGGGTGACCTCGGCGTCCGCTCCCCGCCCGACGTCGGCGTAGAGCTGCGCCACCAGCAGCGGCGCCTGGTAGTCGTCGGGGCGCAGCGCCATGGCCTGCTCGTAGAGCCGGATGGCCGCCTCGTTCTTGCCTTGCGCGAAGGTGTCGCGGGCGTAGAAGTAGAACGCCTCGAAGAGCTGCGGGTTGAGCCGGATGGCGTGCTCGAACTCCCGCTCCGCCGCCTCGTGCCGCCCGCCCAGCGACAGCGCCAGCCCGCGCGATACCCGGGCCTGCGCCAGATCGGGGTCGAGATCGAGCGCCTTGCAGCTGGCTTCCTCCGCGCGCTGCCGGTTGGCCTCGCTGCGTTCCACGTACAGCGACAGGTACGAGTAGCAGTCGGCGACCCCGGCCCAGGCGGACGCGAAACCGGGGTCGCGCTCGAGGGCGCGCCCGAACATCTCCAGGGCGAAGCCCGTGCCCTTCTTGGTGTACTGGTGGAAGTAGCGGCGCCCGCGCAGGTAGAGATCGTAGGCCTCGAGGTCGTTGGTGCGGGGGCGGCGCAGCGCGTCGCTCTCCAGCGGGCTCAAGGTGACCGCCAGCGCCCGCACGATGCTGCGGGCGATCTCCTCCTGGATGACGAAGACGTCCTTGACCTCGCGGTCGAAGAGCTCGGACCACAGGCAGAGCCCGTCGCGCACGTTGGTCAGCTCGGCGCCGACGCGCAGCCGGGTCCCCACCTTGCGCACGCTGCCCTCGAGCAGCGCGTCCACGCCCAGATCGCGCCCGATGGCGCGGCTGTCGAGCGGCGTGGCGCGGAAGCGGAAGCTGGACTGCCGCGAGGCGACGCGCAGCTCGCCGACTTTGGCGAGCACGTTGATGATCTCCTCGGCGATGCCCTCGCAGAAGTGCTCCTGGTCCTTCTCGAAGCTCATGTCCACGAAGGGCAGCACGGCGATGGCCGGGGCCGCCGCCCGCCGCGCCGCCTCCTGTTCGTGGCGCAGCTCCTCGAGCTCGGCGCGCAGGGCCGCGGCCGACTGCGGGCGCGCTGCCGGATCCTTCTCGAGGCACTGGCGGATGATGCGGCTGACGTGCAGCGGGAAGTCGCGGCGCAAAGCGGTCACCAGGGGCGGTGTCTGTTGCAGGATGGCGTCCAGGATCTCGCCGGCCGCGTCGCCGCCGAACGGCCGGCGGCCGGTCGCCATCTCGTAGAGCAGGACGCCGAGGGAGAAGATGTCGGAGCGGTGGTCGATCGGCTCCGCGCAGATGCACTCGGGCGACAGGTAGGGCAGCGTGCCCCACAGCAGGCTCGTCGACTCGAAGGCCGGGGAGGCGCGGTCGAGACGCCCGGTGCCGCCGCCGATCCCCGGCACCTGGGCCAGCCCGAAGTCGAGGACCTTGACCCGGCCGTCGGCGCCGACCATGACGTTGGCCGGCTTGATGTCGCGGTGCACGAGACCGCTCGCGTGGGTCGCGGCCAGCGCGTCGGCGAGCGGCACGGCGACGTCGAGAAAGGTGCGCAGCGACTGGCCGGTGGCGGGGATCAGCTGATCGAGCGAGCGCCCGCCGAGGAACTCCATGGTGAAGAAGCGCACGCCCGCCGCCTCTTCCACCGAGTAGATGGTGACGATGCTCGGATGGTTGAGGGCGGCCACCGCCTTGGCTTCGTGCTCGAAGCGGCGCAGCCACTCCCGGTCCTGGGCCAGGCCGTCATCCAGCAGCTTGATCGCCACGACGCGGTCGAGGCGCGTGTCCATGGCCTTCCAGACCGCACCCATGCCGCCCTCGCCGAGCTTCTCGACCAGGCAGTAGTGGGCCAGCATGTCCCCCGGCGTGATCGGCATGCGCGCACCTCCCGGGAGCATGTTGCGACGGATGGAGCCGCCAGGCAAGAGTGGTTCGCGGCGCGCCGCAACGACAGCCCCCCGGGGGGACGGCCGCGCCGCCCCCCGGGACCCCGACGATCAGAAGGCGAAGTCGACCCGCGCCGTGACGAAGGACTCGACGGCGTCGTCGGTGGCCGTCACGTCGGCCAGCTTCCGGTGCGAGTACTCGAGGTGCAGCGCCACGTTGTCCACCGCGTAGTACCGCCCGCCCGCCGTCCAGCGCGTGATGTCGCGGCCGTCCACGTCCGGGGCCTGGACCAGGTCGAAGCGCGCGAAGCCTACGAGATTGACGGCCGGCAGCACGCTCAGCTCGGCGAAGCCGCCGGAATAGGTGACGGCATCCACGGCGCCCCACAGGTTCTGGTCGTCGCGCGACCACAGGTACTGGAGCGCCAGGTTAACGTGGGCGGCGTTGAGGCTGGCGTCCACCCCGGCACGGTAGAACGGCTCCAGCGAGGTCGGACCCCCGAGCTCATCGGCCGGACGCGCCCGGCCGAGGTAGCCCACCAGGCCGAGGCGCTGGCCGGCCGTCTGCCCCTCGCCCGGCCCCACCACGTACGCGGCACGGGCGTAGACGTCGGAGGGCGTGTCGTACGGGCGGTTGGTCTCCGACCCGGTGACCACGCCGGCCGCATACTGGAAGCGGTTGCGCCCGTAGCCGGCCGCCTCGACTCCGCTGCGCGTCTCGGAGAGCAGCGGACCGGCCGGGAACGAGTAGTCGTAGACCTCGTACGGGGCCACGCCCAGCTGGCGCTTGACGCTGAACGGCACGAAGGCGGGCTCGAAGCGTCCGGCGCGCAGGTTCAGCCACGAGCCGGCCAGACCGCTGAACACCACGCTGGCCATCTCCAGCGCCCCGTCCTGCGGCGCCACCCCGCGCGCTTCGCCGATCTGCGGCAGGTAGACCATGAAGTAGCCGATCTTGGGGCCCAGCATCCCGGCCGAGAGCAGGTCGAGGCCGTTGAGCCGGAAGTCGCTCTCGCAGCCGCCGCCGGCGGCGTCGTTGCGGTCGGCCCCCGTGTAGCCGACGCTGGTCCTGAGGGCCACCGGCGCGGGCGATTGCAGCACCGTCTTCTCCTCGCTCTCGCGGCCCGGCAACCGGTAGCCGTTCATCCGGTAGCGGGCGCCGAAATCGTTGAGCCGGGGCATGTTCGAGTGGCACATGGTGCACTGGAAGCCGTACTTGCGGGCGAAGACGGGGACGGCCGCGGCGCGGCCCGGCCACGCGGCCGCGAGGATCCCGGCCAGCGCCAGAAGCGTCCAGAGGCTACGGGCTCTCATCGCAGGCCTCCCTTCGCGTCGGCTTGCGGATCCGGCCCCTCCGGGAACTTCGGCACCTCCACCTTGGGCACCGGGCCGGTGAGCGCATCGAGGAACGCGACCAGGTCGGCTTTCTCCCGCCGCGTCAGCGCCAGCGGCAGCACCAGCCGGTCGAGCCGCGGGTTCGGCACGCCGCCCCGGTCGTAGACGTCGATGACGTCCATCAGGGTCTTCGCGGAGCCGTCGTGCAGGTAGGGCGGGGTCTGCGCCACGTTGCGCAGGCCCGGCGTCTTGAAGCGGCCCTGGTCGGCCGGGTCCTTGGTGTGGTCGTAGCGGCCGAGATCGGGCTTCTCCTTGTCCATCCCCACGCCGAGGTTGCGGAAGGACTGGTCGGAGAAGGCCGGGCCGCTGTGGCATGGGGTGCAGTGGCCCTTGCCGTTGAACACGCGCAGGCCGCGCTCCGCCGCCGGACTCATGGCGCCGCGCTCCCCCATCAGGTAGCGGTCGTACGGCGACGGCCCCGAGACGATCGTGCGCTCGAAGGCGGCGATGGCCTTGGCGATGCCGTCGGTGTTGGCGTCCGTGCCGAAGACCTGCTGGAACTGTTCGCGGTAGCCGGGGATGGCGTTGAGCTTGTTCACCACGTTCTCGTGGGTCTCGCCCATCTCGATGGGATTGTGGATCGGCCCCAGGGCCTGCCCCTCGAGCGAGGCCTCGCGGCCGTCCCAGAACTGGAAGCGCATGTAGGCGGAGTTGATGATGGTCCCCGAGTTGCGCCCGCCGACCTGCCCCTTGATGCCGGTGTCGATCGGGTGGGGGTTGGCCCATCCGGTGCGCGGGTCGTGGCAGGTGGCGCAGCTGATCGTGTTGTCCGCCGACAGCCGGGTATCGAAGTAGAGCTGCGCCCCGAGGCGGACCTTGGCGTCGGTCTGCGGGTTGTCGGCGGGGACGGGCACGGGCGGGAGCGGCCCGTTCTCCAGGAACTGTCCTGCGGCCCAGACGGTCGGCTGGCCCAGCCACCAGCACAGGCCGAGCGCCGCCAGGGCTGCCAGTGCGATCCTCATCATCCGAACCTCCTTGCTACGGACGGTACCTCCTGACTCAGGATCGTCAGGCGCTCATCCGGGCCGCTGCGAAGATCGGTCCTTCGCCTGCCGGCCCCGCGCTGCGGCCGGCGCGTACCCGCACACAAGGGGAACTGGCGGCAGCATCGCGCCGCTCGGCAGGGAACGCAAGCGCGGCGACCGGCGGACCGGTCCGGGCCCGCGGCGGCAGCGCTGACTCCACTCCCGCGCACCCGTGGGAGCCGCGCGAAGCGAAGTTATTTATTGCATTCCTCCGGCGCGGACGCGTATACAAGATTGTGGCTGACGTGTGGCCCTGGACGGTGTCGTGAAGATGCCGCCGCCGGGCGCGCAGCGTCGCCGGTTTCCAAGGGGACTCGGCCTTCTGTCATGTCACCAACGGTCTGATCACCGCCCGGTCCCGCTGCCCCCGCCCGGACACGGAACCCGTCCGGAGCCTTGGCTCAAACAAAGGAGTCTGCCATGAAGAGGACCACGAAGAGGCGCGTCAAGCGCGTGGTGCGTAAAGTGAAGCGCGCCAAGAAGGTAGCTCGCAAGAAGGCCGTCAAGCGCGTCATCCGCAAGCGCGCGGTCAAGAAGGCCGTCCGCCGTCGCGTCGCCAAGAAGGCCGTCCGCCGCCGCGTCGTCAAGAAGGCGCTCGTCAAGCGCGCCATCAAGAAGGCGCTCGTCAAGCGCGCCATCAAGAAGGCCGTGGTGAAGAAGGCCATCCGCCGCGGGGCGAAGCCGCCGGCTTGGCCGCCGATGCTCGGTGGTCCGGAGGGCGGGATCTAGCTCCGACTCACCTCCGGGCCCGGAGGTCCGAGGCGACAGACCGAGGGGCGGCCGGTGCGGCCGCCCCTCTGTGTTTGCGGACCCCGCTCGCCGAGCGCCGGCGGCGGCTGCGGGCGCAGCCAGACCGAGGTTCGCACCTCTGCCCCCGGCACTCCGGCGGTGGAGAGCCGCACGAAGTAGACGCCGGACGGAGCCGGCGACCCATCCTCCGCCCTCCCGTCCCAGGTCACGCTGTACTGCCCCGGGGCGCACACCCGGTCCGCCAGCCGGCGGACGGCCCGGCCCGACACGTCGAGCAGGCTCAGTTGCACGCGACCCGCCCGCCCCGCCTTCTCCCCCACCGTGAAGGCGACCGTCGCCGTGCCCCACGCCGGGTTCGGCCAGGCCGGGGCCAGGCTCGCGCGGGCCGCCGGCGCGGGCCCGACCGGGGTGCCAGGCGCGCGCAGCTCGCAGTTGGCGACGTAGAACAGACTCACGAACCCACCCGAGGTATTCCAGTCCCAGCCCCCGAACGGCCCGCTCCCTGGCGGCACGCGCACCATGCAGTTGTCCGGGAAGAACGACGGCACCCGCATCCAGCCCAGCTGGTCCACCCGCACCAGCCCCTCGGAGCGCGGCTCGTAGAGGTCCAGCCGGCTATCGGCGTCGAGCTGGAAGCCGATCTCGCCGTTGAGACCCTGGTAGACGGAGTGCGCGTGGGCCGGCTCGATCGGATCCTGGACCCCACTCGGGAACAAGGGGCGGATGAAGTATCCATCGGAGAGCATCCAGCCGCCGATGTCCACGGTGACCGGACGCGGATTGTAGAACTGGACGGCGGTGTGCCGCGGGTCGTACGCGTAGACCCCGTTGATGCGCACGCTGCTGCCCAGATCGGGGGCGGCGGTCACGGGCGTGTTGGAGGCGTTCGGTGTCGGCCGGCCGATGTCGAAATCGGCGGCGTCGTTGCCGATGTCGTCGCCGTCCGGGGAGCGGCCGCCCGACATGGCGGTGGTGTCGTACTCCGTGGCCAGGGCACCTTTACCCTCCACGCCCTGCCGCCCGAGGACCTCCGATCCGAAGGGAAGTGGCTGCAACAGGGGGCAGGAGACGGGGGCGCCTCCGAGATTCCCGCAGCCCACCTCGTCGACCACCGCGCCCGTGCTGTCGCGCAGCACGATCACGCCACCGCGATCGGCCAGAAAGTCCTCCCCGATCAGCGCCGCGGCATCGGGGTCGAGCACCTGCGGCCCGCCCAAGCAGGTCGGACAGAAGGGCAGGAACTCGTTCGCGACGGCCAAGAACCCGTGCCCGGGGATCGGGTCCCGGCGGCGAACGTGTGGGTACGGACGAGGGTGGGCGCGTGCACCGCAAGCGTCCAGCCGGACAGATCGATCGCCCCCACGGTGGTGTTGAGCAGCTCGATGAACTCATCCCGGCACCCGGCCCGATCCGCATCAAAAGGCAGGGGCGGCGCCCCGAAGGGCGCCGCCCCGATCGCGGGAAACGGATCTCCGAGCGACCTAGACCTTGCGAACGTTCGCCGCCTGCAGCCCCTTCGGGCCTCGCGTCACGTCGAACTCCAGCGCCTCACCCTCGGCGAGCGTCTTGAAACCCTCGCCCTGGATGGCCGAGAAGTGCACGAACACGTCCTCGCCGTCCTCCTGCGAGATGAAGCCAAAGCCCTTCGCCTCGTTGAACCATTTCACCGTACCACGTGCCACGGAATGCTCCTTGTAGGCGGGCGGTCTGCCCGCGTGCTTTGCCGCCATATGCCGCGGCGGCGGCGCCCGGTCACTGTGACCGATTCTCCGTTCGAGCGGCGCCGATTGACGCAACGCCGCCGGGGGTGTCCCTGGCGGCGTTGATCGCGTATCGCACATCCGCAGCGACCGAAGACCGGTCCACTATGCGCCTTCCCCGGCCGCGATGCAAGGGCCTTCCCCGCGGCCCCCGGGGCGCCGGGGGGGGGCGCCCGCCGGCGCTCCGCCCGCCACCGGCGGCCAGCCCGGCCGGGGCTACTCCTCCACCCCCATCTTGTCTTCCTCCACCTCGGCGGCCCGGGGCTCGTCCATCTCCACCTCCCCCTTGGCGCGGTGCCCGGGGTCGCGGCGATAGATGACTCCGAGCATGATGTTCGGGGTCTGGGTCATGCGCACCGCCGCCAGCAGGTCGGACGGGTCGTGGTCGGGCGGGATCAGCTCGCAGCGCTCGTAGAGCAGCTTCGCGTAGGCCGGCGTTTGGTAGGTCACGCACGCCGCCAGCACGTGCACGAAGGCGAAGCCCGGATAGGCGATGGCCTCGCGGAAGATCTCGCGCATGTGCGGCAGGTTGCCGGCGTGGGTGCGGGCCACGAAGCCGCAGCCGGTGCCGAGCATGAACAGGACGGGCTTCAGCGGCCGCTCGTCCTCCCCCGCCAGCCCGCGCTCGTGCTTGAACTCCGGGTCGGTGGTGGGCGAGGCCTGCCCCTTGGTCAGCCCGTAGATGCCGTTGTCGAGGACGGCGTACATCATGTCGAGGTTGCGCCGCGCGGCGTGCGGGATGTGGCCGACCCCGATCGAGAAGCCGTCGCCGTCTCCCCCCACGATCACGGTCGTCATGTCGGGCTTGGCCGCCTTGATGCCGGTCGCGATCGGCAGGGCGCGCCCGTGGACCGAGTTGAAGGCGTAGGAGTTGGTGTAGCCCGGCAGCCGGCTCGAGCAGCCGATGCCCGAGATCATCGCCAGCTTCTCCGGCGGCACCTGGAGGTCGGCCAGCGCCTGGGTGAGCCCCTTGAGCACGCCGTAGTCGCCGCAGCCGGAACACCACACCGGCTTCAGGGTGGAACGGAAGTCCTTCGCGGATACGGTCATTGCCGGGCTCCTTCCACGAGCTGGTCGAGCTCGGGTCCGGACAGCGGCACTCCGCCGCTGCGCGTCAGGCCGTGGGTGCTGCCCATGTCGGTGAGGCCGCAGAGAAAGCGGCGCAGCTGGCCGCGGTAGGAGAGCTCCACCACCCCCAGCCACTCGAGGCCGCGGCGCCACTCCTCAAACGCCGCCAGCGGGTACGGGAAGAGGATCTCCGGCAGGAAGGCGCGGTACTCGGGGTGCCGGACCACCCACTCGCGCAGCAGCCCGTAGGTGCTCCCCCAGGCCAGGATGCCGCGCTTGGCGTCGGGCCGGCCGAGGGTGCGGAACCAGCCTGCGGTCTCCTCGGCCATCGGCTCCACCTTGAGGAAGCGCTTGACGTTCATCTGGTGGTGCGTGCCGGTGTCGGCGGTCGGGAAGCCCTCCGGCGTGTGCTCGATGCCGGCCGCCAGGTAGGTGCCCCCCGGGGTCCCCGGGATGCGGAACGGCGCCACCACCTCGCCCTCCTGGAGCTTGAAGCGCAGCGGCTCGTCGCCGGCCTTCCAGATGCGCCGCTGCGGCGGCGGCGGCAGCTCGCCGTGAGGATCCCGGATCTGCCGGCGCTGGGCGATGTAGGCGTCCGACAGCACGATGACCGGGATCTGGTAGGTCTCGGCCAGGTGGAAGGCCTTGTGCATGACGTCGTGCGCGTGCACCACGTCGTAGACCCCGAGCACGGCGCGCGGGAAGTCCCCGTGGCCGCCGTAGATGGAGTGGTCGAGGTCGGCCTGCTCCATGCGCGACGGCTGGCCGGTGGCCGGCCCGCCCCGCTGGCAGTCCACGATCACCGACGGCACCTCGGCCATGCTCGAGAGCCCGATCATCTCGGTCATCAGGGACAGGCCCGGGCCGCTCGTGGCGGTCATCGCCGGCACGCCGGCGAAGCTCGCCCCGATGACCATCCCCATGGCCGCCATCTCGTCCTCGGCCTGGATGAGCTTGCCGCCCGCCTCCGGCAGCTCGTCGATCAGGGTCTCCATGATCTCGGACGACGGCGTGATCGGGTAGCCGGCGAAGAACCGCATGCCGGCGTCGATGCCGCCGCGCGCCGACGCCTCGTTGCCGCTCTCCACCACCAGTTGCTTCCCGCTGCCCTGCAGCCGGGCCAGCGTCGCGGGCGCCTCGCCCGCCCAGGCGCGGTCGAGCGCCGCCAGGTTCTTGGCGAGCACCGGCGGCCGGTGGCCGAAGCGCTCGGTCAGCACCGCGCGCGCCAGCTCCTGCGGCCAGCCCAGCATGCGGCAGAGCAGCGCCAGGCCCACCATGTTCTTGGGCTCGCCCGGCACCTCGACGCCGTTCTCGATGCGCGCGAAGGGGAAGCGCCAGGGCGTGCCTTGGTAGCCGAGCCAGGCGGGCAGCTGCCCCTCGTCGTGCGCGTCGAGCAGCACGTGGCACTGCGGGCCCAGGCGCACCGTCCCCTGGAAGCGCTGCATGTCCGTGGTGCGGAAGCAGAGCAGCACGTCGACCTGGTCGCCCTCGTACTGGATCTCGGATTCGGCGACGCGCAGCACGACGGCCGACTCGCCGCCGCGGATCTGCGGGCCGTACGACTGCACCATCATGCCGTACAGTCCCTGCTTGGCCGCGGCTTGCAGCAGCAGGTGGCCGAGCAGGACGACGCCGTCGCCGCCGCTGCCGACCATGGCGATGCCGACCGAGCCGGTTCTTGCCTCGGGTCCCGCGCTCACGGGCTCTGCCTTCTGCCCGAGGGTGGGTGTGCTCATAGGGTCAGGCCTCCACGACGGCCGCCGCGGGGGCGGCCTCGGGCTGGGGTGGCTGGCCGATGCGGTGCATGATCGTGCTGGGACAGATGTCCACGCAGGCTTCGTTGCACGACGGACCGTAGGCCAGGCACTTCTCGTGATCGATCCGGATCGTCGTCCCGTCCCAGGCGATGGCCCCGGCCGGGCACTTGGCGACGCAGCGACGGCAGATCGTGCAGCCCACCATGCAGGTGGGCCGGACGGTCGACTTGTTGTCCCGCGCCACGCAAGACAGCTCGATGCGGCGGTCGCGCGGGTAGAGCTCGAAGAGCTCCTTGGGGCACGACGGCACGCACAGGCCGCAGCCGGTGCACTTGGCGTTGTCCACCTCCGCGATGCCCGAGGCGCCGACGTGCAGCGCGTCGAAGGGGCAGACCTGGACGCAATCGCCGAGCCCCAGGCAGCCGTTCTTGCACGCCTTGGGCCCCCCGAACACCAGCGAGGCGGCCGCGCAGGTCCGCACGCCGCGGTACTCCGCCTCGTCGCGGGCGTAAGCGCTGGTGCCGTGGCAGCGCATGACCACCAGCCGGTCCGGCACCGCGCCCACGGCCTTGTCGGTCAGCTCGCCGAGCGCCTTGGCCACCGCGCCGCGCCCCGGCGTGCACAGATTGGTAGGCACGTCGGCGCGCTCCACCACCGCCTCGGCGTAGACCTGGCAGCCGGCGAAGCCGCAGGCGCCGCAGTTGGCCGAGGGCAGTTGGTCGCGCACCGCCTCGACCACCGGGTTCACCGGCACCTTGAAGCGCAGCGCCGCCGCGGCCAGGGCAAAGCCGAAGAAGACCCCGAGCAGCGTCAGGACCGCGAAGCCCCAGAGGGCGATGGCGAGAGTCTGCTGGTCCAAGTCCGTCCCCTAGCGGAAGGGGTTCAGCCCCGCGAAACCCATGAACGCGAGGGCGAACAGGCCGGTCAGCGCGAACGCGATGGGCAGGCCCTCGAAGCTCTTGGGGACCCGCGCCAGCTCGGCCTTCTCGCGCGCGCACGACATCAGGAACAGGGCGATGGCGAACCCCGCGCCCGACCCCACGGCCAGAGCCAGGGCCTCCCAGGGCCCGGCGTTGGCCGAAGCGTTGAGCAGCGGCACCGCCAGGATGATGCAGTTCGTGGTGATCAGCATCAAGTAGATGCCGAACTTCTGGTGCAGCAAGCGGTTGAGCTTCTTGAGCACGGTGTCCACCAGCTGCACCAGGAAGGCGACGATGCCGATGAACACCAGCACCTGCAGGAAGCGCAGGTCGAGCGGGCTCAGCACGTACGTGTAGATGGCCCACGACAGCATGGCGCTGGCCACCATGACCACCGTGAAGGTGATCCCCATGCCGATGGAGGTGTCCTGCCGCTTGGACACGCCGAAGAACACGCACAGCCCGAGGTAGCGCGTGAACACGAAGTTGTTGATCAGCGACGCCGACAGCACCACCGAGAGCAGCAGCGCCCAGGCGGCGGGCTTGACCTCGCGCACGGCCCGCGGGCGGTGGATCTCGAGCCGGTAGTGGTTCTGCGGGCTCACCGTCTGCGCCAGCGTGAGCCACAGCTTGCCGTCCGGCCGCACCGTGACCTCCGTCACCTCCATGGCCACGTCCGGCGCCAGCGCCTCGGTGACGCGGAAGTTGCCCGGCGACAGGTCGGCCACCGGCTGGCCCAGCTGCACCAGCACGTGGTGGGGCGCCAGCATGCGGGCGTTCTCGATCACCGGCGCGGCGGCCGCCGCGGCCCCCCCGGCCCACAGCGCCGCCACGGCGGCCGCCAGGGCGCCGGCGGCCGCCCGCGTCCGCATCCGCCTAGCCATGCGCCCCTCCTCCCCCGCCGGGCCGCCGGGCCGCGCCGCCGGACAGGCGCCGCTCGACCAAGTTGAAGAACGCCATGAGCAGCGCGATCGAGAAGAACCCGCCGGCCGGCAGGATGAAGAACAGGAGCGGCTTGTGCGGCAGGAGGGCGTGCCCGGCGATGGCGCCGCCGCCCAGCAGCTCGCGGAAGGCGCCGATCACGACCAGCGCGAACAGGAAGCCGAGACCCATGCCGAGGCCGTCGAAGAAGGTCGGCACCAGCGGTTGCTTGGAGGCGAACAGCTCGAGGCGCGAGATGATGATGGCGAAGGCCACGATGAGCTTCACGTAGAGGCCGACCTGCGCGTACAGCGCCGGGAAGAACGCCGCCAGCACCATGTCGATGCAGCTCACCCACACGGCGATGATGATGGTGTAGACCGGGATGCGCACCCGCGGGTGGATGCTGCGCCGGACCAGCGCCACGCTGACGCTCGACAGCACTTGCACCACCAGCACCGCCACGCCCAGGATGAGGCCGTTCATCACCGTGGTGGTGACGGCCACCGCCGGGCACAGCGACAGCGCCAGCCGGAACACCGGGTTCTCGGCGAAGATGCCGTTGAGCAGCAGCCGGCCGGCGCCGGGCGCCGGGGGCCGCGGGACGGCGGCGGTGCTCATGGCTTCTCTCCCAGCAGCGGAGAGACCAGCGACCAGCGGTAGCGGAAGCGGTTCACGGTGCTGCGCACCCCCATGGTGAGGGCCCGACTCGAGATGGTGGCGCCGGTGACGGCGTACACCGGCTGGACGCTCTCGCGCTCCAGGAGCCCGCCGTAGCGCGAGCGCCATTGCGCCGGCGGCAGGCGCTGCAGCTCGAGCAGGGCGGCCCGCCAGTCCTCGGGCATGGGGTCCTTGGTCACGTCCAGCGTGCTGGCGCCCTCGGCCGTGCGGCCGAAGTATTGCCCCTGAAACCACGGGGCGGCGATCTCGGCGCCCAGCCCCGGGTCCTCCTCGTGCTCGATGACCCGCACCCCGAGGATGTCGAAGGCGGCGTCGAGGGCCACGAAGAAGCGCACGATGTTCTTGTAGCCGCGCGTCTCGCCCTCGATGACGAAACCGGTGGTGGAGTCGCCCTGCATGGCCACGAAGATGCGGCCCAGCGGCTTGAGCCCCTCCTCGGCCTCGCCGCCGCGCAGCCCGGCGCGGGCCCGCCCGAGCAGCTGGCCGCTCAGCGCGAAGGTCAGCTCGGTGCCGGTCTCGGCGCCCCTGGGCGCGGCGCGATAGACCACCTGGTCGCGCGCCGGGTCGAGGTACTGGCGGATCTCGACGACGCTGGCGTCGGGGCCGAGGCGCAGCAGCTGCGCGATGGAGCGGTGCTCGGAAGCGGCGCGCGCCACCTCCTGGTAGCGGTTGGTGGCCACGTAGGTGGCGCCCAGGATGGCCCCGCCGAGGGCGCAGTAGAGCGTCACCGAGCCGGCGATGCGCAGGATCTCGCCCAGCGGCCGGCCCTCGCCGCGCGGCGCCGGTGCGGCGGTCGGACGGTTCACGACGGCACCCCCACGGGCATGGTGCGCGGCGGCCGGAACCAGTTGTTGAGCGCCGGCGTCAGCGTGTTGCCGATGAGGATGGCGTAGCAGATGCCCTCGGGGTAGCCGCCGTAGACCCGGATCAGGCCGGTGAGCACCCCGACCACCAAGCCGAAGACGATCTGACCGTTGCGGGTCTTGGGCGAGGTGACGTAGTCGGTGGCCATGAAGAAGGCCCCGAGCCACAGCCCGCCGCTCAGCAGGTGCAGGGCGCTGGCGCCGGTGAACGAGGTCACCAGGGCGACGCCGCCGATGACGCTCAGCG
Source organism: uncultured bacterium (assembly GCA_964386525.1). Lineage (GTDB taxonomy): Bacteria > Eisenbacteria > RBG-16-71-46 > RBG-16-71-46 > DASYSL01 > CAYLSO01. Next base: position 22,280 of record CAYLSO010000258.1, read on the forward strand.
GGATGGTGGGCTTGATGATGTCGCGGATCAGAAGCACCAGCGCCCCCAGCCCCAGCATGGCCACCGAGACCTCGCCGATGGAGCCCGGGCGCAGGCCCATGATGAGGCTCACGTAGGGGCCGCCGGGCCCGCTCAGCAGCTGCATCGCCTTCTCCGGCCCCTGCTCGCGCAGCACCACCAGCGGCGTCGCCGTGGTCACCGCCTGCAGCTTGTCGCCGTACCAGAGGCGCGGCCAGGCCCAACCGGTGGTCATGACCACCGGGAAGGTGGCGAGCATGAAGGCGCGCCCGATCATCGCCGGGTTGAAGAGGTTGTAGCCCAGGCCGCCGAAGATCATCTTGCCGAAGACGACGGCGAACGCCCCGCCGAGGGCCGCCTGCCAGGGGGCCACCAGCGGGGGCAGCGTCAGGGCCAGCAGCAATCCGGTGCAGAACGCGCTGCCGTCGCGCAGCGAGCTGCGCGCCTTCATGGCCCGCGCCGCCAACCACTCCCCGATCAGGGCCCCGGCGACGGAGCCCACGATCACCCACGCGGCGCGAGGGCCGAAGAGGAAAATCCCCCAGGCGCTGGCCGGCAGCAGCGCGCCGTTCACCCACCACATGATCTCCGCGGTGGAGGCCCCGGCGCGCACGTGCGGGCCCGGGGCGACGACGAAGCGGCGCTCCTCGCTCATCCGGCCTTCACCTGGCGGGCCCGGCGCAGCGCCGACTTGGCGATCTGCATGAACTGCAGGAGCGGGCGCTCCGCCGGGCAGACGTAGGTGCAGCAGCCGCACTCGTAGCAGTCGGTCGCGCCGAACGGGTCGGTGTCCAGGGTGCGCCCCGCCTCGACCCGCACCGACACCGCGTCGGGCTCGAGGCCGAGCGGGCACGCCTCGATGCATCGCCCGCACTGGATGCAGGGGTGGTAGCCCCCCTCGAGGGGGCCAGCGCCGGTGAGCAGCGTCAGCCCGTTCATGCCCTTGAGCAGCGGCAGGTCGAGGCGCGGCAGCGCCCGCCCCATCATCGGGCCGCCGGCCACCAGGCGGGTGGTGCCGTCGGCCATGCCGCCGCAGAAGCTCACCAGCTGGCTGAGCGGCGTGCCGAGCGGGGCGAGGACGTTCTTGGGGTCCAGGATGCCCGGGCCGGTGACCGTGATGACGCGGTCGAGCAGCGGCCGGCGGTAGCGCACCGCCTCGTACACCGCCTGTGCCGTGGCCACGTTCTGCACCAGAACGCCCACCGCCAGCGGCAGGGCCCGCGCCGGCACCACGCGGCCGGTGAGCGAGGTCACCAGCTGGCGCTCGGCCCCCTGCGGGTAGCGCACCTCGCAGGGCACGACCTCCACGGGGAGGCCGCCGGGGATCTCCGCCGCGGCGCGCTCGAGCGGCTCTCTGGCCTCGAGCTTGTCGGCCTCGATGCCGATGAGCACGCGCCCGCCGCCGGTCAGCCGCGCCATGAGGCGCGCGCCCTCCACGACCTCGAGCGGGTGGGCGAGCATGGTGCGGAAGTCGGCGGTCAGGAACGGCTCGCACTCCGAGCCGTTGATGACCACGGTGTCGACGGTCGTGCCCTCGGGCAGGGCGAGCTTGCGGAAGGTCGGGAACGCCGCCCCACCGAGGCCGACGATGCCGGCCTCGCGGATGCGCGCCAGCATCTCGTCGCGCGGGCAGTCGCGCCAGAGCGGGTCTCCGGGGAACGCCAGCGGCGGCGGGGCGTCGGCCGCCGCTTCGATCACCATCATGGGCGCGTTGACGAGCGTCGGATGCGGGCGTTTCACCGTCGGCTTGACCCGCCCCGAAAGGCTGGCGTGCACCGGCACGCCGCCGGGGCCGGCCTCGGCGACCTTCTGGCCGCGCGCCACCAGGTCGCCCTTCTTGACGATCTCGGTGGCGGTGGCGCCGAAGCTCTCCACCAGGGGAAGCCACACCTCGCGCGGCGGCGGCACGAGCGGCTCGATGGGCTTGTGCGCGGTGCGCTCCTTGCCCGAATCGACGTGGACCCCGCCCTTGCCGAAGCTCCGCAGCTGGATGGCCTGCATCCCGCCTACCCGATGAAGTGGGCCGCCCGCGCCCCGGCCCAGCCGCGGAAGCGGTCGGGCCCGAGCAGGAAGGCGACGGTGGAGAGCACGTCGGATTCCGTGCCGGTGGCAGCCAGGATGCTGACGGAGAGCGGCCCGTCGGCCGGCCGCCCGCGGCGGGCGTCGAGCAGGTGGCCCACCTCGCGCGCGCCCAGCGGATGGTGCTGCTCGGCGTTGCCGCTGGTGGCCACGGCGGCGTCGCGCAGGTGGAAGGTGCGGTCGATGCGGCCGGTGGCCGGGTGGAGCACGCCCACCGCCCAGCCCGCCGCGCCGTCCTCCGGCACGCCCAGGCCGTAGACGTTGCCGCCCACGTCCACCAGGCCCGACTCGATCCCCGCGGCGCGCAGCGCGGCGACGGCGCGGTCGAGGGCCCAGCCCTTGCCGATGGAGCCCAGGTCGAGGCCGGCGCCGGAGCGCGCCAGGCCGAGAGTGCCGGCCGAGCGGTCCGCCACCACGTGCGACCAGCCGGTGCGCGCCAGCGCGTCGGCGATCTCGCGGTCGGTGGGGAAGCGCCGGCGTCCGGAATCGTAGAAGCCGTAGAGGCGCATGAGCGGCAGCACGGTCGGGTCGTAGACGCCGCCGCTGGCGCGGGCCGCCGCCGCGGCGCGCTCCGCGACCCCGAGCAGCGCGGCGTCCACGCGCACCGCGCCGCGCCCCGCCGCGGCGTTGACGCGCGCCAGCTGGCTGTCGGCGCGGTGCAGGCTCATCTGGGCGTCCACCGCCCGCAACGCGGCGAACGCCCCGGCGATGGCGCGCTCCGCCCGCGCGGGATCGCCGCTGCGGGCCACCACCCGCACCCAGGTCCCGAGGGCCGGGCGACTGGCTTCCACGCTCGTCGGCCGGGCGCCGCGGTCGCGCAAGAACAGCGGAGCCACGGCGCCGGCGCCGGCGAGCGCGCCGAGGCCGGCGAGGAAGCGGCGTCGGCTCAGCGAGTCGCCGGCCGGCTGGCGCCAAAGCAGACGCCGTAGCAATGTATTTGCTTCCATGGGGTCCCTCCGCTGGGCTCAGAGCGCATTCTACACCTCGCGCGTTCCCGCAGAATCCTCTATCTTATCGAAGAACAGGCGGCAAGGGCCCGTCCGCCAAGCGAACCGGGCCCACCAGATCCAACGGGAGAAATCACGATGGGCAAGCTGCCCGAGTTCTACGTCGATGCCGATCTCTGCACCGAGTGCGAGGACTGCTACAAGCTCCTTCCCGGCATCTTCCGCAAGGTGGACGGCGAGGAGATCGCCGAGGTGTTCAACACCGATATCGACGAGTCGCAGAAGCCGGCGGTCGAGAAGATCATGGCGGAGTGCCCCGGCCACGCCATCCTGTGGAAGAAGTGAGGCGACCGTAACCGTCCCCGATCCGCAGACCAGCCTGCGGGATTCCGTCCTGGAGATCCGGGGCGACGGCAAGGCGGGCGGCGGCCTCCGTCGCGCTCAACACCCGCCACAGCCCCGAGGAGTGCGCGCGCCACTGCCGCCTCTCGGGCCGCGTGTTCACGGTGCCCGGCGACGACATCGGGCGCAGGTACCTGAAAGCCGCCATCGGCAACGCCTCGGTCTACCTGATCATGAAGGACAAGGAGACCGGGCAGCCGGTGGCGCGACCCGGCCGCGAGGAGCAGGTCGAGAAGCTGCGCGGCTGGGTGCAGGACAACGTCGAGCGGCTGTACAAACCGGCCGAGCTGAAGTAGGACGCGGCCGCGCCGAGGGCCGCGCTACCCGTCGTACTCCGGCGCCGGCTTGCCCAGGAGCCACTTGTCGAACCAGGCGCGGATGTGGCGCTGGTTCTGCACGCGGCGCGACGGCGTGCCGCTGCGCGTCAGCTCGTGGCCCTCGCCCGGGAAGCGCACCATCACCGCCGCCTTGCCCTGCTGCTTGAGCGCCCGGAACATGGTCTCGCCCTGGCCGATGGGCGTGCGCCAGTCGGTCTCGCTGTGGATGATCATCAGCGGCGTCGTGATGCGCGCCGCGAAGCTCACCGGTGAGCGCTCGCGATACTCCTCGGGATCCTCGTAGGGCGGCTTGCGGAACCAGGTCGGCCGGAACAGCGCGAAGTCGGAGCTGTAGTACATGGAAGCCCAGTCCGCCACGCAGCGCTGCGTGACCGCCGCGGCGAAGCGGTCGGTCCGGGTCAGCAGCCAGTTGGTCAGGAGCCCCCCGCCGCTGCCGCCGGTCACGCCCAGCCGCCCCGGGTCCACGTAGCCGCGCCGGATCAGCTCGTCGACGCCGGCCATGAGGTCGCGGGCGTCGTCGCCGGGATAACGGTACTGGATGACGTCGCCGAACTCCTGCCCGTAGGTGGTGCTGCCGCGCGGGTTGGGGTAGAGCACGACGTAGCCGGCCGCGGCCAGCCCGCGGAATTCGTGGAAGAAGCCCGCCCCGTACGCCACGTGCGGCCCGCCGTGGATCTGGAGGACGAGCGGGTAGCGTCTGCCCGGATCGAAGTCCGGCGGCTTGACGATCCACGCCTGGATGCGGCGGCCGTCGAACGACGGGTACCAGATCTCCTCGACCTCGCCGAGCGGGGTCTCGGCGAGCAGGGCGGCGTTGGGGTCCCACAGCTCGCGCCGCTCGGCGCGCTCGACGTCGTGGAGGCAGAGCACGCCGGGGCGAGCGGGGCTGCCGAGGACGAGCGCGACCCGTCGCCCGTCGGCGCTGACGCTGCCGGCCTGCACCTCGAGCCCGTCGCCGGTCAGCTCCGCGACGCGACCGTCGGCCAGGCCGACCCGCGCCAGCCGGGCCGCGCCGTGCTTGCCGAGCACCGTGAGCACCTCGCGGCCACCCGGCAGGAGAGCCAGAGGCATGGCGCCGGCGGCGCGCGGCGGGTGCGCGTCGGCGACGATGTACACGGCGCCGAACTCGAAGTCGCAGTCGGGCGCGACGACGCGCCCCGGGCGTCCCGCCGCCTCGAACAGGTAGAGCTGCGGCTGGTCGTAGGAGCGCGGCGGCTCGGTCGGACGGAAGCCGGTCGCGACCAGCCGTCCGTCCTCGGCCTGGGTGAAGGCCGTGAGCATCTGGCCGTCCCCCGCCGCGACCGCCAGGGCCGCCCCGTCGGTCGGCTCGGCGAGCCCGGGGTCGACGGCGTAGACCTCGGCGCGCTCGGCCTCGTTCCAAGGTTCGCGCCGCCGGTCGGAGAGAAAGAGCACCCGCCGCCCGTCGCGCGACCAGGCCGGCGCCTCGGCGGCGAACCCACCGCAGGTCAGCTGCCGCGCCTCCCCTCCCGCCGCCTCGATCACCCACACCTGCGGGCGGTGGGCGAAGTCGCAGAAGCCCTCGTTGTCGAGCCGGAACTCGGGGCGCGTCACGACGCGCGCCGGCTCGTTCTTGGGCTTCTTCTTCTCCGCCTCCTCGCCGTCGAGCGCGGGGTTGGTCTCGCTCAGGAAGGCGAGGCGCGTGCCGGCGGGAGACCACGCCGGGCTCGCCGCCCCCTTGGCCAGCGCGGTGAGCTTGACCGCCTCGCCGCCGGCCATCGGCAGGAGATGGATCTGCGCCGCAGCCTTGGGGTCGGCCGCGCCGCGCACGAAGGCCAGCGTGCGGCCGTCCGGGGACCAGCGCGGCTGCGAGTCCCGGGGACCGCAGGTCAGCGGCCGGGGCTCGCCGCCGGCGGCATCGGACAGCATGAGGCAGGTGCGGTACTCGTCGGCCTCGGCGTCGATCCAGACCTTGGTGAAGGCGACGTTCGCGCCGTCGGGCGAGATCTGCGGGTCGGCGGCCCACACGAAGCGCAGCAGATCCTCTTCGCGCATGAGACGCTCTCTCCTTGTGGGGTGCGTTCGGTGGCGCCCGCTGCCGCGCAGCCGGGCGGCGGCTCGCGGCGGGCGGCGCCATCCTAGCGCATCGGCGCCCGTCGCGGCGCGGGGTTCGCGGCGGCGCTGGGTTCGCCGAAAACGATGCGGCCGGAAGGTCGAGGAGACCTCCCGGCCGCGGTAGCCCGGCGCGGCCCGCGTGGCGTCTTCAGACGGAGCCTAGTCGCGCAGCCAGACCACGGTGCGCACCTCGCCGGCCGGGCGCCCGGCGACGAAGAGCCTCGCGAAGTAGACGCCGGGGGCCGCGGGGCGCCCGTCGGCGGCGGTCCCGTCCCAGATCACGGTGTGGCGTCCAGGCGGGTACGCGCCCTCGCCGAAGACCCGCACGCGCCGCCCGGCGACATCGTAGACGGCCACCTGGGCGGTCGCGCCGCGGCCGTGCTGCTGCCCGACGGCGAACTCGAAGCGCGCCGCGCCGCGCGCCGGGTTGGGCCACGGCGGGGCCAGGGCCGAGACCGCTCCGCTCAGCGGCTCGACGCCGACGTTGGGAGCCTCGAGGCCGCAGCCGTCCTGGTAGAAGAGGAAGACGAAGCCGCCCGAGGTGTCCCAGTCCCAGCCGCCCGAGGGGCCGACGCCGTCCGGCACGCGCGTGAAGCAGCTGTCCGGGAAGAACGTCGGCAGGCGCGACCAGCCCAGCTGGTCGATGCGCACCAGGCCGTTGGGGCGCTCCTCGTAGAGATCCACGCGGTCCTCTTCCTCGAACTCGAAGCTGATGGTGCCGTTCAGGCCGTGGTACACGGTGTACTTCTGCGCCGGCTCCAGCGGGATCGCGTCACCCGGCTGGAAGATCGGCTGGATGAGGTAGCCGTCGGAGATGCGGTAGGTGCGGACGTCCTTGATCGCCGGCGTCGGGTTGTAGAACTGCAGCGACTCGTTGAGCGGGTCGACGTCGCTGTTCAGCGGGTACACGTAGACCGAGTTGATGCGCGTGCTGCTGCCCAGGTCGGGCGGCGCGGCCTGGTTGGCGGCGTCCGGCGTGGGCGCGCCGATATTGAAATCGGCGCCGTCGTTGTTGGTGTCGTAGCCGTCCGGGAAGCGGTTGGTGCTCGTGGACAGGGTCTCCGGCTCGGCCACCCCCTGGTCCGGGTGCATCGCGCCGGGCGGGCTGCCGTCGTAGTCGAAGCCCGGGACGGCGCCGCCGAAGCCCGGCGGCCGCGAGTAGCCCGCCGGCACGACGATGGGGCAGGAGATGGGGGCGCTGCCGGCGTTGCCGTAGGCCACCTGGTCGATGACCTGGGCGCTGTCGTCCAAGAGCAGGATGATGCCGCCGGCGTCGAAGAGGAAGTCCTCTCCGACGGCGGCCGTGCCCTCGGTGCCGAAGACCCGCGGCCCGGCGAGGTAGTACTGGCAGTTGTAACAGAACTGGTCGAAGGTGCTGTCGGCCTGCGTCCCGAAACCCTCGGGCAGGAGGCTGTCGCCCGGCGCGAACTGCGAGAGGCTGACGGTCGAGTAGTCGCGGTTGAAGACCTGGATCGACCACCCGGTGAGGTCCACGGGAGCGCCGCTGACGTTGAGGATCTCCACGAACTCCACGTCCGGCGCCTGCGGGCGCACCAGGAACTCGTTGATCACCACCGGGGCGGTCTGCGGGGTAGGATTGTTCAGCGGGCTCTGCGGCAGCGACCCGATGGCCCCGCCGAAGTCCACTTCCCGACCGTGCTTGATGGCGACGGCATTGGGGTGCTGGCCGGACAGCGAGGGCCGCACCGATGAGTAGAAGACGAAGCGCCCGCTGCCCGTCTCGCCGGTGTAGCAGCCGACCTCGAGAGGCTCGAACTTCACGGTCGCGCCCAGGGCGTCGAAGGGGATCGACGGGTCGGTCTTGCAGAGGAACTCGCCGCGGTAGTTGAGATTGCAGGACTGCCCGAAGTCGTCCTCACCGGTGGAGTACCCGGCGGGATACGGAAAGCGGACGGCCTCGCCGTTGCAAGTGTCGTTGAAGGCCGCCAGGTCGAGGAAGAGATCGAGGTGCCCCAGATCGTGGCTCTCGAGCGACCAGGTCACGATCACCGTGTACTTGTAGAGCCCCTCGAACCCCGGATCCTGGCTGAACGCCACCGAGGACGAAGCCTCGATGACATCCGCTGCCCGCGCCGGCGGGGCCAGGACCAGGAGGAGCGCGGCGCAGGATGCGGCGAGGAGAAGTAGCTTTCGCATGGGATACTCCCGAGTCTCCGGATGGACACAACTGGACAGGGGCGCGGGACGGGCTCGGTCACGCGACGCCAAACACCACCTTGCGGGTCGGATAGACCACGACTGAGCTTAGGTCCGTCCGCGCAGTGGCGTCAATCGTCGTTTGTGCCGCGGCGGCTCCCGGGGCCCTCGGGCCGGCCCTGGGCCGCCCCTTTTCCCCGCGGCCGCCTTGCGGCAGCATGGGGGCGAGTGCGTGTCGCGCCCGGCTGCAGCGGTGGCCGTCGGTGCGCCGCGGGGAGCGACCCATCGCGATGTTCAGCAGGACGAAATCGGAGACCACGCCGGCCGGGCGCCGGGCGGCGCCGGACGGCGGACCCGGCTGGGCCGCGGGCCTGCCGGCCTGGCTGCGCCCGGGCCGGCGCTGGATCCTGCCCGGCGCCATCGCCGCCGTCCTGCTCGCCGTTGCGCTGCCGCTGTGGCTGCTGCAGGCGCGGGTGTCGGCCCTGCGCGAGTTTCGCGCCGCGGCGCCGGGCTGGATCTACCCCTCGCACGTCTACTCCGACTGGATCGACCTCGATGCGCGCCACGACCTGCCGCGCGGCTACCTCGAGGCCTCCCTCCTGGCGCGCGGCTACCACCCCGCCGGCCGCCCGCTGGCCGAGCCCGGCACCTTCGCCGCCGTCGGCGGCGGGCTCGAGGTCTACCTGCGCGCCTTCGCCTATCCCGAGAGCCTCTGCCGCCCGGCGCGCGTCCGGCTGGAGTTCGCCAAGGGCCGGCTGAGCCGCGTGCTCGTCGGGCGCGGCGGCCTCCGCGCCCCGCGCCTCGAGCCGGTGCTGCTGCGCGTCTACTCCTCGACCGAAAATCCGGTGGAGCGGACCTTCGTGCGCCTCGAGGAGATCCCGCCGGCCGTGCGGGCCGCGCTGGTCTCGGCCGAGGACCGCCGCTTCTTCCAGCATCTGGGCGTAGACGTGCGCGGCACCGGCCGCGCCCTCTACCACAACGTGCGCGGGGGCGGCGGGCTGCAGGGCGGGAGCACGCTGACGCAGCAGCTGGCCCGCAGCCTGTTCCTGAGCCGCCGCCGCTCGTTGGGCCGCAAGCTCGAGGAGTCGGCGCTCGCCGTCGGGCTCGAGCTGGTGCTGCGCAAGCGCGACATCCTCGAGATGTAACTGAACTCCGTCTACCTGGGCAACGCCGGCCCGGTCGAGATCGGCGGCGTGTCCGAGGGGGCGCGCTACTTCTTCGACAAGTCCGTGCACGAGCTGACCCTGCCCGAGGCCGCGCTGCTGATCGGCGTGATCCCGGCGCCCAACCTGTACTCGCCCTTCCGGAGTCCGAAGCTGGCCCTGGCGCGGCGCAACCAGGTGTTGCGGGACATGGTGGAGGCCGGCCGTCTCGACTCGACCGTGGCGCGGCGCGCCATGGCCGCCCCGCTGACCCCGCGCCGCGGCCGCGCCCGGCCGGTGCTCTTCCCGTTCTTCACCGACTACGCGGTGGCCGAGCTGGGCCGGCACCTGCCGCCCGGAGACCTCGAGTCGCGCGGACTGCGCGTCTTCACCACGCTCGATCCCGTCTGGCAGTCGCGCGCCGAGACGCAGCTGGCGCTGGGGGTAGCCGACGTCGAGCGCTGGTACGGGCGGCGAGGCCCGCAGCCTCTGGAGGGCGCGGCCTGCCTGCTCGAGCCCGGCAGCGGCCGCGTGCGCGCCCTGGTCGGCGGCCGCGACTACCGCCGCAGCCCCTTCAACCGGGCCACCCAGTCGCTGCGCCAGCCGGGCTCCGCCTTCAAGCCGATCATCTACGCCGCGGCCTTCGATCGCCACTGGCGGGACAAGGACTTCTCCGCGGCCACCACCGTGCCCGACCTGCCGCGCGAGTTCCCGACACCGGAGGGCCCGTGGCGGCCGCGCAACGACGACGGCACCTACCACGAGCGCGTCACGCTCGCCCGGGCGCTGGCCAAGTCGCTCAACGTGGCCACCGCCAACCTCACCGAACGCATCGGCCCGCGCACCGTCGCCCAGTACGCCGCGCGGCTCGGCCTGGGCGGCGTGCGCCCGGTGATCAGCATCGGGCTGGGCACCAGCGAGGTCACGCCGGCGCAGCTCGCCGCCGTCTTCGCCACGCTGCAGAACGACGGCGTGCGCGTCGAGCCGCAGCCCCTGCGGCTGGCGGTGGCGGCCGGCGGGCGCGTCGAGTTCCGCCCCGCCCCGCCGCACGAGCGCGTCTTCCAGGCGACGGCCGCGCGGCTCACCGTGCAGCTCCTGCGCGGCGTCGTGGACTTCGGCACCGCCTACTCGCTCAAGAGCCAGTGCGGTTTCTTCCGGCCCGCGGCCGGCAAGACCGGCACCACCGACGACTACAAGGACGCCTGGTTCGTGGGCTTCACCCCGGACGTGCTGTGCGCCGTGTGGCTCGGCTACGACCAGCCGACCCCGCTCGGCGACACCGCGGCCGGCACGGCGGTGCCGGTGTGGGCCCGGATCGTGGCGGCGGTGCTCGCCGAGTTCCCGCCGCGCCCCCTGCCCGAGCCCGCCGAGTTCGAGTTCGCGCTCATCGACCCGTACTCCGGCGGCCTCGCGACCCCCTACTGCCCGTCGCGGATGCGCGCCGCCTTCCTGCGCGGCACGGCCCCGGCGCGCGTCTGCGGGGCCGATCACAGCGCCGAATGGATGGTCGGCCCGCTGCTGGAGGACGCGGCGGCCGAGTCGCTCACCGTCGTCGAATCCGGCGGTAGCGCCGACAGCCTGTCGGCGGGCCCGCCGGCCCCCGCCGCCCCGCCGGCGCCGTAAGCACCGGTTTCAAGAGGCCTCCGAAACCGCGAGTCGCGCATCCCGCGCGGCGCGACGCGCGCACCGTGCATCCTGCACGGCGTACGCGGCGCGGAATTCACAGAGAATCCCACGCGCCGCGGCGCCCCGGCTTGACGGCCCCCGCGCCCGCTCCGTACACTTATAGCGTCACTTCCAGGGAAGAGCCGCAGCGCAGTCCCTCGGCGGCTCGTCGGATTACCCTTCAAAGGAATGAGTCAGAGACAGTTTGGAGGAGGAAGATGCGTACCTCGCTATCTCTGTGTTTGCTCGTTTGCGGCCTCGTGCTCGCCGTCGCCCAGCCCGCCGCCGCGCAGACGTGCGCCTCGGGGACGGTGACCGCCGTGTTCAACGCCGACCCCGCCTTCCCCGGCATGTGGAAGTACTGCGCCGAGGTGAGCTGGAGCTTCGACAAGTACCAGGTGTCTCACCTCACCACCTTCCTGTGGTTGCCCAACTGCGCTTGCATCTGCGATCCCCGCTTCATCCGGTTCGGCGACCCGGCCGGCCATTCGGTGAACACCTCCTCCGACCCCACCTGCGAGCTGGACTACTCCGGGGACTACGTGTGCACGGGCGACCCCTCGCTGCCCGACCAGTACAACGGCCCGGCGATCAAGTTCCTTCCCGAGTCCGATTTGGGCTGCGAGCCGGGGATCTCGGGTTACGGGACCTTCTGCTTCTACTCGCCGATGCCCCCGCAGGACCCCTCGGACGATCCGCAGGGCCTGGCGATCAAGCACGGCCAGCAGATCTGCTACGGGATGCTCTCCGGCCAGATGCCCAGCTGCGACTGCGCGCTGCCGACGCAGACGACGACCTGGGGCTCGCTGAAGGCTACGTACCGCTAGGGACCACTTCCCGCTTTCCCCGGAGGCGCGCCGTGCGCGTCTCCGGCGCACAGGGGCGCGGCGCCTGAGGACCTCCTCCCTCGGCGCGCGCCCCGACTCTTTGCGGCGACCTTGCCGGCGGCCCCGCGCCGGCGGGGCACCGCGCCTTGCCCCCGAGACCCTTCCGCCGCTAGGCTCCGCCCCGTGAACCCATCGACCTCTCCGCTTACCAATCCCTACGAGCCGGCCGGCGATTTCGCGGCCGAAGCCGCCGCCCTCGACGCCGGGCGCCTCGAGGAACTCGACGCCTGGGCCGCCGGCATGGCCCGCCATCCGCAGGGCGGCGAGTGGCACAAGCGCGGCGAGCGGCGGCTGGCCGAAAACCAGGCCGGAGCGCAGGCCCAGTACGCGCACGCCGCGCTGCTGGAGGCGCAGGGCGAGCGGGCCGAGGCGGCGCGGCTCCTGGTGGGCTTGTGCGAGCGCCTGGCGCAGGCCGCGGCCTGGCCGGCGGTCGCACTCGTGGCCCGCCGCGCCCTGCGTGCCGAGGCCGGGCCGCCCGCGGCCCGCTGGCTGGTGCACGCCGCCGACGAGACCGGCGGCGAGGACGAGCGCTTCGAGGCGCTGATCGAGGCCCACGAGGCCGCCCCCGGAGAGGCCCGTCTGGCGTGGCGCCTCTCCCGCCAGTACGAGGCGCGTGGCGAGCGCGAGAGCGCTCTCGACGCCACCGGCCGCGCCCTCGACGCGCTCGCCCGCCGGCACGACGCCGAGGGCATGGAGGAAGCCCTTCTCAGCCTGCTCGACGAGAGCGATCCCGCCTACCTGCGGTTGGCGCTGCCGCCGCTGCCGCTGTTCGCCAAGGGCGGCGAGGCGGAGCGCGTGGCGGGCTTCCTCGAGCTCTCCTGGCCGGCCCTGCGCGCCGCGGGACTGGCGGGCGCGACCTGGCAGACGCTGCGCGCCATGCTGCTCGACCTGGCCGAGCCGGGCGGCCTCGTGGCGCTGGTGCCCGAGGTGGTCGAGGCCGCCCTGCCCCAGGGAGCCGCCGCTCGCGCCCTGCTCGAGGACGCCGGCTACGGCGCCGATCCCGCGGCATCGTGGCTGCCGCTCTTCGAGCGCCTGCTGCCGTTCGTGCCGGGTGCCTACGCGGAGCACGGCTCGTGGGGCGTCGGCCGCGTCTCGAGCTTGACGCGCGAGGAGGTCTGGATCGATTTCCCCGGCCGCCCCGGCCACCGCATGACCCTGCGCGGTGCGCACCAGGCACTCGTCCCGCTCGACCCCGAGGACCTCGCGGTGCTCGCCGCGTGGCAGGCCGACCGGCTGGCGGAGCTGCGCGCCGCCGACCCCGTGGACCTGATCGTGCGAGCCCTGCGGCGGCTGGGCGGCGACGCCGCCGGCGCCGATCTCAAGAAGTTGCTCGTGCGCTACGCCGTACCGGAGACGGAGTGGACCGCCTTCTGGAACGCCGCCCGTTCCCGCCTCCCCGCCGACCCGCGGGTCGACGGCAGCGCGGCTTATCGCGGCCGCTACCGGCTCATCGCGGCAGGGCCGGGAGCGCCCGCCGGCGCCATCGAGCCGGCAGTGCCGCTGCCCCGCTTCGACCGCGGCGCCGACGCGCGCCAGGTGCTGACCACGCTGCGCCGGTTCCTCGCGCAGCATCCGGACGAGGCGGTGCGGCTGGCGCAGGAGCGCGGCTCCGTGCTGCGCGCCTGGCGCGACGACCCGGCGCTGGCATGGCGCGAGCGCGTCGGGGCCCTGCTCGTGCTCGCCATCGTCGCCGACGCGGAATCGGCGGCCGCCGCGCCCGCCGTGCTGGCGCGCGCCCTGGCCGACGGCTTCGATCCGCGCGAGCTGCCTTCGGGGCCGGAGCAGCGGCAGACCATCGAGTGGGGCCTGGCCTCGGCCGAGTGGGAGGCCGCGGTGCGCTCCGGCATCGCCGCGCGCTTCACCGACGTCAAGGATCTCGCCTTCGAGAGCCTCCTGGCGCGCCTGGGCGAGGGCGCCGGCGGGTTCCTCACCACCCTGGCCCGTCGCGCCGTGGAGTGGCCCGACGCCGCGCTGGCCGTCCTCGAGCGCGCGTACGGCGTCCGCGCCCCGGCGCGGGGCGCCGGCGCGGGCCCCGGCGGCTTCCCGGCCCTGGATCCGTGGGAGTCGGCGTGCGGCCTCGCGGAGCTGCTCGAGAGCGGGCCCGGGCCACAGCGCGTGAAAGCCGGGCTGCCCCTGCTCGCCACCGACGGGCCGCTGGCGCTCGCCGCCGCCGCGGCCGTCCCCGGCGCCGAGACGCGGGCCCGCATCGAGCGGCTGCTGCTCGGCTGGCGCGGCAGCGACCGCTCGCTGCTCCCCTTCCTCGAATGGGCGGAGACCGCCGGACTGGCCGACTTCGCGGCCCGAGTGCGGGAGAAGCGCCACATGGCCGCCCGCGCCATCACCGCCAACAGCGGCAAGGTGGAAGCGCACGAGCTGCCCCGTATCTTCCTGACGCGGGCGACGCTGCTACGCCTGCGGCGCGAGGCCAAGGGCCTCGACCAGGCGCTGCGCGGCGAGATCCCGGTCGCCATCCAGAAGGCACGCGAGCTGGGAGACCTGCGCGAAAACGCCGAGTACGAATCGGCGAAGCTCAAGCAGCGGCAGACGCAGGCGCGGCTCGCCCAGCTCGGGGCCAGGCTCGCCAACGTCTCGGTCATCGACGATCTCGACCGCCCGCCCGGCGTCGCCGGCCTCGGCACCGAGGTCGAGCTCGAACTGCCGGACGGCGGCTCGCGGCGCCTCTGGATCCTGGGCGAGGGCGACGACCGGCTCGGCCCCGAGGTGGTCTCCTACCTCGCCCCGCTCGGCCGCGCGCTGCTCGGCAAGCGCCCCGGCGACGCGGTGGAGCTGCCCGGCGACGGCGCGGCGCACTCGGCCGTCGTGCGCGCCGTGCGGCCGCGCTTGCCCGAGCCCGGCGATCCGGCGGCGGGCAGCGCCGCGCCGACCGCGGCGTGACCGCCGCCGGCTGGCCGCCCCCGCCGGCCGATGCTAAGGTGACCGGCATGATCCTGGCCGGAGACGTCGGCGCGACCAAGACCAACCTGGCGCTCTTCGAGGCGCGCGGGGAGACGCTCGTCGAGCGGCGCGCGCAGCGGCTGGAGAGCCGCCGCTACCCCGACCTGCCGAGCCTGGTGCGCGACTTCCTCGGCCCCCATCCCGAACCGGTCGAGCGCGCCGGCTTCGGCGTCGCCGGCCCGGTGGTGGACGGGCTCTGCTCGGCCACCAACCTGTCGTGGACGGTGGACGCGCGCGACCTGGCGGAGCTCCTGCCGGGCAGCGCCGTCGTCCTGGTCAACGACCTCGTGGCCACCGCCGCCGGCGTGCTCGACCTCGCCCCCGCCCAGCTCGCGCAGCTGCTGCCGGGAAGGCCGCGCAACGGCGGCACGCGGGCCGTCATCGCCCCGGGCACCGGCCTCGGCGAGTCCATCCTGTTCTGGGACCGCGGCGCCTACCACGCCGTCCCCACCGAGGCCGGGCACGCCGATTTCGCGCCCCGCGGCGAGGAGGAGATCGCGCTTCTGCGCTACCTGCTCGAGCGCGGCCCGCGCGTCACCTGCGAGCACGTCGTCGCCGGGCCGGGCCTGGCGCGCATCCACGAATTCCTGCGCGACACCGGGCGCGCCGCGGAGCCGCCGTGGCTGGCGCAGGAACTGGCCGCCGCCGCGGACCGCAACGCCGCCATCAGCCGTGTGGCCCGCGACGGCCGCGCCGCGATCTGCGCGCGCGCCCTCGAGCTGTGGCTCGGCGCCCTCGGCGCCGAGGCCGGCAACCTCGCCCTGCGCGCGGTGGCTGCGGGGGGGATCTACGTGGCCGGCGGCATCGCGAGCCCGCTCCTCGAGGCGCTGCGCGGCGCGGCGTTCCGCGAGGCCTTCCTCGCCAAGGAGCCGCTGCGCGCCTTCCTCGAAACCGTGCCCGTGCGGGTCGTGCTCGAGGAGAGGGCGGCGCTCTTCGGCGCCGCGCGGCTGGCGGCCCGGGCCTAGCGGCCACCCGGGGCACCCCCGGCCGGCCGGCGGCTAGCGCTTCTCGAGCGCCGGGCCCAGCCGCGAGGCGGCGGCCCGGTCCAGTACCCAGTGCACGCGGGCGCCGGGCGGGCGGACGCCGCGCGCCGGCAGGCGCTCGAGCGGCTCGTCGCCCTCGAGCACCCGCTGCACGACCTCGGCCTTGTCCGCACCCGTGACGTAGAAGAGCACCACGCGGGCCGCGTTGAGCACCGGCAGGGTCAGCGTCAGGCGCCGTTCGAGCGGCGGCGGGCCCGGGGCGGCCACCACCCAGCGCGACGGCTCGGCCAGCACGGGGCTGCCGGGGAAGAGCGAAGCCACGTGGCCGTCGGGGCCGAGCCCGAGGTGGATGACGTCGAAGCGGGGCACCCCGCCGCGCGCGAAGCCGGCGAGGCAGCGTCCGTAGCGCGCCGCCTCCGCCTCGAGGTCGGCCGCGTCGCCGCGCAGGCGGTGCACCTGAGTGAGGGTGAGCGGGACGCGGTCGAGGATGGTCTCGCGCACCAGCCGGTAGTTGCTCTCCTCCGACGACGCGGGCACGGCGCGCTCGTCCGCCCAGAACACGTGCAGCGATTTCCAGCCCGCCCACCGCGCGAAGCCCGAGCCGCCCAGCCGTTCGAAGAACTGGCGCGGGGTCTTGCCGCCCGACAGCGCCACGCTGGCGCGGCCGCGCACCCAGGCGGCCGATTCCACCTCGCGACGAAAGATGTCGCTGGCGTCGTAGGAGGCCGTCCCCGCGTCGGCGTGCACGCGGATGTGCACCTCGGGACCGGCCGCGTGCACGGGAGATCCGTTCACGGCGCGCCGCGGATCGCCGTCAGGCGCTCGAGCCACTCCTCGACGGCTCCCAGATCCCCGTCCACCGTCAACTGCAGGCGCAAGACCGGCAAGTTGCGCCCGGCCAGCGACCGCGCGTCGCCGAGCGCCTGGGCGCGGATCAACTGCTCGAAGCCGAAGCCGCCGCCGGGCACCGGCAGCTCGGCGGGCGTGTCGGCCGTGATCTGCAGGAAGGCGCCGGTGGGCGGGCCACCCTTGTGCAGCTGCCCGGTCGAGTGCAGGTAGCGCGGTCCGAAGCCGAGGGTGACCGCCAGCCGCTGGCGGTCGCGCAGCCGGGCGCGGATGTGCTCGAGGCGCGCCTCGGTGCGCTCGTCGAGCGGCAGGTAGGCTTGCACCGCGAGGTAGTGGCCCGCCGGGATCGCGTCGAGCCACTGCCGCAGCAGGCCGATGAGTTCCTCCTCGCCGCCGGCGCCGCCGGGTCGCGGCGGCAGGCCGGGCGGCCCGCACAGCCGCACGCCGCGCGCCTGGGCGCAGGGGGTCTCGCGCTCCGAGCGGTCGGTGGCCTGGTAGGCGGCCAGCACGCGGCCCGTGTTCTCCTTGCTCTCGCCCACGTTGGGCTCGTCGAAGGCGTTGACGCCGAGGTCCACGGCCGCCACCGCGGTGGCGAACTCCCAGCGGAAGAACTCGGCGCCGAGATCGTAGGCGTCGTCGAGGGCGATGCGGATCACCGGGTGCCCCGCCGCCTCGAGGCGCCGCAGCCGCTCACCGTCGGGGCCGCGCGCGCCGTGCATGCCGAGGTGAACGAAGAGGCGGTCCTGGCCGTAGACGTCGGGCCCCCCCAGCGGCTCTCCCGCCACCGGCACGAGGCCCTTGCCCTCCTTGCCGAGGCTCTCCGCCAACAGCTGCTCGGCCCACAGCCCGAAGCTCGCCAGCGGCGGGTCAACCACGAAGGTGACCTTGTCGCGCCCGGCCCGCGCCAGCTCGGCCAGCGCCGCGCCGAGGACCAGGCCGGGGTTCTCCTCGCCCCGCGCGCGGCACGACTCGCGCATGCGTCCGGCGCGGCCGATCAGCTTGCCGAGATCCACGCCGAGGAGCGCGGCAGGCAGCAGGCCGAAGGGCGTAAGCGCCGAGTAGCGCCCGCCTACGTCCGGGGGCCCGGAGAAGACGTGGCGCCAGCCGCGCTCGCGCGCCTCGCGGTCGAGCGGGGTGCCCGGGTCCGTGACGGCCACGAACGCCGGCCCCGCCCCCGCCGGGCGCGCCGCCTCGCAGACCTCCCAGAAGTAGCGGAGCAGGGAGACCGTCTCGATGGTCGTGCCCGACTTGGTGGAGACGACGAAGAGCGTGCGCGGCAGCGGTGCGGCGCGCTGCGCCGCCAGCACGGTGACCGGATCGGTCGAGTCGAGGACGGTGAGCGACGGGGAGCCGTTGGCCGGCGGGAAGGTGCGCCGCAGCACCTCGGGGCAAAGGCTCGAGCCGCCCATGCCGAGCAGCATCACGTGGACGAAACCGTCGGCGCGGACGCGGGCGGCGAACGTCTCGAACTCGGCCCGCGACGGCTCGGCTGCCAGCGGCGCGTCGAGCCAGCCCAGCCGGTTGGCGACCGCGCGCGCCGCTTCCGGGGTGGTCGCCCACAGGCTGGTGTCGCGGCTCCAGGTCTGCTCCACGACGCGGGCGCGGACGAGGTCGGCCAGGCGGGCGCGAACCCTGTCCGCGTGGACGCCGAGCGAAAGCACGGTCGGACCGCTCATGAGCCCTCCTCCGGACGGCGCTGCCCGCCCCAGGCTGTGTCTGCGGATTCGATCCGGCGCGGGGGCCGGCGCCCAGGCATTATGGCACCGCCGTGCCCCCAGGGCGAGCGGCGGCTGACGCGGCGCTCAGCGGGCAGCCGGCGCGGCCGGGCGCAGCAGGGCGGCCAGAGCGGCGAGCGAGGTCAGGGTGAGCCAGGAATGGGCGAGCGCCAGGCCGCCCAGCGCCCGCGAGAAGGCCGGCGGCAGGATCGCCGCGGCGAGCAGCACCACGGCAGCGGCGGCCGGCCGACTGCCGCGTTGTGAGCGCGCGATGAGGACCACCAGCGGCAGGTAGAGCACCGCGAAGTGGACGGTCCAGGAGCCCGGCGAGGTGAGGAGCAGGGCGAGGGCCGCACCGGCCCACAGGTCGGCCCAGGCGGCGCGGCCTGAGCCCTCTGCGTCCCCCGCCGCCCGCGCCCTTCGCGCCAGGAGCCAGACCGCGCCGAGGACGAGCAGATCGAGGACCACCTCGACGCTGCGCGCCGCCGATGCGCCGAGCGCCAAGGTGGGCACGGCCCGCACGCCGGCGGTGTGGACCTCGGCGCCGCCGACGTAGCGGTCCACCAGGCCGCGCAGCGACTGGTTGTCCGCCCGGCCCAGGGAGAGATCGCCCGGGCGCGGCGCCGCCTCGCGCAGGAATCCCAGTCCGGCGCCCGGCGCGAGGCGCTCGAGTGTGGCCGCCGAGGCCAGCGTGAGTGCGGCCGCGGCCGCCAGCGCCGGTAGCGCCCAGCGCAGGCGGCCGGCGAGCAGGGCGGCCACCGGGGCCCAGACCGGGGTGGCCTTGACCGCGATCCCGCCCACCGCGGCGGCTCCGGCCGGCCCGCCGCGGCCGGCGGCCACCGCCGCGGCCACCGCGAGCAGCAAGACGAGCACGAGCGTGTTCGTGTTGCCGTACTGCAGGTCCATCGCGACGAGGCGGCCGGCCACCCACAGGGCGAGCCACTCGGGGTGCGCCCACCAGGGACGCGAGCGCCCGGCGGTCGTGCCGGCCGCGACGCGCGGCGACAGCCCCCGCCGGGCCAGCGGCACGCACCACGCCGCCGCCACCACCTTGAGTCCGAACCACGCGAAGGCGGCCACGCCGAGCGGCACCCACGGCAGGAGCCCGCACGCCAGAACGAAGGGCGGTGGGTTGAGGACGCGCTCGGGAGTCAGGGCGTAGGGACTCACCCCGGCCCACAGCGCCAGGCCGGCGGTGTCGTAGACCTTGAAATCGCTGCGCGGGCCGAGGGTCACCACGGCGAAGCGCACGCCGAGCAGCGCCAGCGGCAGCGTCCACGCAGTCCACGCGCGGCGGCGCACCAGGGCGCTCCAGGCGCCGGCGCAGACCGCCGCCCCTGCCAGCGGCAGCAGGGCGAGTCCGAGCGCCGAGAGACCCAGCGGGGCCTCCCAGCGCCAGCCGCTACGCCCGGGCATGAGCGTCCACAGCGGGCCGATCCCTTGCGCATCGGGGATCCACGACATGGCCGCGTCGAGGCACCACAGGGCGCCGCCGGCCAGGGCGTAGGCGGCCAGCCCCGCCGCCGTCGAGGAGGCGGGACCGCGGGGTGCGGCCGGCCCGCCGCGCCGCTCCCGGGCTCGGGCCCAGGCGGCGGCCGCCGCGCCGGCCGCCGCGCACGCGGCGAGGGCGAGGCCGAGGCGCGCGAGGAAAGCCCAGAACCGACCTGCGTACGGCCAGGCGCGCGCCGCGGCGTCCCACACGGCCCATTCGCTCGCCACCTCGACGCGCGCGAGCCGCAGCGCCGAGCCGCTCGCCCCGTCTTTCCAGACCACGCGCCGTGTCTCAGCCTCGCGGGCACGGAAGGTGAACTGGTAGGTGCGCTCGCCGCTCCGCGCCAGATCGAGCGGCCGCAGCGCGAGGGCCTCGGGGTGCCACGGCCGCCCCTGCGGCACGATGCCGAACCACGCCGCGGCGGCGGCGGCGGGCCCGCGCGCAACCACGCCGCGCGCCACGGTCAGACGGCAGCGGAGCCGCTCCCCCGGCCGCACCTCGATCGCCGGCCCCCAGCGCAAGCCGGCGGAATCGGGGGTTGAAAGGAACGGCGAGCCGATGACCCGCGGGGACTCGAGCCGCATGCCGGCCACCGCCAACGCCAGGGCGGCGACGGCGGCGCCGGTCAGGATCCAGCGGCGACGGGACTTCGATTCACGGGGTTCGGTCATGCCGCGGCGACATTACTTCCGGCGGCGCTCGACGGGAAGGCGCAACACCCCTCATGCGCAGCGCCCCTCAGCAGCAGGCGCTCGGGGAGCCGGGCGCGGGCCGCGCCGCAGCGCCCCCCGTCACGCACACGTCCGGCACCACCGGCCGCCGGCCGGAGAGCACCTGCCACCAGCGCACGCCGGCCTCCACCAGGACCAGGGCCATGCAGGTCATCATGATCGCAGTGAGGGTCGCGTTGAGGCCGCCCTGGAAGGCCTGGCCCGGATCTCCAGCGGTGAGCCTGGGCAAGTAGTTGTCGCGGATGGACAGGAAACCGGCGGTCTGCGTGATGGCCGTCACGCCGACCAGCGGCACCGCGGTCACCCACGCGTAGCGCGCGCCCCCCGAGTTGATCAGAATCGTGGTGCCGACGGTGAGCGCCACGCCCGCCAGCAGCTGGTTGGCGATGCCGAACATCGGCCAGATGGTGCTGATCGAGCCGGTGAGGATGAAGTACGTCCAGCCGCCGCATACCAGCAGGCTGGCGACCGCCGCGCCCGGAAGCCAGTCGGTGCGCCCGAGCGGCTTGTGCACGCGCCCGGCCTCCTCTTGCAGGATGAAGCGCGCCACGCGCGTGCCGGCGTCGATGGTCGTGAGGATGAAGAGCGCCTCGAACATGATGGCGAAGTGGTGCCAGTAGCCCATCAGACCGCGCATGCCGGGGATGCCCGAGAAGATCTGCGCCATGCCCACGGCCAGCGACACCGCCCCGCCGGTGCGCCCGGCCAGCGTCTCCCCCACCTCGGCCTGCAGCTCCGCCAGGTTCACCGGCACGAGCCCCAGGGCGGCGAACTTCTCCGGCGTCACGTTGATGGCGAAGTAGTCGGCCGGGTGCAGCGAGGTGGCGTCGATGAGCGCCATGACGCCGACCACGCCCTCGCACAGCATGGCGCCGAAGCCGATCGGCCGCGCGTCGCTCTCGCGGTCCAGCATCTTGGGCGTGGTGCCCGAGCCGACCAGCGAGTGGAAGCCCGAGATGGCCCCTCAGGCGATGGTGATGAAGAGGAAGGGGAAGAGCGGCCCCGGGACGATCGGCCCGCCGCCGGCGGCGTACTCGGTCACCGCCGGCATCTTGAGTACGGGGTTCACCAGGCAGACGCCGAGCGCCAGCAAGGCGATGGTGCCGAGCTTCATGTAGGTCGAGAGGTAGTCGCGAGGGGCCAGCAGCAGCCACACCAGCAGCACCGAGGCCACGAAACCGTAGGCCGCCATGGCCAGGGTGAGCTGCGTCTTGCCGAGGGTGAAGACGGCGCCGAGCGGCGTCTGCGGGATCCAGCGGCCGAGGATCACGCAGGCCATCATCGCGAGCACCCCGGCCACCGTGGCCTCGGCGACGCGGCCGGGCCGCAGGCGGTGCATCCACAGCCCCATCGCCACCGCGATGGGGATCGACATGGCGACGGTGAACGTGCCCCACGAGGACTCGCGCAGGGCGTTGACCACCGCCAGCCCGAGGCCGGCCAGGGCGATGACCACGATGAACAGGATGGCGACGGCGGCGAGGACGTAGGCGCGCGGCGAGATCTCGCTGCGCGCGAGCTCGGCCAGGGAGCGGCCGTCGCGCCGCGTGCTGGCCACCAGGATGGTGAAGTCGTGCACGGCGCCGGCCACCACCACGCCGACGACCAGCCAGGCGAGGCCGCGGAAGCAGCCGAACTGCGCCGCCAGCACCGGCCCGATGAGCGGCCCGGCCCCGGTGATGGCCGCGAAGTGGTGCCCGAAGAGCACCCAGCGACCGGTCGGGTAGTAGTTCTGGCCGTCGTAGAGGCGGTGCGCCGCGGTGCGGCGCGCGTCGTCGAGCACGAGCACCCGGGCCGCCAGGAAGGCGCTGTAGTAGCGGTAGGCCAGGGTGAGGACTGCGGCCACCACGAGGACCACGAAGAGGCCGCTCACGCGCCGGTTCCTCCGCTCGGCCTCTGCCCTGTTTCAGGAGTTACACGAAGCCCCAGAAGCCGCCGTCAGTTGCTGCGCGCCCCGGTGGTCGGCGGCGGCGCCAGCTCCTCGTTGGCGTAGCCGCGCTGCAGCCAGCGGTTGTCGACCCCGATCACCCCGGCGTGTGAGGTGCCCGTGCCGGGGGTCCAGTACTTCGGGTTGGGGATCAGGTCGAGCCGCTTCTCCACCTGCTGGAGGAGCGCCGGCAGCACGCGGGCGCGCACCTTGCCGCAGCGCTCGCAGCGCTCGCGCTGGAAGCCGCTGGTGGCGGCCACGGGGCGGTACTTGTGACGGAGCGTGAGCAGACAGATGAGACGCATCGGGCTTCCTCTCCGGCGCAGACGCGGGGACGCCGCGCCGCCGCTCGCCGGGCGGCGCCAAGGGTTCGCTGTCGCGCGCAGTATACGGCATGCCGGCCCCAGGAGGGGCAGGATGCGGGGGCTTCGCGGGAGAATTCGAGTGCCGCGGGAAGCGCCGCCCGGGCGGCCGGGGGTCAGCGGAGCAGCAGGATACGGCGGGCCGCGGCCGTGCCGCCGGCCGTCAGGCGGACGACGTAGACGCCCGGGGCCGCCCGCGCCCCCGAGGCCTCCCGGCCGTCCCACACCGCCGCGTGGGCCCCGGCCGCCCGGCGCCCGCGCGCCAGTTGGGCGACGCGCCGGCCGGAGACGTCGTAGACCGACAACGCGACGTCGGCGGCCGCCGGCAGCTCGTAGCGCACGGCGGTGGCGGCCGTGAAGGGATTGGGCACGTTCGCCAGCAGGCGCACCCGCGCCGCGCCGTCGGGCTGGTCCACGGCGATGCCGGGCGCGGACGCCGGATCGAACACCACGACGTCGTAGGCGAAGGTCCGCGGCGCGCCGCCCACGCGCACGTTGCTGAGCGCGACGTGGTAGCGCACGTCGCGCGCCGGCTTGCTGCCCGAGTAGTCGAGGACGGTCCAGCAGAGCGTGTTGTCCCCGTAACCGTTGGCGACGGTCTCGAGGCGCACGGGGGCCGCCGCGCCGTCCCGGGTGAGCGCCACGGCGGCGGCCGAGAAGTCCGCACCGGGGTACGAGAACGACCACAGCGCGCCGGCCGTCTGGTACGGGACGTAGCCGGCGGGCGGCCAGGCCACCCACTCGGGCGCCGGCGGCCGCGCGCCGGCCCCGCCGATGACCCACAGATCGTACGCCGGGTAGCTGTTCCCGAAGGTCGCCCCCACCCCCATCGTCTGCTGCGGCGGGTAGAGGATCCAGCGCCGGTGGCCGGCCGAGGGCACGCCGCCGTCGAGGATCCAGCCCGTCACGGCGGCCGGCAGCGTGGCGTAGCCGCCGGCCAGATTGGACTTGCCCGCCGCCTCGGCGCCGCCCGCCGTGTAGCAGGTCCAGGAAGCCGGCGGCGAGTGCGAGAGCTGCCGGTTGGCGGTCATCATCAGGGCGGCGTCCTGGCACTTGGCGTTCCAGTCGGCGCGCAGCGCCACGTCCGACGGCAGCCCTGCCATAGCGCGGAAGTAGGCGAGGCGCCGCAGTCCGGCGTCCCGGTACGCGGCGGAGACGTCACCCGCCGCGCACGCCGCGTAGTTGCCGCTGAAACCCGAGGGCACGCCCTCGGAGGCCAGGTAGACGCTGTCGAAGAGCGCCGCCACGGCGCCGCGGTCCTGCGTGTCCACGGTGAGGGCGCGCGCGGGAGCGGCGAGGAGGAGAAGGACGGCGGCGGCGGTGAGGTATCGCACGACGGCCCTACGCCGCCAGCCGCGAGCTGCGGTTGGGCTCCGGCTCGCGGTCCGCCCGCGGTGCGCGCTCGGCCGCCCGCCGCGCCTGCTGCGCGTCGGGGTGCAGGTCGCCGTAGCCGCGAAAGAGATGCACGGCGGCGTCGGTGACCTCGGGGTCGAACTGCGTGCCGCGGTTCGTGAGCAGCTCTTCCTGGATGCGCGAATAGGGCAGCGCCGGGCGGTACGGACGCTGCACCGACATGGCGTCCAGCGCGTCGGCCACGGCCACGATGCGCGCCGCCCGTGGCAGTTGGGTGCCGCGCAGGCCGAGCGGGTAGCCGTGGCCGTCGTAGCGCTCGTGGTGGCCGACGATGCACTCGGCGGCGGTGCGCAGGAAGGGCAGGTCGCGCACGATGCCGAAGCCGACGCGCGGGTGGCTGCGCATCACCCGCCACTCCTCGGCGGTGAGCGGCCCCGGCTTGAGCAGGACCGAGTCCGGGATGCCGATCTTGCCGAGGTCGTGCAGCAGCGCGCCGTGGAAGATCTTCTGCTTGTGGCGCTCGGGCAGCTGCATCACGTCGGCCAGCCGCAGCGCGTACTCGGCGACGCGCTTCGAGTGGCGCTGGGTCTCGCCCTCGCGCGCGTCCAGCGCGGCCACCAGCGACTCGAGCGCCAGGCGGTAGGCGCGCCCGGCGCGGCGCAGCGAGCGGCGCAGCTCGCGCGCCCGCTCGCGCATCTCGCGCTCCAGGGCGGCCCGCAGCTCGCCGTTCTCGTGGCGCAGGCGCGCCCGCTCCAGCGCTCGGCGGACCGCCAGCTGCAGGTCCTCGGGACAGCGGTCGCGCCGCAGGACGTCGTCGGCGGCGTCGGGGACGGCGGCCTGGGCCAGAGCGGCGTCCTCGGGGGCGGCCACGAGCACCAGGCCGGGCTGCGGCCACTCCTCGCGCAGGCGCGGCGCCAGGGGAGCGCCGGCCCCGTCGCGGAGCCGCAGGTCGCAGAGCACGGCATCGTACGGCGTGCCCCGCAGCGCGGCGAGCGCCTCCTCGGCGTCGCCGGCGCCGCGCGCCGCGTAGCCGTCGAGGCTGAGCAGGCCCACCACGCGCTCGCGCTGCGGGGTCTCGCGGTCGGCGACCAGGATGCGGCGGCTGTGGAAGCTGGCGAAGTGCACGGTCTCCCCCGATGCCGGACCCCCCGCCGGGGAGAAGGCCTCCGCGGGGCGGTCCGCAG
>CAYLSO010000259.1:0-8551 GCA_964386525.1 uncultured bacterium
TGCCCGGCGGCGGCGCCGAGATCCTCTCCGACCGCGTGCGCCGGCGCCTGGGCCCCAAGAAGGGCCCCTCGGAGCGCTGGCTCGAGGTGCACCGCGCCGCGCACGCCCTCGGCATGCGCTCCACCGCCACCATGATGTACGGGCACCTCGACACCGCCGAGGACCGGCTCGAGCACCTCGACGTGGTGCGCGCCCTGCAGGACGAGGCGCTGGCCGGCGGGCAGCCGGGCTTCACCGCCTTCGTGCCGTGGTCGTACAAGCGCGACGGCAGCGTGCTCGCCAACAAGGTGCGGCGCACCGCCGGCGCGGCGCAGTACGTGCGCGTGCTGGCGGCGGCGCGGCTCTACCTCGACAACGTCGACCACATCCAGGCGTCGTGGTTCTCGGAGGGCAAGCGGGCCGGGCAGATGGGGCTGCTCTTCGGGGCGGACGACTTCGGCGGGACGCTCTACGAGGAGAACGTGCACAAGGCGGCGGGCCACGTCGTGCAGACCACGCTCGACGAGACCCTCCTGCTGATCCGCGAGGCCGGCTTCACGCCGGCCCAGCGCACCACGCGCTACGAGATCCTGCGGGTGGACGAGGCGCCGGCCGCGCCGGAGTGGGCGGAAGCGCGCGGCTAGGCGCCGCCGCGGGGCGTCCCCTACCGCCCCAGCGCCTTGCGCACGTGGGCCATCACTTCCGGGGAGAAGTCTCTGTCGAGGATCCACTGCAGGTAGTCCGGCTCGCTGGCCGCCAGCTCGCGCAGCGAGCGCCCGCGGCGCGAGCCGAAGTTCACCACCACCTCGCTGCCCACCAGGATCAGCTTGCCCTCCGCGTCCACCCAGGCGGCGTCGCGCAGTGCGGCGCTCAGCGCGGCCGGATCGGCCGGCAGGTCGGGGTAGCGCTCGAGCTGCGCCTGCAGCACGTCGCGGGCCGCCGCCGCGTCCACCGCCGAGTCGTGAGCCCCGGCGAGGTCGCGCCCGAGGTAGAAGCGGCAGGCCGCGCTCAGGTCGCGAGGCTCGCGGCGGTGGAAGATGACTTGCGCGTCGAGCACCGCGCGGCCCTCGAGCGAGAAGGCGGCACCGGCGCGGCGGAACTCGGCGAGCAGCAGCGGCAGGTCGAAGCGGCTGATGCCGAAGCCGCCCAGGTCGGCGTCCTCGAGGAACTGCGCGAAGCCCTTGGCCAGGCGCTCGAAGGGCGGCTCGCCGCGCACGTCGTCGTCGGTGATGCCGTGCACGGCGGTGGCCGACGGCGGGATGGGCATACCGGGATTGACCCGCCGCATGCGCTCCTCGGCGCGGCCGTCGGGCCACACCTTGATCGCCGAGATCTCGACGATGCGGTCCTTCTGCAGCACCAGCCCGGTGGTCTCGAGGTCGAGCCAGACGATCGGACGGGTGAGGCGCAGCTTGCCCATGACTCCCCCTAGCCCACCACCACGAGTTCGGGGGCGCGCGGGATGAGCCCGCGCGCCGCCGCCCGCTCGTAGAGCGCGCCGAGCGCCCGCTCGCCCTCGGGGCCGAGGTCGAGGGTGTCGGCGTTCACGTACATGTCGATGAAGCGGCGCCCCACCTCGCGCTCCAGGCCGCGCCCGTAGCGCAGGGCGTAGTCGAGCGCTTCCTCCTCGTGGGCGCGCGCATACTCGATGCTGGCGCGCAGGGCACGGCTCGCGGCGTCGGCCAGCGGCCGGCCGAGGTCGCGGCGCACGACGTCCAGGCCCAGCGGCAGCGGCAGTCCGGTGTCGGCGCGCCACAGCTCGCCGAGGTCGGCCAGCCGACGCACGCCGTGGTCGGCGAAGGTGAGCTGGCCCTCGTGGATGATCACGCCGGCGTCGGCCCGGCCCTGCGCCACGTCGTCGAGGATGGCGTCGAAGGGCCGCTGCACCGCGCGGCAGGCCGGGGCGTAGAGGGCGAAGACGAGCGCGGCCGTCGTCCCCGCGCCCGGCAGGGCCACCGTGCGGCCCGCGAGGTCTTCCAGGCCGGCCAGCGGCCCGCCGGCGCGCGCCACCACTATGGGGCCGTAGCCGCGCCCCACGCTCGCCCCCGTGCGCATCACCCAGTAGCGGTCGGCCAGGCGCGCGTACGCGTGCGCCGAGACCGCGGTGATCTCCAGCTCGGCCGACTCGGCGCGGCGGTTCAGCGACTCGATGTCCTCGAGCACGTGCTCGACGCGGTAGCCCTCCACCGTCACGGCGCCGGCGGCGAAGCCGTAGAACATGAAGGCGTCGTCGGGGTCGGGGCTGTGGCCGAAGCGAAGCACGTGCGTGGCGGGCACGGGTCCTCCGGAAGAGTGGGAATCGCTGCAAGCGCGGGCCGGGGCGGCTGCGAGGCGGCCCGGGCACTATGTCGGCTCCGGCCGCCCCTCGTCCACCGCTGTCGCGCCGCCGCTGGCGCCGGCCCGCTCAATCGCCGCGCCGCACCCGCTGGCCGGAGACCGGCTCGCCGCGCTTCACCGGCTGGTCGTCGGCCACGTAGTCCGCGAAGACGGCGGGCAGGCAGTCCGCGGCTTGCGGCTTGGGTCCGTTCTGCAGTTGGTACTGCACGTGCGGCTCGCCGCTGGCCCCGGAGTTTCCGCACAGCGCGAGGGTGTCCCCTGGCGCCACCTCCTGGCCGACCCGCACGAACACCGACCAGCGCTTAAGGCACGAGAGCACCGAGAATTCGCCGTTGCCGTGGTCGATGACCAGGGTATTGCCGTACGGCTTGTTGAGATTGGTCTTGCCGGGGGCGTTGTCGGCGACGCCGTCGGCGGCCCACGCGATTTTGCCCGCTGCCGGGGCCACCACCGGCTGCCCGTAGGAGTAGTAGTAGTCGTTCGCCCCGCCGCCGCTCACGGCGCGGTTGCCGTCCTTCACCACTGCGAAGTCGAGCGCGAAGCGCTCGTCGGGCAGCACGGCGTGGTAGTTCTGCTCCATGGTGCGGCCGCCGGCCGTCACCAGCCACTCGCCGCGCACCGGCAGGCGCAACTCGGTCTTGGGCTGGTAGTTCTCGAACTTGCTGTCGTAAGGCCTGGCCTCGTTGCGCACACTGAAGCCGGAGATCTTGCCGTCCGGGTCGAAGGCGATGCGCACCACCAACGGCACCGGCGCCTTGCTGTACCGGCAGTAGGCGTTGTAGAGGATGCGCCCCTCCTGCCGCCGCCCGCCGTCGCGCAGGCAGTACTGGAAATCGCCGAACTCCTCCGTTCCCTCCTTGAAGGCCTTCTCGAACTTGCCGAAGCTGCCGGCGGCGGCGCGGCCCGGCTCGCTGAACTGGTCCCACAGGCCCTTGACGTTGCCCGCCAACAGCAGCGCGTGCTGGCGGCGGCCGTGGCCCACCGCCGCCGAGCTGTCGCGGATGGCGGCCGCCGTCTTCTCCAGATTCGGGTCGGGTGCCGTCGCCGGATCCGGCTTCACGGCCGGCTGGGGCGTCGGCTTCGGCGCCGGCTGCGGCGCGCCGGGTGTCGCCGGCTTAGCGGGTGTCACCTGGCCGGTCGCGGGTTTGCCGGGAGCCGGCGCGGCCGGCTGGGCCGCCGGGGCCCGCCGTCCGGACGTCAGGAGCAAGGTGACGCAGAAAACGAGGACAGCGAGAGAGAGCAAGAAGCCAACTGGGAATCGCAAGGTATGGACCTCCGCTGATGAGTGGCTCGGGACGCCGGGCGCCGAGAGGGCGCGCGGGCGCGTTCTCCCGTCCTCCCCAGGATGACGCTGGCGGACTGGCGGTCGCGAAACCGTTTTCCATTCTACCAGCCGGAGGAGACTCGCGGTAAGTCCCGTGGTAGCCTCGGGCGGCCCGGTCCCCCCCGGGGGGAGCGGCGAGCGCGCCATGACCCCTTCGGACTCTCTGGAACAGCAGCTCAAGAGCCTCGCCCTCGCCGACGGGGCGGCGGCCGTGGGCATCGCCCGCGTGGAGGGCGACGCCGCGGACCTCGACCGGCGCCGCCTGCGCCGCTGGCTCGCCTCGGGCTTCGCGGCGGGCATGGGCTACCTCGGCGCCCGCGAGGACCGCCGCGCCGACCCGCGGCTCTCCCTGCCGGGCGCGCGCTCCGTGGTGGCGGTGGCGTACGACTACGCGTTCCCCGCGGAGAATGCCGGGGCCGAGGCGCGCCGGGCCGTCGCCGGGGCCGGGCGCGTTGCCCGCTACGCGCGCGGCCGCGACTACCACCGCATGCTCCCCAGGAAGCTCGGCCGCCTGCTCGCCTTCCTGCAGACCGAGCGCCCGGGCACGGCCGGCCGCGTCTACGTCGACGCCGGACCCGTGCTGGAGCGCGCCTGGGCGGCGCGCGCCGGCCTCGGATGGGTGGGCAAGCACTCGCTGCTGCTGCGCCGTGACGGGGGTTCGTGGTTCCTGCTGGGCGTGTTGCTCACCGACTGCGACCTGGCCCCCGACGCCCCGGCCGAGGAGCTCTGCGGTGCCTGCGTCCGCTGCCTCGCCGCCTGCCCCACCGGCGCCATCGTGGCCCCCTACCAGGTGGACGCGGCGCGCTGCATCTCCTACCTCACGATCGAGCTGCGCGGCGCCATCCCGCTCGCCCTGCGCCCGCTGATCGGCGACCGTATCTTCGGCTGCGACGACTGCCAGGAGGCCTGCCCGTGGAACGAGCCCGCCGCCGCCGCCCGGCTCGCCGACTTCGCGGCCCGCCCCGGAGTGCTCGACACGCCGCTGGCCGACTGGCTCGACCTCGGCGAGGCGGAGTTCCGTGCGCGCTTCGCCGGCAGCCCCATCGCCCGCGCCCGCCGCGACGGCTTCCTGCGCAACGTGTGCGTCGCGCTCGGCAACCGCGGCGAGCCCGCGGCAGTGCCGCGTCTGGCCCGCGCTCTGGCCACGGATCCCGACGCCCTGGTGCGCGCCCACGCCGCGTGGGCCCTCGGCCGGATCGGCGACGCCGAAGCGGCGGAGGCGCTCCGGGCCGCCGCAGCCGCCGACGCCGACCCCGCGGTGCGCAAAGCGGCGGCGGAGACCCTGTGAGCCAACCGCGGCGGGCGCGCCGCTTCCTGATCGTGGGCGGCGGCTGCTACGGCACCCACTTCGCCCGCTCGCTCCTGCGGGCGCGCGAGCGGCGCAAGCTGCCGGGCGACGAGATCTGGGCGATCGACCGGGCAGGCGACTGCGCCGCGGCCGCTCTGACCCCGCGAGCCGGATTCCGGATCGTGGCCGCGGACTGGGAGGAGTTCTTCGCGGACTATCTGCACGGCTGGCGGGAGGGTTCCGGGCAGCGCGAGGAGGATCTGCTGGTGCCCTCGCCGCTCGCCCCGCAGCTGTTCGGGAGCTGGCTGGCGCGGTCCCTGGCGGGCGAGGTCCGGCTCGCGGAGGTGCCCCCCCCGCTGCTGCCCGACACGCCCCTAGCCCTCCTCACCGGCACGCGGCTCGCCGTCTCCTTCGCGGAGTGGCGCTGCCCCGCCCACTGCATCGAGCCCGCAGTCTGCCCGGCCACCCGGCAGCCACGCACCTGGGAGGTCCCGCTGGCGCTGCGGGCCTACGCGCGCGACCTGCGCGCCGCGGGCGTCGTGCCACTGGTCGGGCCGTTCGCCGGCCGCGTGACGCATCTGGTGGAGGGCGTCGGGGTCTTCCCGCTGATGGACTGGGCGCGCGCGGCCCGCGCCCTGCGCTCGACGCTGACGGACCCGGAGGCACCGCCCGCCGCCTACGCGCTGGTGGGCACGGTCTCAGGCTGCCACGGCGCGGCGTCGCTGCTGCGGGCCTCGCGGGAGGACACCGCCCAGGCAGCGGACCGCCCTGCAGGTCGAAGGTGACGCGCTACAGGTCGAGTCCTGGGGGCGCTACAGGTCGAGCTTGACGCGCGCCATCCAGAGTGACGGGCCCGGCACGAGCTCCAGACCGATGTAGGACGCCGCCTTCACCTCGCGGCCCGGCGTTGCCTGGCCCTCGGGCCACGGGCAGCCCTTCACCTTGGCGGTGAGGCCGCTGTCCTCGAGGCGGCGGAAATCCACCTCGGTCCACACGGCCCGGTGGCGCTCGGTGAGGAACAGGAGCTGGTTCATCCAGTTCACGAGGAGGTCATCCCAGCCGTCCGCCTCCAGCTCGATCACGTCCTCGGCCGCCGGGTCGCCGTCCGGGTCGGGCACCTGCGTGCGCGCCAGCGCCCAGGCCGCCAGCCGGAAGAGATCCGGGGCGGAGTGGCCGCGCAACTCGACGGTCAGATCGCTGGCGTGCGAGCGGAACTCGACCGAGCCGTAGGGCGTGCGATGTCGGTCCATCGCGGCGCCGGCGCCGCCTGGGGTCTCGGATGTCGCGTCTCTCTTATCCATGGCCCGCGCAGTTCGAAGTCGGTCGGTGCGGATCGCCTACCAGAGGCGCACGGCCAGCAGCTGCCCGCCGTGTCCCTCGAGAACGTTGGTACGTCGGCAGTTCGGACACGGCACCGCCAGCGAGCCGTCCGGCAACCGCCGCGAGTCCGGGAAGATCAGGGGCGCGGCTCCGACATTGACCGCCGACAGTGAGGTCAGCGTCGCGCCGCAGCCCAGGCACGCCAGGCTCACGTACAGATGCTGGAGCGGGCTGCCGGCGTCCTCGCGGCCTCCCCTGCCGTAACGCCATTGCTGCAATAACAACTCGACAGGCAACTGCCCCTCCTGGCGCAGCGCCTGGCACGACCGGCAGAGCGGTAGCGATGCGTCCTCGGTCGCCGTGTGGATGGCAATCTCGAACGGGCTGCCTGCCAGGTCACTCTGACAATGCGAACAAACCGCAGCTCCGACCAGGGGAATGCCTCCGGGTGAGTGTGGCATTGGAACCCTCGAGAGCTTCGGGCTTGGGGATTCTGGAAAAGGACGGGCCGCCTGTCAAGCCATAGTGGCCACTTTTACAAAACCCCGCGCTCCCTGAGGCTGACGAAGCCGTTCCTCCCCACCACCACGTGGTCCAGGAGTTCCAGCCCGAGCAGGCGGGCCGCGTCCCGCAGGCGCTCGGTCAAGGCGCAGTCCTCGGGACTGGGCTCGGGGTCGCCCGAGGGATGGTTGTGCACCACCACCAGCGCGGCGGCGCGGGCGCGCAGGGCCGGCCCCAGGACCTCCCTCGGGTGCACCAGGCTCGCCGTGAGCGTGCCCACGGAGACGAGCCGCCGCCGTACCACCCGGTGGCGCGCGTCGAGGTAGAGCGCCACGAAGCGCTCGCGGTCGGCAGTGCGCAGGTCGGCGCACCATTCGTAGACGTCGGCCGGCGAGGCCAGCACCGGGGTCGGCGCGGCGTAGGCGCGGCGCCCCAGCTCGAAGGCGATGGCCAGCCGCTCGCGCGCCTCGCCGGAGATGGGCAACCCCTCCGGCCAGGCGGCCGGCGAGCGCCGGGCCCAGGCCGCCAGCCCCACGCGCCGCAGCCCGACCCGCATGGCACGCGCCGTGGCGCGCCGCTCGGCCGGAGAGGCGCAGACCAGCGCGGCCAGCAGCGCTGCATCGCTGGCTCCCGCCAGTCGCCGCGCCTCCGCGCGGTCTGCCGCGACGCGCCTCCCCTGCGTTCCACCCGGGGCCGCGCCGGAATCCTGCGTCGGATGAGGTTCCACGATCGCTCCTGCGGGGACGTTTGACAGTACCGCGAGAGGCGGGCTACGCTTGCCGAGGATTTCCCGCCGATCCAGGATTCCCAGAGGAACCTCCATGACCGTCCGTCGCCTTGCCCTCGCCGCCGCCCTTGTGGGCCTCCTGCTCCCCGCTCTTTGGCAGCCCGCCGGAGGGCAGAAGAACATCCCGTCGTCCATAGCGCTCTTGTACCCGATGAAGAAGATCTTCAAGCCCGGAGACTGGGTGCTCTACAAGGTCGGCGGGCAGAACGAGCGCGGCGAGACCTCCACCGATTGCCAGCGAATCCAAATCGGGGTGGTCACGACCTACCGCAGCGAGGATTGTTTCTGGCTCGAGACCGGCTGGGGGCCGGACCCCGATCGGCTCAACTGGGGCGCCGTCTTGGTGAGCGAGAACATATTCCTCGATTCGCTCTCCGAGGTCCGCGGCATCGCCTACATGCGCCAGATGCATGTCACCAACGCCCCCGACGGCACCCCCCTGGCCCTGATGCAAAAGTCCTTGGTCTCGAAGCTCCCGCCGGGTGACCTGGAGGCCCAGCGCTCCACCTACACCGAGCTCGGGATTGACACCCTGGACACGCCGAGGGGCCGCATCGCCTGTCGGCTGGTCGAGGTCAAGCGGACCTACCGGTCGGCCCGCGACATGCCCGATAGCACCATGCAGCAGGGGACCATCTCCACCGCCCGGCGCTGGTATAACACCGACCTGATCCCCATCACGGGCCTGGTGCGCGAGGAGGAGGAGAAAATCTACTTCCAGCGCGCCTGGCCACTCGGCAAACCGAGCACCGACTACCCCATGCGCGACGTCGGAAAGGACGTGCTGCGGGTTGAGATGCTCGATTTCGGCCATGGCGCCAAACCGATGATCTCCGACCGCGTGCGTGTCACCACCCAGATGGGCGGCGGCGGGAGCAGCGAGTAGAGCCGGACGGGGAGGCTCGCGGCTCCCCGGCCTAGCCACGCACCAGCGCTTCCGCGAAGGCGCGGGGATCGAAGTCGTCCAGGTCGTCCATCCCCTCCCCGACACCGATCAGCCGCACCGGCAGCCCCA
>CAYLSO010000260.1:0-9275 GCA_964386525.1 uncultured bacterium
TGAATTCGAAGCCCGCCATGATCATGCGCGCCACCCAGAAGAAGATGATGTCCGGGCCGGTGACCAGGAGCGATCCCGGATAGAAGGCGCGCAGGTCGGGCGTGTCGTCCGGCCAGCCCAGGGTCGAGAACGGCCACAGCCACGACGAGAACCAGGTGTCGAGCACGTCCTCGTCCTGCACCAGGTCGGCCGAGCCGCACTTGCTGCAGACGGCGGGCGGCGTGGTGTCCACCAGGATCTCGCCGCAGCCCGCGGCCCGGCAGTACCACACCGGGATGCGGTGCCCCCACCACAGCTGGCGCGAGATGCACCAGTCGCGGATGTTGGTCATCCAGTGCAGGTACACCTTGGTCCAGCGCGACGGGTAGAACTTCACCTTGCGCTTGCGCACCGCCTCGATGGCCGGCTCGGCCAGCGGCCGCATGCGCACGAACCACTGCCGCGACAGGTAGGGCTCGATCACCGTGCCGCAGCGGTCGCAGGTGCCGACCGCGAGCTTGTGGCTCTCGGTGCGGGCCAGGAGCCCCAGGTCGGTGAGCCGCTCGAGCACCTTCTTGCGGGCCGCGAAGCGGTCGAGCCCGGCGAAGTCCCCGGCCCGCTCGGACATGGTGCCGTCGGGGTTCATGACCACGATGGGCTCCAGCCCATGGCGCTGCCCGATCCCGAAGTCGTTGGGGTCGTGCCCCGGCGTCACCTTCACCGCCCCGGTGCCGAACTTGGGGTCCACGAACTCGTCGGCGACCACCGGGATCTCGCGGCGCATCAGCGGCAGGACGAGCGTCTTGCCCACCAGGTGGCCGTAGCGCTTGTCCTTGGGCGCCACCGCCACCGCCACGTCGCCGAGCATGGTCTCCGGGCGGGTGGTGGCCACCGTGACGAACTTCTCGGTGCCCTTGATCGGGTACTTGATGTACCAGAGGCTGCCGTCGGTCTCCTCGTGGTTGACCTCCTCGTCGGAGAGCGCGGTGTGGCAGCGCGGGCACCAGTTGACGATGTAGTCGCCGCGGTAGATGAGGCCCTTGCGGTAGAGGCGCACGAAGACCTCGGTCACCGCGCGGCTCAGGCCCGCGTCCATGGTGAAGCGCTCGCGGCTCCAGTCGAGAGAGCAGCCGAGGCGGCGCTCCTGCTCGTTGATGAGCCCGCCGTAGCGCTCCTTCCAGTTCCAGACCTCCTGCACGAAGGCCTCGCGGCCGAGCTGCTGGCGGGTGATCTGGCGCTCGCCCAGGGCGCGCTCCACCACGTTCTGGGTAGCGATGCCGGCGTGATCGGTGCCGGGCAGCCAGAGGGTGGCGTAGCCCTCCATGCGCTTCCAGCGCACCACCACGTCCTGCAGGGTCTGCACGAGCACGTGGCCCATCGTGAGGCTGCCGGTCACGTTGGGCGGCGGGATCATGATGGTGAAGGTGTCCCTGGGGTCGGGCGGCGCGGCCGGATCCACCTCGGGCGTGAACAGGCCCCGCTCCATCCAGAAGCGGTACCAGCGCGACTCGACCTCGGCCGGGTCGTAGGCGCGGTCCAGGCCGGCGGTCACGGCGGGCGACTCGTTCTCGCTCAAGGGGCTCCTCCAAATACGGCACGCGGAGGCGCCCCGGGGGGCCCTCCGCCGCGATGCGACTTGGTGCGCGATGCGGGCGGAATGCTAGCACACCCCCCGGTGGCGGCCCAAGCGGGCCGGAGAGGGGCGGCCGAGGGCCGGAAGGCGCGGCGCCGAGAGGGGTTGCGCGCCGGGCGCGGCCGCCCGCGGATTGACACCCGCCACAGCGGCTCCTAGATTGCCCGCATGCTTCGGACCCGGGCCGTCAGGCTGGCCCTTCTCCTGGCTTTCGCGTCCACCGCCGCCATCCCCGGCGCCCGCGCCGCCGTCGTCGAGCGGCTGCCCGCCGGGAGTCCCTTCTACGCCGAGCTGGAACTCCTGCGCACGGCGGGGCTCCTCGACACGACGGTGTCGCTCGACGCCCGCCCGATGGCCCGCGCCGACGTCGCCCGGCTGGTCGCCTTCGCGCTGACCCAGCACCCCGATCGGGCGGGCGACCCGGGCCTGACGCGCCTCTACCGCGAGTTCTCGCGCGAGCTGGTGGACTGGGGTTTCCCGGCCGTGCCCGGCTACACCCGGCCGCTCGTCCTGTGGGCGCCCGGGCATCCCGGCCCGAAAGCAGGTCCCGGCCACCCGGACCAGCGCATCCGCATCATCCCCTACCTCGACGCGGCCTTCGAGCAGCAGCCCAACGGCGACGGCCGCCTGGCCGACCGCTCGCGCGCCGGGTTGCGCATCGGCGTCGAGCTGGGACCGGTGCTCCTCTACCAGGACCTGTTCGCCGGGCGCGTCGACGGCGGGAGCGCCTACGCCGACCCGCTCGTCCAGGACACCGATTTCATCCACTACACCGAGGACACCTATCTCTCGGCGCACACCCCGTGGATCGACTTCTCCCTGGGGCGCGTGCGCCAGGGCTGGGGGCCGGGACGCACGGGCACGCTCCTGTGGTCGGCGACGGCCGACCCCACCACCAACCTGACCTGGAGCGGGGCGCTCTTCGGCGGCCGCCTGCGCGGCACGGCCGTGCACGCCGACGTGGACGCCGTCGCCGGCGAGCGCCTGGCGGCGCACCGGCTGGACTTCGCGCTCTCTCCGCGCCTCACCTTCGGCGTCGCCGAGGCGGCGCGCTACACCTCGCCGCACTGGGAGCCGCTCTACGTCCTCTCGGTCGTGCCCTTCACGCTGGTGCAGCGCATGCTCGCCCAGGACGCGGACCCCGACTCGAGCGCGGCGGTGCGCAACAACGTCATGGTCTCGGCCGACGTCCGCTGGCGCGCGGCGCGCGGCCACACGCTCTACGGCGAGATCCTGCTCGACGACGTCACCTTCAAGACCAGCGGCACGCCGGTGCGCATCGGCTACCAGGCGGGCTGGCAGGGCGTGGCCCACGCCGCCGGGCGGCGGGTGAGCTGGCAGGCCGAGTACACCCGCGTCTACCGCTACGTCTACGCGGTCTTCTACGGCGAGGACTTCATCTACCACGGCGAGCCGGTCGGTTACCCGCAGGGACCCGACGCGCGGACCTTCGCGGCGCAGGGGGCGCTGGACCTCTCGGCGAACTGGTCGGTGAGCGCCGCCGGGGCGCTGCTCGACCATGGCGAGGGCCAGCTGGGCGAGGCCTTCGACCCGGAGGGCCCTCCTGCCTCGGGCAGCGAGTTCAAGGGTGTGGTGGAGCACACGCGCGCCCTGCAACTGGGCGGCCGCTGGACGCCGCGCGACGGGGTGGCCTCCGAGCTCTCCTGGGGTTACCGCTGGCTGGAGAACGCCGACCACGCCGAGGGTGCGGGCCGCGAGGGCTGGTTCGGGCGGGCGAGCCTCTACTTGCGCTACTAGGCGCGTGCCCCCATGGCGGTCAGCGCCCCCCTACCGAATCGAGCGGTACCACTCCACCGTGCGGCGCAGACCCTGCTCGAAGGAGACCTGCGGCGCCCAGCCGAGCACGGCGCCGGCCCGCTCGGCGCTCAGGTAGATGCGCCGCACCTCGCCGGGCCGCGCCGGCGCGTAGAGCGGCTGGCCCGCGAAGCCCAGGATGGCCGCCAGCTCGCGGAAGATGTCGTTGACCGACACGCCCCGGGCCCAGCCGAGGTTGACGATCTCGCCGCCGCCGCGCGCCAGCGCCAGGGCGTTGGCCTCCACCACGTCGCCCACGTAGAGATAGTCGCGCACCTGCTCACCGTCGCCGAAGATGGTGGGCGTGCGGCCGTCGCTCATGAGCCCGATGAAGATGGCGTTCACCCCCGCCTCGCCGCGCGGGTCCTGGCGCGGGCCGAAGACGTTGGGGTAGCGCAGCACGGTGTAGTCGAGGCCGTGGAGCAGCTTGTAGAGATAGAGGTAGTGCTCGACCGTGTGCTTGGAGACGCCGTAGGGCGATTCCGGGTTGATCGGGTGGTCCTCGTCGGCGGGCAGCGTGCGGGCTTCGCCGTACAGCGCGCCGCCGGTCGAGGCGTAGACGACCTTGCGCGCCCCGCAGGCCACCGCCGCCTGCAGCAGGTTCAACGACCCCAGGACGTTGATCGAGGCGTCGTGCACGGGCTCGTCCACCGAGCGGCGCACGTCGATCTGGGCGGCGTGATGATCCACGATCTCGGGGCGGAAGTCGGCCAGGGCGCGGCGCACCTCTTCCCCGTCGCACAGGCTGAGCTCGTAGAAGACCGCCCGCGGGTGGAGGTTCTCGCGCCGGCCGGTGGAGAGGTCGTCGAGGACGGCGACCTCGTGGCCGTCGGCCAGGAAGCGGTCCGCCACGTTGGATCCGATGAAGCCGGCGCCACCGGTCACCAGGATGCGCATGATCCCGTCCTCCCTCTGGATGATCGGCATCCGACTGCCGCTGAGCGCAGCCTACCGCAGGCCGCCCCGCCGCGGCAGCAGAGAAGTCCGCGCCCTACAGCAGCTCGAGCGCCCGGTAGCCGACCCACACGGCGGCCGATCCGGTCAGATTGGCGATCGCCACGTAGGCCGCCGCGTAACCCGGTGGCGCCCGCCAGGTGCGGCTCGCGGGCCTTGAGCACGATGGCTTCGTGGAGCGGCCGGCCGGCGTGTCGGTCGCTCTCGCCCAGGAACACGCGCAGCCGGGTGCCTTCTTCAGGTAGGTGCATTTCCGCCTCGCAACAAAAAGACCCCTGCGTCTCGAGACGCAGGAGCCATCAGCCCTCGCGGGCGGTTCGGGTGAACTCCGTCACCCCGTCGCGGCGGGGACGATACGGGGCTTTCCGCCGACCGTCCACGCGCGGGCCGCACGGCCGGCGCGGCCGCGTTCCGCTCAGCCGCGGGCCGGCACGCCCTCCGCGGCGGCCGCGCCGCCGTCCACCGTGGCGGGCCCTTCCGCCGCGCCGAGGCGCGGTCCCGACAGCGGCAGGGCGAAACAGAAGACCGAACCCTTGCCCAGCTCGCTCTCCACCCAGACGCGGCCGCCGTGCGACTCGACGATCCCCTTGCAGATGGCCAGGCCGAGGCCGGTGCCGCCGACGCGGCGCGTCGAGGACGAGTCCAGCTGGGAGAACTTGCGGAACAGCCGCGGCATGTCCTGGGCCGCGATGCCCTCGCCCTGGTCGCGCACCTCGATCACGATCTCCCGGTCGTCGGCGCGCGCCGCCACTGTGACCGGCGCGCCCGGCGGCGAGAACTTGATGGCGTTGGACAGCAGATTGGTGACCACCTGGCCGATGCGGTGCTCGTCCATGATCACCAGCGGCAGGTCCTCTGGCAGCTCGAGCACCAACTCCACCCCGCGTTCCCCCACCAGGGGCGCCAGGTTGGCGGCCGCCGTCCGCGCCACCGGCGGCAGGTGGCCGGCGGCGAAGGTCATGGGCAGGTTCGCCGATTGCAGCTTGGAGAAGTCGAGGATGTCGTTGATCAGGCGCAGCAGCCGCTCGGCGTTGGCGGTGGCCATGTCGACCAGCTGCGCCTGCTTCTCCTCGAGCTGCCAGTGGCGGTCGTCGGCGAGCAGCTCGAGCACGCCCTTGATGACGGTGAGGGGCGTGCGGATCTCGTGCGAGACGACGGCCACGAACTCGGACTTGAGCCGGTCCAGCTCCAGCGTGCGCTCGTGCAGGATGGCGTTGCTCAGCGCGATGGCCGCCGAGCCGGCGAACAGCGTCAGGAAGTGCTCGTCGGCCTCGCCGAAGCCGCCGGGCTTGTCGAGTACGGCGAGCGTGCCCAGGACCTGCTGGTCGGCGATCAGCGGAACCACCAGGGCGCT
This sequence comes from uncultured bacterium, assembly GCA_964386525.1. Lineage (GTDB taxonomy): Bacteria > Eisenbacteria > RBG-16-71-46 > RBG-16-71-46 > DASYSL01 > CAYLSO01. The sequence continues at coordinate 5,736 of CAYLSO010000260.1, forward strand.
CTCCGACGCCAGGCCGCGCAGCACGTCGTCGCCCTCGACGCCCGCCCACAGGTCGGGTCGCCCGGCGCGCCGCACCGCCGCCTGGTCGCGCGCCGCGATGCCGTTGAGGCCTTCCCCGGGGCGGAAGACGAGGCCGGCGATCTGGCCGCTCTCCAGACCCTGCGCCGAGCGCGCCAGGAACTCGTCGGTGCCCTCGGGCTGCAGGAAGAGCACGCTCTTGGTCCCGCCGGTCAGTCCGGCCGACTTCTCGCAGACGAAATTCAGACGGAACTGCAGGCCGAGGTCGCGCCCCATGTTCTTCGACAGGTCGAACAGCGTGGTCATCTGCCAGGTGGCGACCTGCACCTTGCGCTGCAGCTCCTGTTCGTGCCGCTGCAGCGCCTGGTTGGCGTTGCGCAGCTCCCCGAGCAGCGCCCGGTTGGCCTCGGCCAGGCGCCGCGTGCGCACGCCGCGCTCGATGGTCTGGTTCAGCTCGATGAGGTCGAAGGGCTTGGTGATGAAGTCGTAGGCGCCGTGGCGCAGGGCGTCGATGGCGACCCGCGTGGTGGCCTGGCCGGTCATGACGATGACGCAGGCCTCGCCGTCTCTGGCCTTGGCGCCGCGCACCACTTCGAGCCCGCTCTGCCCCGGCAGGTTGATGTCGGTGAGGATGGCGTCCGGCGCCCACTCGGCGAGAGCCGCCAGGCCGTCCTCGGCGGTGGCCTCGGCGCGCACCTCATAGCCCTGCTCGCGCAGGAAGTCGGCCATGACCTCGGCGACCGCCGGCTCGTCGTCGATGACCAGCAGGCGGGGCGCTCGGATCTCCTCGGGATTCTGCATGCGGTCCTCGGCTCCTAGATTCCGCCAGAGAGCGCCAGGCCGGGGGCATCCCCCGCCGCCGCGAGCGCGACTGGCGGGCGCAGCAGGCGGCTGAGGCCGACCGCGGCCAGAGCGCCGGCGAGCACCACGAAGTCGCGATCCGCGCCGGTGAAGGCCCCGGGCCGCCGGTGGGCCAGGTTGAGCACGCCGCACAGCTCACCCTCGGCCAAGAGCGGCACCGACAGGAAGCACGCGGGACGCGTCGAGGCGGCCAGCTCGGGGTCCTCCCGGCAGGTGGAGACGAGTACGGGGCGCCGCGTCTTGGCGACCCACGACGAGAAGCCGGCGCCGTGGTCGAAGGCCACATCGGGGATCAGATCGACGTGCGCGCCCTCCACCGCGGCGGGCGACAGGCTGCCGCTACGCGCGTCGTAGACGAAGGCCGTGGCCTGATCGAAGGCCAGCGCCTTGCCGAGCGTGGCGACCAGCGCGGCGAGCAGGTCCGCCGGAGCGGCGGCGCGGCCCCGCTCGGCGCGCACCCATAGCAGGGCGGCGGCCCGCCGGGCTTCCCGCGCGTCGGCGGTGCGCGCCAGGCGCTTGGCCAGCGCTTCGACTTGCCGCGCCAGCTTGGCGGCTTGCGCGGCGGTCCCCCCGAGGGCCGCCTGCGCCCGCGTCTCCCAGTCGGCGCGCTCGGCGGCATTCCAGCGCTGCGCCTGCGCGGCGCGCGCCAGGAAGCGCCCACGCGGCGCGCCGCCTCGGCGTCGGGACTCGCCGGCAGGGCCGGCTGGCGGGCGGCGGGACGGCCGGAGCCCTTGCGCGGGGCGGTCACGCGGCCTCCGGCTTGGCGGCGTCGGTGCGCTCGGGCTGGTCGCGGGTTTCGGCCATGGCGTTCAACTCCAGTCGCGCCCGGCCGAGCGTCTCGGCCAGGTCGCGGATACGCTCCGCCTCGCGGGTCAGCGACTCGAGGCGCCGCCGCACGCCCGGCAGATCGGCGGCCGGGCCCATGAGCAGGAGCTGGGCGTTACCCATCACACCCGTCAGCGCGTTGCGGATGTCGTGATGCGCCGCCAGGGCGGCGCCGGCGCGGCGCACCACGCCCGCCTCCCACGCGTCCAGGCACTCCGTCAGCCGCAGCGCCTCGCGGGCCGCGTCGGCCTCGCCGCGCTCCCCCAGCCACCGGGCCAGCGACCGCGCTGCCTCGCTGGGGCGCCCGTTCTCCTCGAACCCCGCCACGCTCCCTCTCCCCGCTAGCTCGCCAGCGCCCGCTCGACGCGGCCGCGCAGGCGCTCGACGGCCCGCGTGTGCACCTGTGAGACGCGCGACTCCGAGATCCCCAGCGCCTCGCCGATCTCACGCAGCGTCATCTGCTCGTAGTAGTAGAGCGCGACCACCAGCCGTTCCTGCTCGGGCAGGCGGTTGAGGGTCGCGCGCAGCAGGTGCTTCGTCTCCTCTTCCTCCAGCCCCGCCAGCGCGTCGGGCGCGGCGGGATCCTCGAGGATCTCCGCCAGCCCGAGCGTGTCGCCTTCCTCGTTCTCGCGCGTCTCGTCGAGCGACAGCAGGACCGAGCCGCGGATGCGGTCCATCAGCCGGTGGTAGTCCACCACCGCCAGACCCATGGCGCGGGCCACCTCGCGGTCGGTGGCGGAACGCCCCAGCTTCTGGTCGAGGGCGCGCGCGCAGGCATCGGCCTCGCGGCCCAGGCGGCGCGTCGAGCGCGACGCCCAGTCGAGCGAGCGCAGCTGGTCGAGCACCGCGCCCTTGACGCGCCACACGGCGTAGGTCTCGAACTTGGTGCCCTTCTTGGCGTCGAACTTGTCGTAGGCGTTGAGCAGGCCGAGCACCCCCGCCGAGTGCAGGTCCTCGTGGTCCACGTAGTGCGGCAGGTTCGAGGCCACGCGCTCCACCACGTAGCGCACCAGCGGCAGGTAGCGCTTGAGGCACTCCTCGCGGCTGGCGATGCCCGGCACGAGCGTCAGCTTCGGCGGCCCGCCGGCGGGCGCCATCCGGCGCGCCGCGGCGGTGAACGGGACGCTCCGCCCACGCCCCGGCGCGGCGCCGACGACGCGCAGGCGCGCGGGGGGGCGCGGCGCGGCGGGCTGGCCGCGCTTGCGGGGCGCGGCGGCGGCGGCCGGGCGGGCGGAGCGGGATGGCGGGCGTCGGGCCACGGGCGACCTCACGCGCACTCGCTGCCGTAGGCGGGCCAGGACACCGGCGAGCCGTCGGGAGCGTGCGTCAGCAGCCGGCCGGCGAGCCGCGTGAGGGCGCGCGCCGAAGGGCTGTTCGGGTGGGAGAGGACCACGGGCTCCTGCCGCTTGACGGCCTGCGGCAGCGCGGGATCGAGCGGCACGTGCCCGAGCATGTGGAGGTTGAGGCGCAGGAAGCGCCGCGCCACCGAGGCCAGCCGGTGCGCCACCTCCTCGGCGTCTTCCACCGACGCGGAGAGATTCACCAGCAGGCCGGGCTCGCCGACCAGCCCCTGGCGGGCCAGCACCTTCAAGAGCCCGTAGGCGTCGGCGTACGAGGTCGGCTCGGGGGTGGTGATGAGCAGCAGCTCGCGCGCCGCCAGGGCGAACCCCGCCACCTGGCGGGAAACCCCCGAGGCGGTGTCGATGAGCACGATGTCGGCGTCGGCGGCGAGCGCGCCGATCTCGCGGTAGAGCCGCTCGCGGCGCACGTCGTCCACGTCCGCCAGGAGCGGGTCGCCCGAGCCCGCCGGCACCAGGCGCACGCCCGCCGGCCCCT
>CAYLSO010000261.1:0-4042 GCA_964386525.1 uncultured bacterium
CCGACACGCGCTTCCTCTACGGCGAGCTGCCCAGCAACCCGCAGCAGGGCTTCTTCGACCTCAAGGCGGTGGCCGACCTGGCCCACGCCCACGACCTGCCGCTCATCGTCGACAGCACGGTCGCCTCGCCGGCGCTGCTGCGCCCCCTCTGCCACGGCGCCGACATCGTCGTGCAGTCGGCGACCAAGAGCCTGACCACCAGCGGCTCGGGGATCGCCGGCGCGGTCATCGCCCGCAAGGGGCTCACGAGCAACATCCCCATCGACGCGCTCAAGGAGGACTTCGCCCTCTACATCAAGTACCTCCCCAACCGCGACTACGGGCCCAACCTGCACCCGGTGCAGGCCATCCTGACGCTCAACGACATGCGCACGCTGCGCTCCAAGATGGACCTCATGAGCCGCAGCACGCAGAAGGTGGCGCAGTGGCTGTCGTCGCACCCCATGGTCGAGAGCGTCGCCTATCTCGGCCTCGAGAACCACCCGCTGCACGAGCTGGCCAGCAAGTACATGTGGCTGGTCGACGCCGAGCACGACGAGATGTACGGCAAGCCGGTCAACCGCTACGGCCACCTGATGTCGTTCTGCGTGAGGGGCGGGGCGGAGCGGGCGCGCCAAGTGTTCGACGGGCTGCAGCGCATCTGGCGGGCCACCGACCTGGGGCGCATCAAGAGCGTGGCCACCATCCCGGCCATCTCCACCCACCAGCAGCAGGGTGAGGAGGGCCGCAAGCTGGCGCACGTGGGGCCGAACCTGATCCGCCTGTGCGTGGGCGGCGAGCACCCCGACGACATCATCGCCGATCTGGATCAGGCGCTGGCGGGAGCGCAGAAGAAGTAGCGGCGGATCAGCGCGCCAGGAAGGCCGCCATGAGCCGGTGCCCCTCGCGGATCCAGTAGCCGCCGCGCTCGGCGGCCGCCTCCGTGAACGACACCTTCTCCACCGCCGGGATGCCCGTCCCCGCATACGCGAACAGCGGCGGCACCGACGAGTGCCCCTTGTTGGTGCAGGGAGTCGGATGGTCAACGGCCACCAGCATGCGCCACTCGCCTGCGGCCTCCAGCCGCCGCAGCAGCGGCCCGACCACCAGCTCGTCGATGCGCTCGAGCGCCTTCACCTTCTCGGCCGGGTTGCCCATGTGGCCCGACTCGTCGGCCGCCTCGACGTGGACCACGATCATGTCGAGATCGTCGAGGGCGCGCACCGCCGCCTCGCCTTTGCCTACGTAGTTGGTGTCGATGTAGCCGGTGGCCCCCGGCACGTCGATCACCGCCATGCCCATGAGCCGCGCGAAGCCGCGTAGGATGTCGACGCCGGTGATGACCGCGCCGCACGGCCCGAAGCGCTCGGCGAAGCTCTCGAAGCGCACCGGCCGCCCCTGCCCCCACAGCCAGATGTCGGTGACCGGCGGGCGGCCCTCGGCGGCCCGGCGGCGGTTCACCGCGTGCCCGCCGAGCAGCGCCCGGGCCCGCTCGGCGATGCGCCCCACGCGCTCGACGCCGTCGCCCTTCGGCTGGTGTGCCGCCACCGGCTGGTCGAGGATGTCGTGGGGCGGGGCGCAGCGTAGCTTCATCTCGGCCGCGTCGGCGAGCAGCATGAGGTTGCGGTAGGTGACCCCGGCGTGGAACTCGCAGCCCTCCCCCGCCAGCTCGGCGCCCAGGTCGGCGATCAGCGCGTCGGCCTCCGCCTGCGGGATGTGGCCGGCGGTGTTGTCCTTCATCAGCCCGTCGAGGATCGTGACGAAGTTGCACCGGAAGATCATCTGGTCGGGCCGCGCGGCGAGCCCCTTGGCGGCCGCCTCGATGGGCGCGCGCCCGGAGTAGTAGAGGTGCGGGTCGTAACCCAGCACCGAGAGAGTGCCGACGTCGGTGCCCGGCGTTAAGCCCTCGGGGATGGTCACGATGCGCCCGGCCCGGCCGTGCATGGCGACCCAGTCCATGTGGGGGATGCGGGCGGCCTCGAGCGGTGTGCGGCCGCCGAGCTCGGGGAGCGCGTCGTCGGCCGCTCCGTCGGGCAGGACGATGGCGTACTTCATGGGGTCGCGATGCCTCCGGTGTCGGATGGGCGCTGCGCCCCGCCGTCGGCGACCGCACGCAGCGCCCGGATGTGTCCCGGCGTGGTGCCGCAGCAGCCGCCGACGATGGCCACGCCGAGGGCGATCAGCGCGCGCGCCTGCGCGGCCATGAACTCGGGGGTCTCGGGGTAGACGGTGGCGCCGCCGCGCGGCTCGGGCAGCCCGGCGTTGGGCTGGATGGCGATCGGGCGGTCGGTGAGCGGACGCAGCGTGCGGGCGAGCTCGACCATGGTCTCGCTGCCGTTGCCGCAGTTGGAGCCGAGGATGTCGGCGCCGGCCTCCGTCAATCCCCGGGCCACCGCCGCGAGCGGATTGCCCATGATCGTGAAGAAGCCGCGCCGCGTCTTCTCGAAGGTCATGGTCGCCATCACGGGCAGGCCGGGTGCGGCGGCCCGCGCCGCCCGCACCGCCAGCACCGCCTCGGCCAGGTCGGTCATGGTCTCGACGCAGAGAAGGTCGGCCCCGGCCTCGGCCAGGGCGCGGATCTGGCGCTCGAAACCGGCGGCGATCTCCCCGGGGTCGGCGTCGCCGTAGGGCTTGAGCAGGTGCCCGCACGGACCGACCGATGCGGAGACGTACGCCCGCCCGCCCACCGCGTGGCGCACCGCCGCCACCGCCGCGCGGTTGATCTCCTCGGTGCGGCCGTCGAGCCCGCGCTGCGCCAGCCGCGTCGGCGAGCCGCCGAAGGTGTTGGTGGTGACGAGGTCGGCGCCCGCCGCGAGGTACGCGCGGGCGATCTCTTCGAGCACCTCCGGCCGCGCCAGGTTGAAGGTCTCCGGCGGCTCGCCGGGGCGCAGCCCGCGCTCCATGAGCTGCGTGCCCCAGGCGCCGTCGCCCACCAGCACCTGGCCGGAGCGCAAACGCTCGAGGACGCCGGGGGCGCGCCGCGCCGGTTCAGCCACGCGCGCCCACCAGCGCGCGCACGCGCTCGACGGCGTTGGCCGCGTCGTAGCCGTAGGCGTCGGCCCCGATCTCGCGCGCCCACGCCTCCGACACCGGCGCCCCGCCGACGATCACTTTGACCCGGCCGCCCAGCCCGCGCTCGCGGACGAGTCCCACCACGTCCTTCATCACCGGCATGGTGGTGGTGAGCAGCGCCGACAGCCCTATGACCGCGGCGCCGTGCTCGGCGGCGGCGTCCACGAAGCGCTCCGCCGGCACGTCGCTGCCCAGGTCGACGACCTCGAAGCCGGCACCCTTGAGCAGGATGCCCACGAGGTTCTTGCCGATGTCGTGCAGGTCGCCGTGCACCGTGCCGATGACGACCCGCCCGGCGGTCGGCACGCCCGCGCCCGCCAGCCGCGGCTGGATCACCTCCAGGCCGGCGTACATGGCGCGCGCCGCCAGCAGCACGTCGGGCAGGAAGATCTCGCGCCTGCGGAACTGCTCGCCGACCGCGTCCATGCCGGCGATCAGACCGTCGTTCAAGACGGCCAGCGGCGCCACCTGCTGCGCCACCGCCTGGCGCACCAGCTCGCCGACTCGCTCGTCCTCGCCCCGCTCGAGAGCCGCCGCGATGTCCGTCAACAAGCTCATGGTCCCTCCGCGCGCGGGAACGCCCCCCGCGCCCTCATCCGATCAGCCCCCCACCGCCGCCGCGATGCGCGCGCGACAAGGCCGGTCGGCGCACTCCCCGCAGAACGGATAGTCCGGCGCGAAGCGGTGGATGCGCCCCGGCCCGAGCACCAGCACGCCGGAGACCGACTTGAGCGGCTGCATGAGGAAGCTGGCGTTGAGCGTGACGCCGATCTCCTCCGGCCGCAGCCGCGCGAACAGGCGGCGCTGGCCGCTCACGTGCCAGCCGCAGTAGCCCGGGCTGTAGGCCAGGGCACGCGTCCCGTCGTCGTCGCCCGCGAACCGCGCCGCCAGCCGCGCGGCCAGCCCGTCGGGGGCCCCCGACGCCACAGCATCCAGCATCGCCGCCGGCGCCGGGTGGTGCTGCCCGAAGAGCTCCCGGATGCGCCGCGTG
>CAYLSO010000262.1:0-6401 GCA_964386525.1 uncultured bacterium
AGGTAGAAGAACTCGGTGCGGTAGAGGCCGATGCCGCGCGCCCCCGAGAGCAGCACGTGCTCGACCTCGACCGGCAGCTCGATGTTGGCCGACAGCTCGACGCGGCGGCCGTCGCGCGTGACGCACGGCAGGTCGCGCAGCTCGGCCAGGCGCTCGCGGTGCGAGGTGAGCAGCCGCAGGCGGCGCCGCCGGCGCTCCAGCGCCTGGGCGGAGGGGCGCAGCTCGACGGTGCCGCTGAAGCCGTCCACCACCAGCCAGTCGCCGCTCTGCACCTCGGCCATCAGCCCGGCGGCGCCGACCACGCACGGGATCCCGAACGTGCGGGCCAGGATCGCCGAGTGCGACGTGCGCCCGCCGCCCTCGGTGGCGATGGCGACGATGCGCTGGCGGTGCGCCTCGAAGCGGATGGTCTCGTGCGGCGCCAGGTCGCGGGCCACGATGACCACCGGTTCCTGCAGGCGCTCGAAGCTCGGTAGCTCGCGCCGCTGCAGGTGGTTCAGCACGGCGCGGAAGGCGGCCGCGACGTCGAGGGCGCGGTCGCGGAAGCGGGGGTCGGTGTGCGCCGAGTAGCGCTCCGTGTACGGCGCCGACACCGCCTGGATGGCCCCCTCGGCGCTCAGCTGCTCGCCGCGGATGCGCTCGGCGAAGGCCGCGAAGCTGGCCGGGTCCTCGAGCACCATGAGCTCGACCTCGACCATGTCGCGGGCCTCGTGCTCGCCGAGTTCGGCGAGCTCCACCAGGGCTTGCGCCAGCTCCTGCCGGGCCCGCGCCAGGGCTCCGCGCAAGCGCTCGAGCTCGCCCTCCGCCTCCTCCGGGGCGATGCGCCGCAGGTCGGCGGCCTCGGGGCTGCGCAGCACGAGGGCCGGCGCCACGCCGAAGCCCGGCGAGGCGGGGATCCCGGTCAGGGTCCTACTCTTCACCGAACTTGTCCTCCACGATCTGACGCATCGCCTCCAGCGCTTCCGCTTCGTCGACGCCCTCGGTGCGGACGTGGATCTCGGCGCCGGGCTCGGCCGCCAGCATGAGCACGCCGAGGATGCTCTTGCCGTCCACCTCGAGGTCGTCGCGGCCGACGATGATCTTGGAGCGGAAGCGCGAGGCCGTGCGCACGAACACCTGGCAGGCGCGGGCGTGCATCCCCTGCTGATTGCGGATCACCAGCGTGGCCTCGCGCACGGTCAGCGCGCCAGCGTCGCCCACGCCAGGGCGACCCCGATGACCGCGATCCCGAGCGCCCCCGCCGGCACCCGGCGCCGCTCGCTCCACGCCAGCCCCACGGCCAGGCCGCCCAGCACCCACAGGGCGCCGCCCCACCGGCCGCCGGCGACCTGGTTGCCGGCCAGCGTGTCCACCAGCGCCGCCGCGACCAGCACCCCGATCAAACGCAGGGCCCCGCGCAGGCGATCCAGGCCGATCCGCATCCGCTCCCCCGCCACCGCCAGACCCATCCCGTACCCCGCGAACACCCCCCGCGTGCGCACCATGGCATGCGGCACGTTATAGAGAAACCAGAAAACCAGCGGCCCGTAGGCGCTGCCCTGCACCGCCCACAGCACGCCGATGACCGCCGCCAGCGGCCGCAGCGTCGACCAGAAGAGCGGGTCGCCGACGGCTGCCAGGGCCGGGCCGAGCGCCGACTTGGCGCGCGCCACGGCGTCCTCCGGGAGGTCGACGCCGCCGGCGCGGTCGTCCTCCAGGCGGGCCACCACGCCGAGCGCGTAGGCCGCGAAGACCGGGTGCGTGTTGAAGCACCCGAGGTGCCGCGCCAGCCAGCCCGCTTCACCCTCGCGGCCAGCCAGCCGCCGCGCCACCGGGCGCAGCGCGTAGGCGAGGCCCTGGCCCTGCATGCGCTCGCGGTTGAAGAGCGCCTGCAGGAGCAGGCTGCGCGCCACCACGCGCCACAGGTCGCCGGTGCGCACCTGGCGGACCGCCGCCGGGTCGCTCATCCCGACGCCGCCAGGCGCAGCGCCAGGAGGAAGACGAGCACGGCCACGAAGAGCACGAGCGCGCCGCGGGCCGCCGGCAAGAGCTGCCGCGCCGCCACGCCGGCGCCCACGCCCCAGAGCACGGGCATGGCGACGACGGCGGCGCGCTGCACGGCCAGCCCGTCGTAGGCCAGCAGCCAGCGCGCCGCCGTCGCCCCCAGCGCCAGGGCCGCCAGCGTGAAGCCGGCGCCGACCAGGGCGGCGTGTCCGACGCCCAGCCACTGCGCGGCATCGAGGGCGCCGGCGCGCCCGGCGAGCACTTGCGCCTCCGCCCAGCGCGTCAGTCCCTCGTTGCGCACCCGCACCCAGCGGATCACCGGCTGCCCCGCCAGTGCCGCCGCCAGTCCGGCCGCCACGCCCAGCAGCGCCGGGGTCGCGTAGAGCGGCGCCGGCACCGAGCGCCCCAGGGCCGCGGCCACCGCCACCCCCACCACGCCCGCGCTGGCGTAGTCGTGCGGCGTGCGGCCGCCGAGCGGCAGCCCGGCGAGGGCGAAGAGCTGCAGCAGGGCGCCGACGCGCAGGCCCGCCGGCAGGTCGCCCCACGCCAGCCCGGTGAGCGCGCCGCCGACCAGCGGCTGGCTCACCAGCACCTGCGCCAGGGCGGTGGCGTCGGCAGCCAGCCATCCGCCCAAGAGGCCGGTGAGCAGCAGCGGCGGGCTCACCGAGCGGCGGCCCGGCCGCGGCGAGCGGCGGCGACCCTCATGCGCCGGGTCCGGCCGCGAGCCAGACGCGCGCGTCGACCGGGGCCGAGGAGGGCAGGTCCTGCGCCGTGAGCCGCACGCCGCGCGCCGCCAGCTTCGCCAGCGCCCCGCGGTCGGCTGCGTCGAGGTAGACGTAGTCCAGGACGCGCTGCTTGCCGACTGCGTGATGCAGGCCCCCGAGGTTCAGCTCCGCCAATTCCGCCCCCGACTCCACCGCCGCCAGTGCGGCGAGCGGCGAGCGGAAGAGCACGATCGCCGCACCCGGCCGCCGCGCCTCCTCGGCCAGAGCCGCCGCCGCGTCGGCCACCGCGACCACCCGCACCTGCAGCTCCCCCGCCGAGGCCGCCAGCAGGTCGCGCTCCCATCCCGGGGCCGCCGCCGCGTCGTCGACGACGAGCACCCGCTTGGCGCGCAGCGCGTTCCCCCAGCCGAGCACCACCTGGCCGTGCACCAGGCGGTCGTCGACGCGGGCCAGGGCCACGGTCACGCCCCGCCCTCCGGCGCATCCCCGCAACGCGACAGCAGGCGCACGCCCGCCCGGCCCTTGTCGATGAGCCGCGCGGCCATCTCCGCCCCCCCGTACTTGCCGCGGTTGACGAGGAAGTCCACGAGCATCGGCAGGTTGACGCCGCACACCACCCCGACGCCGGGCCGCGGCGGGCCGCTGCCCAGCACCGCCTGCGTGCACGAGCCGCCGAACAGGTCGGTGAGCACCACGCCCTCGGCGCCGCCCCACGCCGCCAGCCGCTCGTCCACCAGCCGCGCCAGGGCCTCGCGCGAAAGCTCGCGATTGCTCAGCACCTCGATGTCCTCGGCCGGCACGCCGACGATCCCCTGCGCCGTGGCGAGCAGCGCCCGCCCGAGCTCACCGTGGGTCACCAGCAGGGCGCGCAGCATCGGGCCCGCCTACTCCGTGTCCTCGCGCACCCAGGCGCGCGCCTGGCTGCGGCGCTTCATCATCTCCATGAGGTGCACGTTGAGGCGCTCGGCGGCGTGGAAGCCGTAGGCCCTGAGCATGTAGTCGAGGGCCACGACCTCGGCGATCACCGTGATGTTCTTGCCGGGCACGATGGGGATGATCACGAAGGGCACCTCCACGCCCAGGATCTCGGTCTTGCGCTGGTCGAGGCCGGTGCGCTCGTAGTCCTCGTTGGCGTCCCAGTCGCGCAGCTCCACCTGCACCTCGACGCGCTTCTGGATGCGCACCGCGCGGATGCCGAAGACGCTCTGCACGTCGATGATGCCGAGCCCGCGGATCTCCATGTGGTGGCGCAGGAGCTGGTTGCCGGTGCCGATGAGGATGTCGCCGTGGCGGCGCGTGACGGTGACCACGTCGTCGGCCACCAGCCGGTGGCCGCGCTCCACGAGGTCGAGGGAGGTCTCGCTCTTGCCGATGGCGCTGCGGCCGGTGAACAGCAGGCCGACGCCGTAGACGTCCACGAGCGAGCCGTGCACGTTCACCTGCGGCGAGAACATGGCGTCCAGGTAGGCGGTGAGCTGGTGGATGAAGGGCGTGGTGCTCATCGGCGTGCGCAGCACCGGCACCTGGCACCGGTTGGCGCGCTCCACCAGGTAGGCCGGCACATCGAGGGCCTTGGCCACCAGGAGGCCCGGCATCTCGAACTGGAAGAGCCGGTCGATGGAGCGCCGCTGCTCCTCCTCGCCGAGCTGGTTCAGGTAGGCGATCTCGGTCCAGCCCATGATCTGGAGGCGCTCCGGCAGGAAGTTCTCGACGAACCCCATCAGCGCCATGCCCGGGCGGTTGATGTCGCTGACCGTGATGTCGACGGGCGAGGCCAACGACTCGGTGAGGGCCTCGAGGGAGAGGTCCTGCTTCTGGTCCTCGTACAGGCGGGCCATCGTGAGGCTCTGCATGGATGCCGCCCCCTTTCTCGGAAACGCGGCGGCCGCGGGCCGCGCTAGCGCCGTCCCTCGACCAGGACCAGGTTGCCGTCCGGGCGGCGGTGGAGCACGCACGGCCGCTCGCTCCGGCTGTCCACGAACACCAGGAAGGGCAGTTCCTCGGCCAGCAGCCGGTCGACCGCCTCGTCGACCGACAGCGGCTTGGTCTCGGCGCCGGAACGCAGCACGCGCGGGCGCCGCTCGGCCGCCGCCGCGCTCGCCGGGCGCCCCGGACGGCTGCGCGCCGGCCGCGGCTCCACGCCCAGGGCCGCCGCCGCCGCCGAGCGCCGCACGCCGCCGTCGGCGACGCGCCGAGCCACCACCCGGCGGCTCTTCTTCTCCTTCAGCCGCCGCAGCTGCATCTCCAGCCGGTCGGCGGCGCCGTCCACGGCCGACAGCAGGTCGGCCGCCTCTTCCTTGGCGATGACGTCCTCGTGGCGCACGCGGATCAGGATCTCGGCCTGGTGCCGGTACTTCTCGGCCGCCAGCTTGACGTGCGCCTCGCGCAGCTCCGGCACGTAGCGGGTGAGCTTGGCGAGGCGCTCGTCGAGCAGGCGCCGCACGGCGGGGGTCACCTTGACCCGGCGGGCGGTGGTGTGGACTTCCATGATCATTCCTCCCTCGAAGGGGGGCCGGCTAGATGCGCCGGCGGAAGCGCGCCGGCAGGCTGTGGAGCTGCTCGCGGTACTTGGCCACCGTGCGCCGGGCGATGTTCATCCCCCGGGCCCGCAGCAGCTCGGCGATCTTCTGGTCGGACAGCGGGTCCTTCTTGTCCTCCTCCTCGATGAACTGGCGGATGGCCTCGCGCGCCGTCTTCGACGACACGTCCTCGCCGTCCTGCGTCGAGATGCCGCTCGAGAAGAAGAACTTGAGCCCGAAGACACCGCGCGGCGTCTGCACGTACTTGTTGGTGGTCACGCGGCTGACCGTGGACTCGTGCATCTCGATCTGGCGCGCCACCTGCTGCAGGGTCAGCGGCCGCAGGAACTGGATGCCCTTGTCGAAGAACTCGCGCTGCTCCGCGATGATGCAGTTCATCACCTTGGTCATGGTGCGGCGGCGCTGCTCGATGGTCTGGATGAGCCAGCGGGCGGAGTTGAGCTTCGACTGGATGTAGTCGCGGGTGGCGTCGCGGCCGCCGCGCTTGGGGCTGCGCAGCACCGACTCGTAGGCGGCGTTGATGCGCAGGCGCGGCACGTTGCGGTCGTTGAGCAGCACGACGTAGTCCTCGCCGACCCGCTCGACGAGGAGGTCGGGGACCACGTAGCGCTCCTCGTCGGTGGTGATCTCGAGCCCGGGCTTGGGCGACAGCTGCGAGAGCGCGTCGGTGGCCACCTGCACCTCCTCGGGGCTCACCCGCAGGGCGCGCGCGATCTCCGCCTTCTTGTTGTTCACCAGCCGGTCGAAGTGCTCGTCGACGATGCGCCAGGCGAGCGTCTGCGTCTCGCCGCGCGCCGCCAGCTGCAGCAGCAAGCACTCGCGCAGGTCGCGGGCCCCGACCCCGGCCGGCTCGAGCCCCTGCACGACGCGCAGCACGCGCTCGATGTCCTGCGGGGAGCGGCCGGTGGACTCGGCGATGTCGGCCACGGGCGTCACCAGGTAGCCGCGCTCGTCGAGCGAGCCGATGATGAACTCGCCGAGCTCGACGTCGGCGGCCGGCAGCTCCATGAGCCGCAGCTGCTGGATGAGGTGCTCGGCGAGGCTGACGCGCGTCACCGGCACCTTCTCGTAGAACTCGGTCTGCTGCTCCTGGGCCGGCACGTAGGTCTTGTCGAGCCCCTCCTGCATGAACTCGGTCCAGTCGATGTCCTCG
>CAYLSO010000263.1:0-12303 GCA_964386525.1 uncultured bacterium
CATCGTTATGGCCGAGGACCACGCCACCGAAGCGGAGATCAAGCTCGAGTGGGAGCGACGGGTGCGCTCGGTGCGGGCGCGTTGGGACGCCCGCGCCGAGCTGCGGCTGTGGGGGGTGGAGGAGATCGCCCGCCCACGCGCGCCGGTGGCGTGGACGTACGAGACCCGGGCGGGCCTGCGCACGCTGTCGGGGGAAGTGGATCTGGCGGACGGCGTGGTTGCCCGGTTGCCCTGTCCGGTCTGCGGACGCCTGGTGGGGGAGTACTGGTGGGAGGGGGGGTTCGTCTGCCGGCGCTGCCGGGGCCGGGGGGTACAGGCCACGGAGCCGGCGGAGTCCCCGCCCAGGGCCCCGGCCGGGCGGACCCCGGCGCGCAAACGCCCCGGCTGAGCGGGCTCCCCCGGGCATTGCCTCCGCGCGGCCCAGAGCGTAGATTCTCCAGCGAACTGCAGTCCGACCGCCGGCCGAGGCGGCCCCACGGCGCCCCGGTCGCTTTCGTTCCTCCCCAAGCGCCCTTCCGGCTGCCGCCTCGCGAGTGCCCGCGCCGGGAGAGGAACGCGTTCATGGGCTCGGGTCCGGGACCCGAGCGGAGGCAACGTGACCGAACCCCATCTCACTCGTCGCCAGCGGGAAGATCCCCTGGTCATCGCCTGGCTCCGCGCGCAGGAGTGGCTGGAGGCCAACGCGCGAGTGCTGGCCATCGTGGCGGGCGCCCTCGTGCTCGTGGCCGTCGTCGCCGTCCTGTGGTCGCGCGCCAGGGCGCAGGCCGCCGACAAGGCCAGTGCCCGCGTCACCGAGATGTCGGCCTTGTACTGGCGCGGCGATTACGCCAGCGTCCTGACGCAGGCCGACGGGATCCGCAAGGAGTTCCCGGGCACGCCCGGGGCCGCCGACGCCGCCCGCATGAAGGGCGACGCCCTGTACTGGCAAGGCGACTTCAAGAAGGCGGCGGAGAACTACGAGATCTTCCTCAAGGAGGTCAAGACGCCGTCGCCGGTGCGGACCGGGGTGCGTCGCAACCTGGCGCAGGCCTACGAGGGAGACAAGCAGCCCAAAGTCGCCGCCGGGCTCTACGAGGAGTTGGCCAAGGAACCGGGGCCGCGGCTGCTGTGCGCCGATCTGTGGCTGGCGGCCGGCCGGTCCTGGCAAGCGGCCGGCGACAACCCGCGCGCCATCGCCGCCTACCGCACCGTGTCGCGCGAGTTCACCGACACGCCCTTCGCCGTCAACGCC
The DNA here is from genome assembly GCA_964386525.1 of uncultured bacterium. Lineage (GTDB taxonomy): Bacteria > Eisenbacteria > RBG-16-71-46 > RBG-16-71-46 > DASYSL01 > CAYLSO01. Next base: position 1,232 of record CAYLSO010000263.1, read on the forward strand.
GAGGTCGCCCTGGGCGAGATGAACCAGACGGACCTGTAGGTCGCGCCGCATCCCGAAGGGAGCGCGGAGAGGGGCCCGCCCGCACGCCGCCGGGCGGGCCTTCTCGCGCCCGGTCACGGCCTGGGGGGCGCCCCGAGTCTGAACGTCGCATAATTATTCTTATGTAAATATCAAGACGGAGGGCGGTCGCGGCCGGCGCGGCTCGCGCCGGATTCGGAAGCGCGGCAGGGTGGCCCCCCTACCGGCGGACCGGGCCGCGGCTCTCAGCTCACCACCAGGTTGATCAGCCGGTGCGGGACGTGGATGACCTTGCGCAGCGTCTTGCCGGCCAGCAGCTCCTGGATGCGCGGGTTCTCGCGCGCCTCGCGCTCGACGTCGGCCGGCGTGAGCCCGGTCGGCAGCTCGAGCCGCACGCGCAGCTTGCCGTTGACCTGGATGACCACGGTCTCGGTCTCGGCGGCCAGGGCGGCGGGGTCCGGCCGCGGCCAGCGCCGGCGGAAGATGCTGCCCCCCGCCGGGTCGTCGCCGTACGCCTCCCACAGCTCCTCGGCGACGTGCGGCGCGATCGGCGCCAACATGAAGAACAGCAGCCGCAGGGCCTCTCCCACCGCCCAGCGCGTCTGGGGCGCGGCGCCGGAATCGATCGCCTCGGCCTCGCCCTGCGTGGCCAGCGACAGCGTGTTCACCAGCTCCATCATCGCCGCCACCGCGGTATTGAAGTGGAACTCCTCGAAGTCGCGGGTGACGCGCGCCAGCGCCGTGTGCGCCGCGTGGCGCAGGTCGCGCGCCGCCGCCGAGGCGAGCGGCGGCATCGGCCGCGCCGCGCTCTCGCGCACCAGCGGGCCGTAGGCGCGGCACAGCCGCCAGGCGCGGTTCAGGAAGCGGAACGAGCCCTCGACGCCGAGGTCCGACCACTCCGCGTCCTTCTCCGGCGGGCCGATGAACAGCGTGTACACGCGGCCGGTGTCGGTGCCGTAGCGGGCGATCAGTGCGTCGGGCGCCACCGTGTTGTGCTTCGACTTCGACATCTTGATGCCGCCGCGCGTGATCATGCCCTGGGTGAAGAGCGCCCGGAACGGCTCCTGGAAGCCCACCAGGCCCATGTCGTGGAAGACCTTGGTGAGGAAGCGCGCGTAAATGAGGTGCTTGGTGGCGTGCTCCACCCCGCCGATGTACTGGTCCACCGGCAGCCAGGCATTGACCAGGGCGCTGTCGAAGGCCCGCTGCCCGTCGCGCGGCGTCAGGAAGCGCAGGAAGTACCACGCCGAATCGACGAAGGTGTCGAGCGTGTCGGTCTCGCGCCGGCCGGGGCCGCCGCACTTGGGGCAGGGGGCGTTGACGAATGCGGCGTTGCCGGCCAGCGGCGATTCGCCGGTGGGCTTGAACTCCACGTCGTGCGGCAGCAGGACCGGCAGGTCCTCCTCGGGCACCGGCACGATGCCGCAGCCCGCGCAGTAGATGATGGGGATGGGCGCGCCCCAGTAGCGCTGGCGCGACACCAGCCAGTCGTGCATGCGGTACTGGACCGTGGCCCGGCCCTGGCCGCGCGAGTCGAGATCGGCGGCCATGCGCGCGCAGGCCTTGGCCGTGCCGAGCCCGTCGTAGCCGTCGGAGGCGAAACACTCACCCTCGCCGGTGAAGACCGGGTCGCCGTCGACCAGCTTCCAGCCGGCGTCGACCGCCCCGTCTGCGGCTCCGGCCACTGGCCGCACCACGGGAAGGATGGGCAGCCCGTACTTCTTGGCGAACTCGTAATCGCGCGTGTCGTGCGCCGGCACGCACTGGACGGCACCGGTGCCGTAGCCCATGACCACGTAGTTGGCGAGCCAGATGGGCACCGTCTGGCCGGTGAACGGATGGATGCAGAAGCGGCCGGTGAACACCCCCTCCTTCTCCGGCTCGACGTCGTGGCGGCGGTCGGACATCTGTCGCGCCACGCGGGCGGCGAAAGCGCGGCAGGCGGCCTCCTCGGCCCGTCCGGCGAGCAGGGGGGCCACCAGCGAGTGGTTGGGCGCCAGCACCAGGAAGGTGGCGCCGAAGATCGTGTCCAGGCGGGTGGTGAAGGTGACGATGTCCTCGCCCGTGCCCTGCACCGGCCAGTGCACCTCGGCGCCCACCGAGCGGCCGATCCAGCCCTGCTGCATGACGCGGACCCTCTCCGGCCAGGCGGGCAGGAACTCGAGGTCGTCGAGCAGGCGCTGGGCGTATTCGGTGATGCGGAAGAACCACTGCTCCAGCTCGCGCTGGACGACGGGCGTGCCGCAGCGCCAGCACTCCCCCGCGCCCACCACCTGCTCGTTGGCCAACACGGTGTTGCACGACGGGCACCAGTTGACCGGCGCCTTGCCGCGATAGGCCAGCCCGCGCTCGAAGAGCTTGAGGAAGATCCACTGCGTCCACCTGTAGTAGCCGGGGTGGCAGGAGGCCACCTCGCGCGTCCAGTCCAAACCGATGCCCCAGGCGTGGAACTGCCGCTTCATGCGGGCGATGTTCTGCCGGGTCCAGGTCTCGGGGTGGCTGCGGTTGGCGATGGCGGCGTTCTCGGCCGGCAGGCCGAAGGCGTCCCAGCCCATCACCGCCAGGACCCGCTTGCCGCGCAGCAGCGCGTAGCGCACGACGGCGTCGCCCAGGATGTAGTTGCGCCCGTGGCCCACGTGGAGGTCGCCCGAGGGGTACGGGAACATGTTCAGGCAGTAGTACCGGTCGGTGGCGTCCGCGAGGTCCTGGCGGAACAGCCCGAGCGACTCCCACCGCTCGCGCCACTTAGGCTCGATCTCGGCGAAGGGGTAACGCTCGGCGTCGTCGGTGACGTGGGCTCCGGCGGTGGGGTCGGGCTCTGGGCTGGTGGGGCGGTCGGTCATACGGGCTCCGGGTCGTGGCCAGGGCGCGCCGGTCGGCTGGGCGCCGGCGCCGCACGCGCGGCAGGATATGACGCCGCCCCGGGTCGCGGCAACCCGGGGCGGGGCGATGCCGGCGGGGGCGCCTAGCTCCGCGCCGTCTCTCCCTCCCCCCCCGCCACGCCGAGCACCGCGCGGGTGAGCAGCGCCGGCGCGTCGCCGCGGCCGCTCTTCCAGGCGCGCTCGACGCGGTAGAGCAGGTCGAGCGCGGCCGTCAGCTCGCGGTCGCTGCGGCCGCGGGCCAGCCGCTCCGAGTTCTCGCGATCGCGGATCCAGCCCCACTGCTGCGTCTTGAGGCGCAGGGCTCCGCTCACCAGGGTCTGCAGCCGGAAGAGGATCGTCCCCTCGCTCTCGCCCGCTCCGAGCGAGCGCAGCAGGTGGTCCACCGCCTGGTCGGGCCGCCGCTCGGCGACGGCGCGCGCCAGGGCGGCGAGGCTGCCGGCGTGCACCGGCCGCAGCAGCGCCTCGGTCTGGGCCCGCGTGAGGCGGCCGCCCGGCCCCGCCCAGTCGGCGAGCTTCTCTATCTCGTTCATCACCTCGGCGGTGTCGAGGCGGGAGGTGTCGATTACCAGCGCGACGGTGCCCGGTTCGGCCTGCACGCCGAGGCGGGCCAGGCGGCGCTCCGCCCAGCGCGCCAGCACCTCGGGCGGCAGGCCGTCGAGGGCGACGCGCAGTCCGCACTCCGCCGCCAGCGCGGCGAGCGTCTTGCGCTCGGTCTCGGCGGCCGACTCGACGAAGACGACGCAGTTCTCGGGTGCGATCGCGGCCACGCCCCGGGCCGCCGCTTCGACGGTGCGCGGCGAGCGCACCCACTCCTCGACGTTGAGCACCAGGACGAAGGCGGCGGGCTGGAAGAGCGAGCCGCCCTGCGCGGCCGCCATCACCTGCTCGACGCCAGCCTCGCCGGCGCGCAGCACGGTGGGCGGGACGCCGGGGTAGGCGGCGGCCCAGCGCTCCTTGAGGCCGGTCAGGGCCTCGGCCTTGGCGGCCTCATCGGCGCCCGCCAGGTAGAGGGCCCGGGGCAGCGGCTCGTCGCCGCCCAGCCAGGCGTCGAAGCCCGCGGCGTCGAGGACCGCGCTTCGCGAGGCGGTGGCCCGCGAGTCGCGCCCCGCGCCGCCGCGGCCGCCGGGGCGCGAAGCGCCGGCGCCCCCGGCCCTACCAGTTCTCGACGGTCCGGGTGAGGATCTCATCGGCAAGCTTGCGGATGGCCAGGACCCGCCCCGAGCGCTCGTCCTGCGCCGGCTGCCCGGGCACGTCCACGACGTAGTAGTTGTGCGCGCGCACGAGGGCGTCGTCGCGCCAGATCTCGCGGTTCTTCACCTTGTCCAGGAGCTTCACCGCCACGGTCACGGAGACGCGGTACTCCTGGGCCTGCACCTGTCCGGTGAAGCCGAAGACCACGTTCTTGTACCCCATCACCGCGCCGGAGAGCAGGGCATCGGCCTCCTCCTCCCCCACGACCTTGAGGTGGTTGTCCTCTACGAAGCGGGTGACCACCGCCTGCGTGACCTCCTGGTCGAGGCCCGCCTCGACGGTGCGGTTCTCGAAGGTGGGGATGGCGATGCGCTGGATGTGGGACGGCAGGAGGCCGGGCCTGGTGGAGTAGACGCCGCAGCCCCCGGCGGCCAGGAGCAGCGCGGCGGCGGCCAGGGCGGCGGCGAGGGCGAGGGGCACGGCAGGACCGCGCCCGCCCGCGGCCGGGCGGACGCTAGGTGCCGGTCGGCTGCTCGCCCTCCTCGTCGCCGTCATAGCCCCCGTTCATCCGGTAGATCTTCATCCGGTAGCGCAGCTTGTCGCGCTTCATGCGCAAGAGCTCCGCGGTGCGGCTCTGGTTGCCATTACACGCCGCCGAGGCCTTGAGAATCAAGGTCTTCTCGAGCTCTTCCAGCAGCGCCTCGCACGGGATGCCGTCGGACGGCACCCCGGGGGTGGCGAGGATGTCCTCCAGCCGCTCGGCCAGCTCCGAGCGCTCGCCGGGACGCGCGGCGCGCGGCGCCGCGGCTCCCAGGTGCAGGTGGGCGGGCTTCAGCTCCGACCCCGACTCGAGCAGGACGGTTCGCTCCATCAGGTTGCGCAGCTCGCGGATGTTGCCCGGCCAGGGGTACTCGAGCATGGCCCGCTCGGCCTCGGGGTGGATGCGCGTGAACTCCTTCTTGAAGGCGAGGTTGAACTGCCCCATGAAGTGGAGGGCCAGGGGCAGGATGTCGTCGCGCCGCTCGCGTAGCGGCGGCACGTAGATCGGCACCACCTTCAAGCGATAGAAGAGGTCCTCGCGGAACCCCCCCTCCCGCACGCGCCGTTCCAGGTTCTGGTTGGTGGCCGAGATGATGCGCGTCGACACCGAGATGTCCTTGAGGCCGCCGACCCGCTTGAAGGTCATGCGCTCGAGCACGCTCAGCAGCTTGACCTGCAGGGGCAGGCTCATCTCTCCCACCTCGTCGAGGAACAGGGTGCCGCTGTGGGCCAGCTCGAGGAGCCCTTGCTTCTGGGCGCGGGCGTCGGTGAAGGCCCCCTTCTCGTGCCCGAACAGCTCCGATTCCAGCAGCTCGCGCGGGATGGCGGCGCAGTTGATCTCGAGGAACGGCTTGGTGGCCCGGGCCGAAAGCTTGTGGATGGTGCGCGCGATGTGCTCCTTGCCGGTGCCCGACTCCCCCTCGATGAGCACGCTGGTGGTCTCGCCGCGCGCCACCTGCTCGACCATCCGGTAGACCTCGAGCATGCGCGGCGACTGGCAGCGGACGATGCCCTCCTCCTGCCAGACCCGCTGGCGCAGCACCTCGACCTCGAGGCGCAGGCGCCGCTTCTCGAGGCCCTCGCGCACCAGGCCCTCGAGCTCGTCGAGGGCCAGCGGCTTGCGCAGGAAGTAGAAGGCGCCGCGCCGCATCGCCTCGACCGCCTTCTTCACGTCGGCGACCGCGGTGATGATGATGACCGGCAGCCCCGGCGAGTCCTGCTGGATCTCGGCCAGCAGGTCGAGGCCGTCGGCGTCGGGCAGGCGCACGTCGAGCACCACGAGGTCGGGCCCTTCGGCGCGGAAGAGGCGCATCGCCGCCTCGCCGCTGCCCGCCTCGCTGACGTGGTAGCCGGCGTCGACCAAGGCGCACTTCACGAAGTGGCGGATGCTCTGCTCGTCGTCCACCACCAGTACGTGCGCCGTGGGGAAGGCGCGCTCCTCGCGCGCGTCGTCGGCGTTCCTGCGGTCCTCAGTCATCCCGACCTCCCTGTGAGGCTTCTTCCAGCGGCAGCTCGACGATGAAACAGGCGCCCCGCTCCGGCTGCGGACGGACGCGCAGATGGCCGCCGTGACGCTTGACGATGTCGTGGCAGACGTAGAGACCGAGGCCGGTGCCGCCGGCCTTGGTCGTGAAGAAGGGCTCGAAGATGCGGCTCCGGTCCTCGTCCGGCACCCCCGGGCCCTCGTCCTCGATGGCCAGGCACAGCGCGGTGGCGCCGGCGCCCGGGTGCGGGGCGTCCGCCTCGCCCGGGCCGGTCCACAGGCGCACGCGCAGGCGGCCGCCCGGCGGCGATGCCTCGGCGGCGTTCTTGAGCAGGTTGAGGCAGACCTGCTGCATCTGGTCCGGGTCGAAGCGCGCCGTCGTGGGGCCGTCGGGCAGCGCCCAGGCCACCGACAGGTGCTTGTCGAGCAGCAGCGATTGCAGGCCGGTGAGGCTGCGCTCAACGACCTCGGCGAGGTCGGCGCGGCGGGGCGCCAGCCGCTTGGGGTGCGTGACCGTGAACAGGTCGCCGATGATGCGGTCGAGGCGGGCGATCTCGGTCTGGATGAACTCCACGTGCTCCAGCTCGCGCGTCCCGTCGGGGAAGCCCTTCTTGAGGTACTCCACGCCCGCCGCGATGCCGGCCAGCGGGTTGCGGATCTCGTGCGCGACGCTCGTGGTGAACCGCCCCAGCACGGCCAGGCGGTCGAGCTGGCGGATCTGCTCTTCCATCCGCTTGACGCGCGTCAGATCGGTGAGCGTGGCGATCGCCCCGTAGACCCGCCGCCGCTCGTCGCGCAGGAGCGAGGTGGCGAGCGAAAGGGGCACGCGGGCGCCGTCGGCGCGCCGCAGGGTGGTCTCGTGGCCGTGCACCTCGCGCCCGGTGGCCAGCGTGTCGCGCACCCGCTGCTGCGCGTCCTCGGGCAGCGCCGCGGCCAGCGGCTCCCCCACCACGGCCTCGGCGCGCAGACCGGCCAGCGCCTCGGCGGCGCGGTTGCAGGTCAGGATGCGGCCGTCCTGGCCCACGGCGAGCAACCCGGCGCCCATCGAGTTGAGGATATCGTCGAGAAAGCGCTCGCTCTTGCGCAGGTCGTGGTACAGGCGGGCGTTCTCCAGCACCGGGGCCACCGAGAGAGCCACCGACTCGAGCAGCGTCACCTCCCCCGGGTCGATGCCCGGCCCGCCCCCCGAGCGGGCGACGCCGACCAGGCCGAGGATCGGGAAACGGCTGCAGCCGAGACAGCGCCGGCGGCGCGCCTCGTGCGCCTCCCCCCAGCCCGGGCCGGCTCCCGGCTCGGGGAAGGCGTCCGAGGCGCCGCCCGCCTCGAACGGGCAGGGCGACGGGCAATCCTCGCCGCTGGCGCCCCCGCCCCCGCGCGACGCCGGGCGCCGGCTGCGCTGCAGGGGCACGGCGGTGTAGGACCCGAGCCCCTCCATCACGTCGGCCAGCCGGTGGCCGGCGGGCAGGGCGAACGGCGGATTGCGGCGCGCGTCGCGGATCGTGTAGGTGCGGTTCCACCACACCGCGCGGCTGGCGACGCCACCGTCGGCGGTCAGCGGCACGCGCAGCGGGTGGCAGGCCGTGCCCCGGCCGTCGCGGCGGCACCAGGTGCCCTCCAGGACGTTCTCCTCCCGGTTGGCCAGGCAGAGGAATACCTCGCTCATGGCGAAGGCCTGCAGGAGGTAGCCGGCCACGGTGCGCGTGGCCTCCTCGTCGTCGAGCGAGGAGACGACGGAGTTGGCCACCTCGCGCAGCGACACCAGCTGCACGTTGGTCTCGATCAGGCGTCGGTGGCTGCGCTCCAGCTCGTCCACCAGTTCCGTGGCGGTGGCGAACAGCAGCTCGGCGTCGTCGGCGTGGCCGGCGACGACGGCGGGCGGCAGGCTGGCCAGCCCGCGCACCTCGTCGACGTGGCGCAGCAGTTCCTGCAGGGATTGTCGGTTCAGTTGCTTCTGCAGCATGCGTCCCTTCGCGGGAGTCCGGCCTCCGCCCCGGCGGGACCCCCGCCCGGGACTAGGAAGGCCTGAACTCGCGGATGCGGTCCGCCACGTAGCCGATCTGCTCCGGCAGGAGCTCCGGGTAGACCGGCAGGGCCAGCGTCTCGCGCGCCGCCGCCTCGCTCGCGGGGAAGTCTCCCTCGCGATGGCCCAGGTCGGCGAAGCACGGCTGCACGTGCATGGCCTTGGGGTAGTAGATCTCCGTCCCCACCCCGGCCGCCTGCAGGTGCGCGCGCAGGCCGTCCCGGTCGCGGCTTCTGACCACGAACTGGTTGTAGATGTGGCGGGCCTCGGCTCGCGCCACGGGCAGCCCGACCGGTGCGCCGGCGAGGCGCTCCCTATAGCTATCGGCATTCCGCCGCCGGCCTTCGGTCCAGACGTCGAGGTGGCGCAGCTTCACCCGTAAGATGGCCGCCTGCAACGCGTCCAGGCGGCTGTTCATGCCCAGCTTGATGTGGTGGTACTTGGGCTTGGCGCCGTGCTCGCGCAGGATGCGGGTGAGATCCCCCAGGTCCTGGCGGACGCTGGTCACGAGCCCGCCGTCGCCGAACGCTCCCAGGTTCTTCGAGGGGAAGAACGAGAAGCAGCCGAGATCGCCCATGGACCCGGCCCGCTGCCCCCGCCACTCGGCCCCGATGGCCTGCGCGGCGTCCTCGATGACCGCCACGCCCCTGGCCTTGCAGATCTCGAGCACGCGCGGCATGTCGGCGCACTGACCGAACAGGTGCACGACGATCACCGCCTGGGTCCGCGGCGTGATGGCCGCCTCGAGCTGGGCCGGGTCGAGGTTGTAGGTATCGGGCTCGATGTCGCAGAACACCGGCTTGGCGCCGCACAGCGCCACGCAGCTCGCCGAGGCGAGGAACGAGTACGCCGGGGTCACCACCTCGTCGCCCGGGCCGATGCCCAGGGCGCGCACCGCCAGCACCAGCGCGTCGGTGCCGGAGGCGCAGCCGACGGCGTACGGCACGCGGCAGTAGGCGGCGACCTCCTGCTCGAAGCCGGCGACCTCGGGGCCGAGGATGAAGCGGCCGCTGGTGATCACCTTGTCGATGGCCTCGCGGACCTCGGGCTCGATGGTGCGGAACTGCGCGTTCAGGTCGAGCAGCGGCACGGTCATGCTGCCCGCGGTCTTGGGGGCGCTCGGATCGGCGGTCATACGTCGTCGCTCCAGCCTTGGTTTTCGAGGAGCTGCTCGGTGGGCACGTCGCGCCACACCTTGGCGGGTGCGCCCCGGGCGATCTTGCGGGCCGGCACGTCGCGGGTGACGACCGAGCCGGCGGCCACCACGGCGTCCTCGCCGATCGTCACCCCGGGCAGCAGCACGGCGCCGACGCCGATCCGCGCCCCCTTCTTCACCGTCATGCCCTTGAAGTGGTGGAAGCGCTCGGCGGTGCGGCCGATGTAGTTGTCGTTCGAGGGGGTGACCCCGGGGGCGATGAAGACCCGGTCCTCGAGCGTCGAGTAGGCGGTGATGTAGCTCTCGCTCTCCAGCTTGACGAAGCGTCCGATCGAGCACTTGTTCTCGACGGTGACGCCGCGGCCGACGATGGTGCGGTCGCCGACCGTGACGTCCTCGCGCACCGTGGCCAGATCGGCCACCAGGACACGCCGCCCGATGGCGCAGCCGCGGTAGAGCACGGCGCCGGTGCCGACCAGGCAGCCGTCGCCGATGGTCAAAGGCGGCAGCGGCTTCTCGTCGGTGGTCGCCGAGGACAGCGACTTGAGCGGCAGCTTGCCCAGCACCACGTGGTCGTCGACGCGCACCGCGGCGCCGATCACCGTGTCGGCGTGCACGATGACGCCGTGCCCCAGCCGCGTGCCGGCCCCGAGGCGCGCGCCGGCCGCGATGACGCAGTACTCCCCGACCGTCGCGTCGGGCGCGATCTGCGCGCCGGGGTGCACGCGCGCCGTGGGCGCGATGCGGGGGGCCTCCGGGCCGCGGGCTGCTTCGCTCATCTGGGAGCCTCCGATCGAACTAGGGGGAAAGCGAATCCGGCAGGGAATCGAGACGCACCGGGCGCCCGCCGTCGGCCAGCGACCGGGTCGCCGCCTCCAGCACCCGGATGACCCGCAGGCCCTCGCGGCCGTCGGTGCGCGGGCGCTGGCGCGTGCGCACGCACTCCAGGAAGTGACGGCACTCGAGGGTCAGCGGCTCGCTGGCATCGAGGTGCGGGATCCAGATGTCGCCGCTGCGCAGCGCCATGGCGCGCGCGAAGTCCACCACCTGGCCGGCGTCCACACCCTTGTCGTAGATGCGCAGCTTCTCGGTCGGCTCGGCGTCGTCGAGCACCGCCATCTTGCTGGCGCCGACGACGGTGAAGCGCCGCACCTTGTGCGGGTCGAGCCACGACACGTGCACGTGGGCCAGGTGCCCCCGCGGGAAGCGCATGTAGAGGAAGACGACGTCGTGGATGCCCGGTTGCAGGAACGCCTCGCCGCGGGCGCTGACGTCCTCGGGGTCGTCGCCGACCAGGTGCAGGATGACCGCCACGTCGTGCGGCGCGAACGACCACAGGGCGTTCTCGTCGGGGCGCACCTTGCCCAGGTTGGTGCGCTGCGCGTAGACGTAGCGCAGGTCCCCCAGCCCCCCCTCGCGCACGATGCCGAGCAGCTTGACCACCGCCGGGTGGTAGATGAGCAGGTGCCCGACCATCAGGATGCGGCCGCCGGCCTCGGCGCGGCGCCCCCGGGCGGCGGCCTCGGCGGCGCGCAGGGTCATCGGCTTCTCGACGTAGACGTCCTTGCCCGCATCGAGGAAAAGGCGCGCCAGGGGGTAGTGCGACGCGGCCGAGGAGGCGATGGCCGCCGCCTCGATCTCCGGGTCGCGGGCGACCTCGTCGGGATCGGCGACGCGGCGCGCCGCGGGCGCGAAGCGCGCGGCGCGCGCCAGACGGCTGGCATCGGAGTCGCAGAGGACGCGGAGTTCGCAATCGGCGAGCGCGGCGAAGTTGCGCGCCAA
>CAYLSO010000264.1:0-4206 GCA_964386525.1 uncultured bacterium
CGCCGGCAGCCCCACCACCACCGAGCCGATCACCGGCTCGATGTGCGGAGACAGCGCCCCGAGGACCGAGTCTTGCAGGGCGGCCGGCACCGCCACCTCGCGCGTCGCACCCGCCGGGTCGCGCAGCGTCACCCGCAGGTCGCCACGCGCCTCCTCCAGCCGATCGGCGAAGCCCTTCCAGGTCGCCACCTGCTTGCCGTCCACCGCCACCACCCGCTGGTGCGGCGCGAATCCGAGCGCGGCGGCCGCCGATCCCGCGGGCACCGGCCCCAGCTCGGCCAGATAGTCGTCGTAGGCCACGCCCACCACACCCACCGCCACCATCGCCAGGAAGCCGGCGATGAGATTCGCGCCCGGGCCGGCGACGGCGATCAGGCAGCGCTTCCACCACGCCTGCACGGTGAAGAAGTCGGTCACCACCGACTGCCCGTCGGGCCCCTTCTCCTCCTTGGCCATGGAGACGTAGCCGCCCAGCGGGAAAAGGCTGATGCAGTAGTCCGTCTCGCCCGGCTTGAAGCCCACGACGCGCGGGCCGAAGCCGACCGAGAAGCGATCCACCGGCACGCGGAGGCGCTTGGCGACGAGGAAATGGCCGAACTCGTGCAGCACGACCAGGAAGCTGAGGAGGAAGATGGCCGGGGCGGCGGCGCTCAGGATCCCCCCTAGCGCCTGCACCCATGCGGCCACGGGCATCATCGGGATCGGCAAGCAGCACTCCTTTCGGTGGCGACAGCGGCAGGTCCACCGCTCACGCTAGCAAGGCGACTGCGCAGGGTCAACTTGGCGGGGCCCCATCCTCATCGTTATCGGCCAGCCCGAGCCCCATCCAGAAGAAGAACTGGTACGCCACCTCCGCGTCCCCGAACGACCAGTCGAAGAGGCCCGCGATCTGGAAGGAAGCCCAAACCCCCAGCGCCGCCACGCTCCAGGTCGAGCGCCGGCGCCGCCACAGGGCCCACGCCAGCCCCGCGTGCAAGGCCGCGAAGGCCGCCAGCCCGACCGCCCCGCCGGAGACTGCGACCTGCACGAGGTTGTTATGGAAGTGTCCGGCGATGAAGGTGGCGTCGGGCCGTCGGTGCTCCGAGATGCGCTGCTTGTGGTCGGCGAGGCCCCAGCCGACCAGAGGACGCTCGCGGAACAGATCCCAGCCGGTCATCCAAAGGGAGACCCGACCCCGCGCCGTGAAGTCCTGCGCATCGAGCACCGTGGCGGCCCGCTCGCGCACCGCGGGCACGGCCGCCGCGGCCAGCACCAGGATCGCCAGCGCCGGCACCGCCCAGCGCCGCCAGCGGCCCGCCACGCCCACCAGCATCGCCCCCGCGATGGCCCCCAGCCAAGAGGAGCGCGTGCGCGTCGCCGCCAGAGCCGCCGCGACCACGGCGCCGCCGCCGCCGGCCAGCCACCGCAGGCGCCCGGACTCGCCGAGGCAGACCGCAAAGGCCGCGATGAAGGCGGTGGCGAGCACGTTGCCGGCCGTCATCGCCGTGCTGAACGACCCCGCCAGCCGCCACCCGGGGTGGCCGCGGAGAGCCTGCACCCAGCTCAGCAGGCCGAATGCGCTGCCGGTCGCCGCGCCGATCAGGTACGCCGCCGCCAGGCGGCGGGCGAAGCCCCCGTCGGCTGCCCGCTCGGCGACCAAGAACACCGTCAGCACGACGTACAGACGGTGGACCCGCAGGAGGCTCTCCCACGGCTCCGGGGAGCAGCACCCGGAGAGGATCCACGCCGCCGCCAGGCCGGCCCACGCCAAAGCCACGCCGCGCGGCCGCAGCCGCAAGGGTTCCCCGAGCGCGGCCCGGCGCAGCCGCAGCGCCGCCGTCAGGAAGAAGGCGATCTCGGTGGCCGCGATGGACAGCGAGATGGCCATCGCCAGGGCGAGCAGCAGGAGGTCCTCCGCGTGGCGCAGGGCGCGGTCCGGCGCTGCGCCGCGCGGTCTCGGCCCGGCGGCTGTGGCGCTCATGCGCTCCTCCCGGCCCGCTCGGCAAGCACCGCGAGGTACTCGGACTCGGTGAGCGCCACGGTGTTCGCGATCGCGTAGCGGCGCACGCTCTGCCGGGCCTGCGCGGCCCGCTGCGCCGCTTCCTCGGGCTGCGTCAGTGCCCGCTCCACCGCCGCGGCCAGGGCCTCGGGGTCGCGCGGCGGCACCAGCCACCCGGTCACGCCGTCCGCGACGATCTCCGGGACGCCCCCGACCGCCGTGGCGACCACCGGCACGCCAGCCGCCTGGGCGTCGAGCACGCTCGTGCCCAGCCCTTCGAGGTAGGACGACAGGACGAAGACGTCCAGCAGCGCCAGCGCCTCGGCGACACGCTCGGTGAAACCGGGCAGCAGCACCACCCGGTCGAGCCCCAGCGAGCGCCGCTCGGCCTCCAGCGGCGCGCGCAGCCGCCCCTCGCCGAAGACCACCCAGCGCGCGCGCGGCAGGCGCGGCGCCAGGAGCGCCGCCGCGCGCAGCAGGGTGTGCTGGTCCTTGTGGGGGGCCAGCGCGGCGATGCTGCCCGCCACCGGCGTGCCCGGCGCCAGGCCGAGCTCGCGGGCGAGGCCCGCCGGATCCGGCCGGGACTTCCAGCGGTCCACGTCGATGCCGCTCGGGACGACGGCCAGCCGGCGCTCCGCCACGCCGCCCGCGGCCAGGACGCGCCGCACGCCTTCGGAGATGCACAGGTAGCGGTCCACCCCGAAGCGGTACTTGAGGGCGCTGAGCGGATGCGTGGCGACGGCGAAGTCGACGCGCCGCGACACGACGACCGGCAGCCGCCCGGCCCAGCGCGCCGCCCACGCCCCGAGGGCGTGCGCCCGCCCCGAATGCAGGTGCACCATGTCCGGCAACTCCGCCGCCAGGCCGCGCGCCAGCCGTGCCGCCGCACCGAGGTCGAAGTCCGAGCGGGCGCGCCACGGCAGGACGCGCACCCCCGCCGCGCTCGCCTTCTCGGCCAGCGGCCCGCCCGGGCAAAAGAGCACCACCTGGTGGTCGCGCGCCGCCAGACCCCGGAGCAATCCCAGCACCTGCGCCTGGCCGCCTCGCCAGGTGTTCTCGCTGTCGACGTGCGCGATCTTCACGCCCGCCCCCCGCGCGGGCCTTCCATCGCCGCGAGCCAGGCGCGCGCCACCGCCACCGGCGTGCGTTCGCTGCGGGCCCGCTCGCGGCCGGCCCGCGCCACCGCGACACGCCGCCCCGGATCCGCCGCCAGGGCGGCCAGCGCCCGCGCCAGGGCCTCGGCGTCGCCCGGCGGCACGCCCACGTAGTGCTCCCCCGCCGCAAAGCTCTCGCGCATCGCACGGGTCTCCGCCGTCACGACGCAGACTCCGGCGGCCAGCGCTTGGACCACCTTGTGCGGCACCACGAGCTGCGTCTTGGGGCGGTCCGCGAAGCACCCCAGGCTGACGTCCGCTGCGGCGAGGTGCGCGGTCAGCTCCTCCTGGGGGCGGCGGCCCACGAGCTCGAGCCCGGGCAGCGGCGCCGGCGCGAGATCCGAGCGCACGCGCTCGTGCTGGACGCCGTCGCCGACCAGCCGGAAGCGGATCGCCTCGGCCAGGCCCTGGGCGGCGAGCCGCCGCGCCGCCTCGACGATCACCGGGACGCCGTGGAAGGGCAGGAACCCGCCGACGTAGAGGACGCGCAGCGGCCCCCGCGCCCGCCCCGGCGACGCCGGGGCGGCGAGCCGTTCGCCCTGCTGCCAGTACGCGCTCTCCGCGCCGAGCGGCACGCGCACCAGGCGCGTGCGCCCGGCCCCCAGCTCGTGGAACCGCTCGCCGTGCGCCGCCGTGTCGCAGGCCACCAGGTCGGCGTGAGATAGCGCCCAGGCGTCCACGACGCGGTTCCACCACGCCTCCCAGCCGCCGCGCGGGTACAGCTCCCAGTCCTCCACCAGCGTGTCGTAGCGCGACACCAGCGGGTCGAAGGCCACCCGCAGCCCGTCGCGCCGCGCCAGCAGCCAGGCGAGTGGCACGTCCTTGTGGGCGAACTCGGGGACCAGGAGCCAATCGGGACGCTCCGGCGACGCAGCCAGGCGCTGGTACAGCTGCCGCCAGCGCCGGGCCACCCCCTGCCGGCGCTCGACCCGCAGATCGCGGCAGGGCACGCCGAGCTCCCTCAGCCCCTCGAGGAGCACGCGCGCGCGCGGCGAGGCGAAGTCCGCGCCGCCGAAGAGCGCCAGGCGGGTCAACGCGGACCGGCCTCGAGCTCGCGCGCCGCCGCCTCGCCCC
>CAYLSO010000265.1:0-33504 GCA_964386525.1 uncultured bacterium
CCCGGCTAATAACCACCCCGCGATTCACCTTTAATCCGGCCCCGAGAGGTCGGGAAGGCAGCCGATGCCCCGCACGGCTATCCACCCGAGTTGTCCCAACGAGGCCAGGCGCCCCGAGCGCCGGGCCGTTTCCATTTTCCCGACTCGCGATCCCGAAGCCGCCACCGCCGGCGCCCGCTCCCCGGAGCGTCGCGCCGCGGACCGCCGCTGCCGTTTCGCCGCCGGGAGGAGGGAAGCATGACCAACCCGCAGCCGAAGACCGCCTCCGTCCGCGAGAAGGCGGAGATCATCGACGCCGAGGGCCTGCGCCGCATCATCACGCGCATCGCGCACGAGATCGTCGAGCGAACAAGGGCACCGACGACCTGGTGCTGGTCGGCGTGCGCCGCCGCGGGGTGCCGCTGGCCGAGCGCGTGGCCGCCAAGATCGAGGAGTTCGAGGGCCGTGCCGTGCCGCGCGGCTCGCTCGACATCACGCTCTACCGCGACGACCTCTCGACGGTGGGAGAGAAACCGGTGGTCGGGCCCACCGAGATCCCGGTCCCCCTGCAGGGCAAGACCGTGGTGCTGGTGGACGACGTGCTCTACACCGGCCGCACGACGCGCGCCGCGCTCGACGCCATCATGGACCTGGGGCGGCCGCGGGCGATCCAGCTGGCGGTGATCGTGGACCGCGGCCACCGCGAGCTGCCCATCCGCGCCGACTACGTCGGCAAGAACGTGCCCACTTCCAAGCGCGAGATCATCGGCGTCCGGGTGCAGGAGCTGGACGGCCAGGACTGCGTGGTCATCAAGGAGCTGGAGGAGTGAGATGAGCCGCCACCTGCTGGGCCTGGAAACCCTGCCGGCCGCCGAGATCCGCGCTCTGATCGCCGCCGCCCGGCGCCACGCCGAGTGGCTGCGCGACCCGGCGGCCAAGGGCACTTCGCTGCGCGGGCGCTTCATCGTGCTCGGCTTCTTCGAGTCGTCGACCCGCACGCGGGTCTCCTTCGAGGCGGCGGGCAAGCGCTTGGGCGCGGCCACCGTGGCCATCACCGCCACCGGCTCGTCGCTCGACAAGGGCGAGTCGCTGCTCGACACGGCCTGGACCTTCGAGTCGATGGGCGCCAGCTGCCTGGTGATGCGCCACAGCCGCTCCGGCTCGCCGCACGACCTGGCGGACAAGCTCACCACCATGGCGGTGGTCAACGGCGGCGACGGCCGCCGCGAGCACCCGACGCAGGCGCTGCTCGACCTCTTCTCGATCGTCTCCCACGGGCTCGAGCCCTCCGACCTGCGCCTGACCATGGTGGGCGACGTCGCCCACAGCCGCGTGGCGCGCTCGAACATCTACGCGCTCACCGCGCTGGGGGCCACGCTCACCCTGTGCGGGCCGCCGACGCTCATGCCGGCGGGCATCGAGCAGCTGGGGCGCGCACCCGGCCGGGTGATCGTCAACCACCGGCTCGACGAGGCGCTGGCCGGCGCCCAGGCGGTGATGGTGTTGCGCCTGCAGCGCGAGCGCATGCAGGAGGGGCTCCTGCCCTCGCTCGGCGAATACGCGCGCCTCTACCAGGTGACCCCCGAGCGGCTGGCGCGGCAGGCGCCCGAGGCGCTGGTCATGCACCCCGGCCCGATGAACCGCGGCGTCGAGATCGACTCGCGGGCCGCCGACGGGTCGCGCTCGGTGATCCGCGAGCAGGTGACGGCGGGTGTGGCGGTGCGCTGCGCGGTGCTGGAGCGCGCCTGCGGCGTGGAGGAGTGGGCGGCGAGCGGCGGCGAAGCGGCGGCAGCGAACCGTGCGGCCCGCGCCCTCGAGGAGGTGCGGCGATGACCGGCGGCTGGGTGTTCAAGAACGCGCGCCTGGTGGACCCGGTGGCGGGCAGCGACAGCGGCCAGCGGCTCCTGGAGCTGCGCGTCGAGGGCGGGCGCATCGCCGAAGCGGGCGGGAAGGTGACGGCGCGAGCCGGCGACGAGGCCGTGGACCTCGGCGGCGCCGTACTGGCGCCGGCCTTCTTCGACCCGCACGTGCACTTCCGCGAGCCCGGAGAGTCGCACAAGGAGACGCTGGAGAGCGGCTCGCGCGCCGCGGTGGCCGGCGGCTTCAGCGACGTGGCGATGATGCCCAACACGTCGCCGCCGCTCGACGAGGCCTATCGGGTGCGCGGCGTGCTGGCGCGGGCCCGCGAGATCGGCCTGTGCCGCATCCACGTCATCGCCGCCTGCACGGTGGGCCAGGCCGGCGAGCAGGTGGTGAGCATGGCGGGGCTGCTGGCGGCCGGCGTCCTGGCCTTCAGCGACGACGGCAAGCCGGTGGCCTCGGCCGGCCTCATGCGCCGCGCGCTGGAGTGGGCGCAGTCGCTGGGGGCGCTGATCGTCACCCACGCCGAGGAGCCGGCGCTCAAGGGCGAGGGCGTCATGAACGAGGGCGAGACCGCCACGCGGCTCGGCCTGGTGGGCATCCCGGCGGCCTGCGAGACGGTGGCCATCGCCCGCGACCTCGAGCTGGCCGCACTGGCCGGGGCGCGGCTGCACGTGGCGCACGTCAGCACGGCGCGCGGCGTCGAGCTGGTGCGCGACGCCAAGCGCCGCGGCCTGGCGGTGACCGCCGAGACGGCGCCGCACTATCTCTGCTTCACCGACCGCGACGTGACGCGCCTGGGCACGGCCGCCAAGATGAACCCGCCGCTGCGCGGCGAGGCCGACCGCGACGCCCTGCTGGCCGCCGTGGCCGACGGCACCCTCGATAGCCTGGCCACCGACCACGCGCCGCACGCCCCCGACGAGAAGGGGCTGTCCTTCGCCGACGCGCCCTTCGGCGTGGTCGGGCTGGAGACGGCCCTGGCGGCGGCGATCACGGCGCTGGGCCGCGGGCGGAGCCTGCCGCTGGTGGACGTCGTGGCGCGCCTGACGGTCGGCCCGCGGCGGGTCTTCGGGCTCCCGGTGCACGGCCTGACCGCCGGCGCGCCGGCGGATCTGGTGGCCTTCGATCCGGAGCGCGAGTGGACGGTGGAGCCGCGCGAGTTCCACACCCGCGGCCGGCATACGCCGTTCGCCGGGGCGCGGCTGACCGGCCGCGTCCTGGGCACTTGGGTGGAAGGGCGGCGCGTCTACGACGCCGCCGCGAGCCGGGGCGCGGAGAGCCCTCGTTGAGCACCGGGGGGCGCGCGCGGCACACCGCCATCTTGGCGCTCGAGGACGGGCGGGTCTTTCGCGGCCGCCGCCTGGGCGCCGAGGGCGAGGCCTGCGGCGAGGTCGTCTTCAACACCGCGATGACCGGCTACCAGGAGATCCTCACCGATCCCTCGTACGCCGGGCAGATCGTCACCCTCACCTACCCGCTGATCGGCAACTACGGCGTGCGTGGTGCGTTCGACGAGTCGCGCCGCGTCTTCGCCGAAGCGCTGGTGGTGCGCGAGGCCGCCGAGTTCCCGCAGCCGTGGCGCTCGGAGGGCCGGCTGGCCGAGTACCTCGAGGAGCGCGGCGTGGTGGGCATCGAGGGCGTGGACACGCGCGCGCTGACCCGCCACATCCGCGAGCGGGGCGAGCTGCGCGCCGTGGTGTCGAGCCTCGACCTCGACGCGGCCCGCCTGGTGAAGAAGGCGCAGGGTTCGCCCGGGCTCGTGGGCCGCAATCTGGTGGCCGCGGTGACGTGTGCTGCGCCCTATCGCTTCGCCGCGGAAGCGGCCCAGCCGGAAGCCCCGGCGCCGGAGCCGGCGAGCCGCCCGGCGGCGGGCACGGCCGGCCGCGTCGTGGTCTACGACTTCGGTGTCAAGCGCGGCATCCTGCGCTCGCTCGCCGCGCACGGCTTCGAGGTCGTGGTGGTGCCGGCGGCCACGCCGGCGGCCGACGCGCTGCGCTGGAGCCCGGTGGGCGTGGTGCTGTCCAACGGCCCCGGCGACCCCGCCGCCGTCCCCGAGGCGCGGGCCGCGGCCGCGGAACTCATCGGCGAGCTGCCCGTGCTCGGCATCTGCCTGGGCCACCAGATCTCCGCACTGGCGCTCGGCGCCGGCACGCGCAAGCTCAAGTTCGGCCACCACGGGGCCAACCACCCGGTGCTCGACGTGCCCGGCGGGCGCGTGCTGGTGACCTCGCAGAACCACGGCTTCGTGGTGGAAGCGGAGGGCCTGCCGCGCGACGCGGCCGTCACGCACCGCAGCCTCAACGACGGCGCGCTGGAGGGCTTCGCCGACGAGCGCCGGCACCTGCTGTGCGTGCAGTTCCACCCCGAGGGCTCGCCCGGCCCCGACGACGCCGCGTATCTCTTCGGGCATTTCGCCGCGCTGTGCGGCGTGGCCGGAGCGGTGGCCCGCTGATGCCGCGCCGCGACGACCTGCGCACCATCCTGCTGATCGGCTCGGGGCCGATCGTCATCGGCCAGGCGTGCGAGTTCGACTACTCGGGCACGCAGGCGTGTCGGGCGCTGCGCGCCGCCGGCTACCGCGTGGTGCTGGTCAACTCGAACCCGGCCACCATCATGACCGACCCCGGGGTGGCCGACCGCACCTACATCGAGCCGCTCACCGCCGAGGTGCTCGAGCGCGTCATCGAGCGCGAGCGCCCCGACGCGCTGCTGCCCACCGTCGGCGGGCAGACCGCGCTCAACCTGGCGGTGGAGCTGGCGCGCGGCGGCGTGCTCGAGCGCCACGGCGTCGAGCTGATCGGGGCCTCGCTGTGGGCGATCGAGACCGCCGAGGACCGCGACCGCTTCAAGCAGACGGTGGTGGAGGCCGGCTGCGAGGTGCCCCGGAGCGGCTACGCGCGCTCGCCGGCGGAGGCGCGGCGGCTGGCGGCGGAGATCGGCTTCCCGCTGGTGGTGCGCGCCTCGTTCACGCTCGGCGGGCTGGGCTCGGCCACCGTGTGGGCCGCGGCCGAGCTCGAGCACGCCGTCGAGCGCGGGCTGGCCGCCAGCCCGGTCGGCCGCGTGCTGCTCGAGGAATACCTGGCCGGCTGGGCGGAGTTCGAGCTCGAGGTGATGCGCGACCGCCGCGACAACGTGGTGGTCGTCTGCTCGATCGAGAACTTCGACCCCATGGGCATCCACACCGGGGACTCGATCACGGTGGCGCCCGCCCAGACGCTGTCCGACCGCGACTACCAGCGCCTGCGCGACGCCGCCAAGCGCATCATGCGCGCCATCAAGGTGGACGCCGGCGGCTCGAACATCCAGTTCGCCGTCAACCCGCGCGACGGGCGCATGCTGGTCATCGAGATGAACCCGCGCGTGTCGCGCTCCTCGGCCCTGGCCAGCAAGGCCACCGGCTTCCCGATCGCCAAGATCTCGGCGCTCCTGGCAGTGGGCTACACGCTCGACGAGATCCCCAACGACATCACGCGCCAGACTCCGGCCTGCTTCGAGCCGGCGCTCGACTACTGCGTGGTCAAGATCCCGCGCTGGGCCTTCGAGAAGTTCCCCGCCGCCGACCCGGTGCTGGGCACCCGCATGAAGTCGGTGGGCGAGGTGATGGCCATCGGGCGCAGCTTCCCGGAGGCGCTGCTCAAGGGCCTGCGCTCGCTCGAGCTCGACGGCGGCGGCGGCGCCTCGGGCCCCGCCGGCGAGGAGGACCTGCCGGCGCTGCGCGAGCAGCTGCGGCTGCCCACCTGGCAGCGCGTGCGCCAGCTGTGGGCGGCGCTGGCGGTGGGCGAGGCCGAGATGGACGTCAACCGCTACACGGCCATCGACCCGTGGTTCCTGCACCAGATCGGCCGCGCCACCGGCCTCGAGAACGAGATCCGCGAGCTGGGCGCCCTGGCGCGCCTCGACGACGAGACGCTCTGGCGCGCCAAGCGCCTGGGCTTCGCCGACGCGCACCTCGCCGCGCTGCTGGGCGCGGGCGAGGCGGAGGTCCGCGCGCGCCGCCTGGCCGCCGGCCTCCGGCCGGTGTTCAAGGCGGTGGACACCTGCGCCGCCGAGTTCGCCGCCGAGACCCCGTACTTCTACTCGACCTACGAGGAGGAGGACGAGGCGCGCCCGGGGCCCGGGCGCAAGGTGGTGATCCTGGGCAGCGGCCCCAACCGCATCGGCCAGGGCATCGAGTTCGACTACTGCTGCGTGCAGGCGGCGCTGGCCCTGCGCGAGGCGGGCTGGGAGGTGGTGATGGTCAACTCCAATCCGGAGACCGTCTCCACCGACTACGACGTCTCGACCCGCCTTTATTTCGAACCTTTGACCCTGGAAGAGGTATTGAACGTCATCGAGGCCGAACGGCCGGAGGGGGTCATCGTGCAGCTCGGCGGGCAGACGCCGCTCAAGCTGGCGCGCGGCCTCACCGAGGCCGGCGTGCCGCTGTGGGGCACGGGCTTCGACGACATCGACCGGGCCGAGAACCGGGCGCGGTTCGCGGTCGTGGTCGAGGAGCTGGGCCTGCGCCAGCCGGCCAACGCCGCGGCCGCCTCCGTGGCCGAGGCCCTGGCCGCGGCGGCTCGCCTCGGCTACCCCGTGCTGGCGCGGCCCTCGTACGTGCTCGGTGGCCGCGGCATGCGGGTGGTCTATGATGAGGACCAGCTGCGCCGCCTGGCGGCCGAGATGCCGCCCTCGAGCGCCGAGCCGCTGCTGCTCGACGAGTTCCTCGAGGGGGCCGTCGAGGTGGACGTGGACGCCGTGGCCGACGGCGAAGCCGTGCTGGTTGCCGCCGTGCTCGAGCACGTCGAGGAGGCCGGCATCCACTCCGGCGACTCCTCGTGCGTGCTGCCGCCGTACTCGCTCGGCGAGGACGTGATCGGACGCATCCGGCAGGCCACCGTGGCGCTGGCCCGCGCGCTGCGGGTGAGGGGGTTGCTCAACGTGCAGTTCGCGGTGCGCCACGACACGCTCTACGTGCTCGAAGCCAATCCGCGCGCCTCGCGCACCGTGCCCTTCGTCTCCAAGGCGGTGGGCATCCCGCTGGCGCGCTGGGCGGCCCTGGTGATGAGCGGGCGCACGCTGGCCGAGCTGGGGGCGACGGCGGTGCCCGAGCCGGCGCTGGTGAGCGTCAAGAAGGCGGTGCTGCCGTTCAACCGCTTCCCCGGGGAGGACTCGCTGCTCGGCCCGGAGATGAAGTCCACCGGCGAGGTGATGGGGCGCGACCGCGACTTCGGCGCCGCCTTCGCCAAGGCGCACGCCGGCGCCGGCGAGGAGCTGCCGGCCGGCGGCACCGCCTTGCTGTCGCTGCGCGACGCCGACAAGCGCGGCGCGCTGTTCTGGGCGCAGCGGCTCGCCGAGCTGGGCTTTCGCCTGCTGGCGACCCGCGGCACGGCGCGCTTCCTGACCCTGCACGGCATCGCCTGCGAGACGGTCTGCAAGGTGAACGAGGGGAGCCCGAACGTGGTGGACCGCATCGCGCGCGGCGACGTCGACCTGGTGATCAACACGCCGCTGGGCCGGGAGTCGCAGTACGACGAGAAGGCGATCCGGGCGGCGGCGGTGGCGCGCGGCGTGACCTGCGTGACCACGCTACAGGGAGCGGCGGCGGCGGTGGCGGGCATCGAGGCGCGCCGCCGCGGGGCGCCGTCCGTGCGCGCCCTGCAGGAGGACGCGGCGGCGGGGAGCGCGGGCGCGGATGCCGCGGGAGCGGACGCCGCGGGGAGCGTGCGGGCGTGAGCGCGCGGCGTCCCGGCGGCCCGGGGCCCGCCCGCCGCGGGCGCCAGGTCCGGGCGGTGGGCGCGCTGGGGCTCGCCTTCCTCCTCGGTGGCTGCGCGTACTACAACACCTTCTACTCGGCGAGGAAGAACTTCGACCAGGCCGAGCGCCTCTACACCGGCACCGACGAGCGCGCCACCCCGCAGCAGGTCGGCCTTTACGACAAGGCGCTGCAGAGCGCCACCAAGGTGGTGGTCAACCACGCGGGCTCGAAGTGGGTGGACGACGCGGTGCTGCTGATGGGGCGGGCGCTGCTCGGCAAGGGCGAGTACGAGAAGGCGCTGCAGAAGTTCGACGAGCTGGGCGCCAACTTCCCGGACAGCCCGCTGCGCGACCAGGGGTACTACTACAAGGCCGAGGCGTACCGGCGCGAGCGCAAGTGGCCGGAGGCGCTGGCGACCCTCGACACGCTGGAGCACGGCTATCCCAAGAGCCAGATGCGCACGCACGCCGCGCTGCGCCGCGGGCAGATCCTGGCGGGCCGCCAGGAATTCCGCGCGGCGGTGGCCGTGATGGCGCGGCTCCAGGGCCACGAGGTGGACGAGCGCTTCGGGCTGGCGCTGCACCAGGGGCTCGCCGATTCCTACTATGGTCTCGCCTCCTACGACACGGCCCGCGTCCACTACCAGGAGGTGGTGCGGCGGGCGCGCTCGGAGGAGCAGGTGAACCAGGCGACGCTGCGCCAGGGCGACTGCTACGAGGGCCAGCGCGATTACGCCGGCGCCGTGCGCCTCTACCTGTACTACGAGCAGGAGACCATGCGGCCCGACTACCGGGACCAGGCGCGCATCCGCCGCGCCTACGCGCTGGCCCTGGCCGGGCGGGTTCCCGAGGGCCGCGCGCTGCTCGAGCAGATGGCCACCGACAAGGGCGCCACGCCGGCGGCCGCCGAGGCGCTCTTCAAGATCGGGTTCATCGAGGAGGTCCTGCTCGACGACCTGCCCGCGGCGCGCGTCACCTACGGCAAGGTCGTGCAGACCTACCGCGGCTCGCAGTTCGGCGGGCAGGCCGAGCAGCGGCTCAAGAACCTCGAGCAGATCGAGGCGCTGCGCGCCGAGATGGCGGCCGACACCACCGGGCGCGACCGGGCGGCGGTGGCCGCGTTCGCGGTCGCCGAGCGCTACTACTACGACGCCAGCCGGCCCGAGCGGGCAGTCGAGGAGTTCGCGCGGGTCGAGAGCCTGTACCGCGACACCGAGTACGGCCCCAAGTCGGCCCTGGCAGCGGCGTGGATTCTGCGGCGCACGCTGGGGCGACCCGCCTCGGCGGACAGCGCCCTGCGCGGTCTGGCGGACCGCTACCCGGAGACGCGCTCCGGGCGGGCGGCGAGCGCCTACCTGCGCGGGCAGGCGGATTCGCTGCGCGTCGGCGAGCCGCTCGGGCCGACGCTACTGAGCTTCCCGGTGACGCCCGGCGCCAGTCCGTACGTGCCGCCCAAGATCGACATCAAGGCGCTGCGCGAGGCGCGGGACGCGGCGACGGCGGCGGCGGCGGCACGCAAGGCGGGGGGGGCGGGGGCGGCGGACTCGCTGCGCGGCACGGCACGCGACTCGTTGCGGGCGGCAGCCGACTCGCTGGCGAAACCGCCAGCGCCGGGCGACACCAGCCGGGTGGCGCCGGTGCCGCCGGACACCAGCCGCGCGATCCCGTTGCCGCCCGATTCGACCCGCGTGCCGGCGCCGGGCGACACCACCCAGGCCGTCGCCGCCCCGCGCGACACCAGCCGGGCGGGCGCCGCGCCCCGCGACACCACCCAGGCCGTCGCCGCCCCGCGCGACACCACCCGCAAGCGGGACCGGTGAGGAAGGGACCGGAGTGAGCGCGACACCGCAGACCGGCCCGCCGGCCGCGCCGTGGCGCGAGGTCACGGCGCGCCTGCTGCGCAACGACCCGCTGAGCGGCAAGCGCCACCAGTACGCGGTGGCCGAAGTGCCGGCCGACTTTCCGACGCCGCGCGCCGGGCAGTTCGTCATGGTGTCGCCGGAGCCGTGTCCGCCCGGGTTGCTGTTGCGCCGGCCGATGAGCGTGGCACGGGCCTGGCGCGAGGGCGGCCGCCAGTACCTGGGTTTCCTCTACACGGTCGTGGGGGCGGGCACGCACGAGCTGGCGCGTGCGCGCGCGGCGTGGAGCCTGCTCGGCCCCATGGGCCGGCCCTATCCGGACGCGGCCGGGCCGCGCGTCCTGGTGGCCGGCGGGCGGGGTGTGGCGCCGCTGGTGCTGCTCGCCGAGGAGTGCGCGGCGCGCGGCGAGCCGGTGATCTTCCTCAACGGCGCGCGCACCGCAGCCGAGCTGGTGTCGCCCGAGGAGATCGGGGCTCCGCCCCTGGCCGCCGGATCGATCGCGCTCGAAGCCACCGAGGACGGCTCGCGCGGGCGGCCGGGCAGGGTGCTCGAGCTCCTGGAAGCGCCGCTGGTGCGCAGCGCCGTCGAACGGCCGGGCGCCGCCTTCTACTCCTGCGGGCCGCACGGGCTGCTGGCGGCGGTGGGCGAGGCGGCGCGGGCCGTGGGCGCGCCCGCGTGGGTGGCGCTCGAGGCGCACATGGCGTGCGGCACCGGCATCTGCCGCTCGTGCGTGGTGCCGCGCGCCTCCGGCGTGGCGGTGGCGGCCGGAGCGTCGAACCCGGCGTACGTGCTGGCCTGCCTCGACGGGCCGGTGGTCGAGGCGGCGAGCGTGGACTGGGAGCGCGCCCTGTGAGCCGGGACGCCGCGGGGAACGCGGCCGGAGCGGGCGCGGCGCCGCCGCCCGTGGACCTCAGCGTGGCGATCGGCGCGCTGTGCGTGCCGAGCCCCATCTTCGTGGCCAGCGGCACCTTCGGCTACGGCGACGAGTTCGCCGACTGGCTCGACCTCGCGCCGCTCGGCGGCATCGTCACCAAGACGGTCACGGTGGAGCCGCGCGTCGGCAACCCGCCGCAGCGCACCGCGGAGACGGCGTCGGGGATGCTGAACTCGATCGGGCTCGAGAACGTCGGGCTGGCGGCCTTCCGCTCGCGCAAGCTGCCCCGGCTGCGCGAGCTGCCGTGCGCCGTCGTGGTGAGCCTGGGCGGCGAGACGCCCGAGGAACTGGAGCGGCTGGTGGCCGCGCTCGAGGAGGAGGAGGGCCCGGCGGCCTACGAGATCAACTTCTCCTGCCCGAACGTCAAGGCGGGCGGCGCGCGCTACTGGGCCGACCCCGCGCTGCTCGAGTCCACCTGCGCGCGGCTCAAGCGGCGCGCGCGGCGGCCGGTGTGGGCCAAGCTGTCGCCCAACGTCACCGATCCCGGGCTCATGGCGCGCGCGGCCGAGGCGGGCGGCGCCGACGCGCTCACGCTGGTCAACACCTTCGTGGGCACGGCGGTGAGCGTGGCGACGCGCAGCTTCCGCCTGGGGCGGCCCACGGGCGGGCTTTCGGGTCCGGCGATCAAGCCGCTGGCCTTGGCGCAGGTCTACGAGGTGAGCGGGGCGGTGAAGATCCCGGTGATCGGGATCGGCGGCATCCGCACGGCCGACGACGTGCTCGAGTTCGTGCTGGTCGGGGCGACCGCGGTGCAGGTGGGCACGGCCAACTTCGGCGACCCGGCGCGGGCTCCTCGCCTGGCCGGCGAGGTGGCGGCGCGCTGCCGCGAGCTGGGCGTGCGGGCGGTGGGCGATCTGGTGCGCGCGGTGGGGACCGCGCCGGAGGGACAGCATGCGGGTTGACGCGGGAGCGGACGCCGCGCGGGCGGCGGCGGCGCGGGGCATCGTCGCCCTCGACGTGCCCGGGGTCGCGGAGGCGGGGCGCTTCGTGGACGCGCTCGGCGAGGCGGTGGGCTTCTACAAGATCGGCCTCGAGCTGTTCACCGCCGCGGGCCCGCCGGCGGTCGCCGACCTGGCCGGGCGCGGCAAGCGGGTCTTCCTCGATCTCAAGCTGCACGACATCCCCAGCACCGTGGCGGGCGCGGCCCGCGCGGCCTCGCGCCTCGGCGCCACGCTGCTCACGGTGCACGCCGGCGGCGGCGGCGACATGGTGCGGGCGGCGGCGCAGGCGGTCGACGCCCGGACGCGGGTCATCGCGGTGACCGCGCTCACCAGCCTCGACCCGGCCCGCCTGCCGCCGCGCTTCCGGCGCGACTGGCCGCTCGAAGAGATCGTACTGGCGCTGGCCGAGGAGGCACTGACGGCGGGGGCGGCGGGCATCGTCTGCGCCGGCACCGAGGTGGAGAAGGTCAAGCGGCGCTTCGGCCCGGCGTGCGCTTGCGTGGTGCCCGGGATCCGTCCGCGGGGCGGGGCCAAGCACGATCAGGCGCGGGCCGTCACGCCCGCCGAGGCGCTGCGGGCCGGGGCGGACTACCTGGTCATCGGGCGCGCAGTCACGGCGGCGGCCGACCCGCTCGCGGCCTGGCACGCGCTGTGGGCGGGGGAGGACGCGTGAGCGCGCGGCGTTGGATGGTGCGGGTGAGCGCGGCCCTGGGGCTGTGGGTGGCGTCTGGAATCACCGCGGCCACGGCCGCCGAGCGCGTCTGCGGTACCGTGCTGTCGGCCGGCGGTCCGGTGCGCGGGGCGCACGTGGCCGCCGCCGAGCGCGGGCTGATCGCGCTCACCGACTCGACCGGCGCGTTCTGCTTGGAGAACGTCGAGCCGGGCGCTCTCGTCCTGCGCGTCTTCGCTCTCGGCTTCCAGCCGGCCGAGCGGCTGGCGGGCGTGGCGCCGGGGATGGAGCCCGTGCGCTTCGAGCTGCAGCCGCTGCGGGGCGGCTCGGGGACGTGGAGCACGGGCGGTGCGGGAGGCGGCTCCTCGGCGGGCGGCTCCTCGGCGGCGGCCGGGCCCGCAGCGGCCGGGACCTCCGGAGCGACCGACCCCTCGCGCCCGGGCGCGGCCCTCTTCGCCGCCGTCCCCATGCTCGTCCTGCCGGCCGACTCGGCGTGGCTGGCCGCGGCCCACAAGGACGCCAAGTGGGACACGCTGAAATCCCTGCACGCGGTGCTCGCGGGCCGCACGGGGCAGCCGCCGCTGGAGCCCGGGACCTGGCGGTCGGTCGGCGAGCGGGCCCGCGACCTTCGGCTGCGCGAGTGCGACCAGGAGCGGCCCCGCAAGCGCCCCCTCGGAGCGGAGGCCTGCGCGTATCTGGCGCGGGCCGCTGCGGTGGCCGAGCTGCGGGCTGCGCGGTTGGCCGGCAAGGGACCGAGCCGCGACACGCGCCTCTACCTGCAGAGCCTGGCCGGCTCGTCCGACCCGCGCCTGGCGGCGTGGGCGCAGGAGCTGCTCGGCGCCTCCGCCTCCGAGCGGAGCCTGGGCTCCCCCGATCGTGAATAGCCTCGAGCCCCCGGCCGGGCGGGTCGGGTCGTCGACGATCCCACCGGCTTTCGGTTCTGGGGAAGCGGGCAGTACTTGCGTGACCTCCCGCTCGAGGATGATCGATCCCAGGCGCGCAACCCCGACGGGTCCCGCTTCTCGGCCGCGGAAATCGCCGGCCTCGAGGAGCGTGCCCGCGGGCTCAACCGGACAGGGGACGGCGATCCGGTCGCCGTCTATCTGATCGCCGTCGCGGGCACTCCCGGCGGGGGCCCCGGGGACAGGCGTTGACCCTGGCCGCCCGCCCCCGTAAGGTTCGGCAGCCATTGCCTCGCGATCCTGCGGCCTCGGCCGGCCTCCGGCCCCCAGCGACCGCCACGAAAGGAACCCGGAAATGCGCCGCGTCCTCGTGACCGGAATCACCGGCTTCGCCGGCAGCCACCTGGCAGACGCCATGCTGCGCATGGGCGACGTCGAGATCTTCGGCATCCTGCGCTGGCGCAGCCGCACCGAGAACATCGAGCACTTCCGCAGCCGGGTGACGCTCCTGGAGTGCGACCTGCGCGACTCGACGTCGACGCGCGACGCCCTCGAGGCCGTGCGCCCGGATTGGATCTTCCATCTGGCGGCGCAGTCCTTCGTGCCCACGTCGTGGAACGCGCCCCACGAGTCGATCAGCACCAACGCCCTCGGCCAGCTCAACCTGTTCGAGGCGGTGCGCCGCATCGGCATCAAGCCGCGCATCCAGCTCGCCTGCTCGAGCGAGGAGTACGGCCTGGTGCACGCCGACGAGCTGCCCATCCGCGAGTCCAACCCGCTGCGCCCGCTGTCGCCCTACGCGGTGAGCAAGGTCACGCAAGACCTGCTCGGCTACCAGTACTTCAAGTCGTACGGCATGGACGTGGTGCGCACGCGCGGCTTCAACCACGAGGGGCCGCGGCGCCCCAACGTCTTCGTGGCCTCCGACTTCGCCTGGCAGATCGCCGAGGTCGAGAAGGGCCGGCGCGACCCGGTGATCCACGTCGGCAACCTCGACGCGCGGCGCGACTTCACCGACGTGCGCGACATGGTGCTCGGCTACTGGCTGGCGCTCGAGAAGGGCGAGCCCGGCGAGGTCTACAACATCTGCTCGGGCAAGGCCTACTCGATCCGTCAGGTGCTCGACCTGCTGCTCGGCATGACCGAGTGCCGGCTCGAGGTGCGCGAGGACGCCAAGCGGCTGCGGCCCTCCGACGTGCCGGTGCTGCTGGGCGACAACACGAAGTTCCGCCAGGCCACCGGCTGGGAACCGCACATCCCCTTCGAGCAGACGCTGCGCGACGAGCTCGACTTCTGGCGCACGCATACCGCATGAGGCAACCCCGCAACCCGGCGCCGCGCGGCGGCCCGGAGAGGGCTCGCGAGCTCGCGACACGATGCGCATCCTGATCACCGGAGTCCTGGGATTCGCCGGGCGCCACCTGCTGCGCGCCGCGCTGGTGCGCGGCCACGAGGCGGTGGGCGCCGACCTCGCCGAGCCGGCGGCGGCGGCCGGCCTCGACGGCCTCGACGGCTATTTCGCCTGCGACGTGCGCGATCCGGCGCGGGTCGCGGCGGTGCTCGCCGAGGCGCGGCCCGAGGGCGTCATCCACCTGGCGGCGCAGGCCTCGGGGGCGCAGTCCTTCTCCGACCCCACCGGCGCCTTCGCGGTCAACGCCGTGGGCACGCTCAACGTACTCGAGGCGGCGCGCCGCGCCGGCTTCGGCGGTCCCCTCCTCACCGTCACCTCGAGCGAGGCGTATGGGCGCATCGCGCTCGGCCGGCCGGCCGACGAGTCGAGCCCGCTGCGCCCGGCGAGCCCGTACGGGGTGAGCAAGGCGGCCGCCGACCACGCCGCGCAGGTCTACGCCGTCGCCTACGGCCTCAAGGTGGTGCGGGCGCGCTCGTTCAGCCACACCGGCCCCGGGCAGAGCCCGGTCTTCGTCGCCCCGGCCTGGGCGCAGCAGATCGCGCAGGCCGAGGCCAAGAGCGCGGCCGGCGAGCGCGGTCCCTTCCTGCTCAGGGTGGGCAACCTCGACCCGGTGCGCGACGTGGGCGACGCGCGCGACGTGGTCGAGGCCTACCTCGACCTGCTCGAGAAGGGCCGGCCGGGCGAGGCGTACAACGTCTGCACCGGCCAGGGCATCAAGCTGCGCGACCTGCTCGAGGCGCTGCGCAACCTGGCGCGCGTGCCGCTCGGCGTCGAGCCGGACGCCGGCCGTCTGCGGCCGGTGGACATCCCTTACCTGGTGGGCGACCGCAAGAAGATCTCCCTGGACGTGGGCTGGACGCCGCGCCGCACGCTCGCCGAGACGCTGGAGTGGCTGCTCGACGACTGGCGCGCGCGCGAGGGCGTCGGCCGCGCGCCGGGCAAGCGCGGCGGCAAGCGGGCCGGGGGGACGGCCGGGGCAGCGGGGGAGCGAAGGCCATGATCCGCATCGCGGTGGTGGGCACCGGCTACGTGGGGCTGGTCACCGGGGCGTGCCTGGCCGACTTCGGCAACCGCGTCGTCTGCGTGGACGTGGACCGCGCCAAGATCGCCCGGCTGCTCGAGGGCGCCATCCCGTTCTACGAGCCCGGCCTCAAGGAGCTGGTGGACCGCAACCGCCAGAACGGCCGCCTGCGCTTCGACCACGACGTCGCCGGCGCGGTGCGCGCCGCTCAGGTGATCTTCTGCGCCGTCGGCACGCCGCCCTTGCCCGACGGCTCGGCCGATCTCTCGGCGGTCTTCGCCGTCGGCCGCATCGTCGCCGCCAACCTGGGCGGCGGCTACAAGGTGGTGGTGCAGAAGAGCACCGCGCCGGTGGGCACGGCCCGCGAGCTGTGGGGGCGCCTGCGCCGCGCCGCCCCGGGCGGCCAGGTGGACGTCGCCTCCAACCCCGAGTTCCTGCGCGAGGGCGCGGCCATCGAGACCTTCATGCGCCCCGACCGCGTGGTCATCGGCGCCGAGACGGCGCGCTCGGCGCGGCTGCTGCGCGAGATCTACCGCCCGCTCTACCTCATCGAGACGCCCATGGTGGTGACCGGACTGGAGACCGCCGAGCTCATCAAGTACGCGTCGAACGCCTTCCTCGCCACGAAGATCTCGTTCATCAACGAGATGGCCAACCTGTGCGAGGCGGTCGGGGCCGACGTGCAGACGGTGGCCAAGGCGATGGGGCTGGACGGGCGCATCGGGCGCAAGTTCCTGCACGCCGGGCCGGGCTACGGCGGCTCCTGCTTCCCCAAGGACACCTCCGCCATGGCCCGCTTCGCGCGCCGGCACGGCGAGCGCGTCCGCCTGGTGGAGGCGACCATCGCGGTCAACCGCGCCCAGCACCAGCGCATGGTGCGCAAGATCGAGACGGCCCTCGGCGGCGTGCGCGGCAAGCGCATCGCCGTCCTCGGCCTGGCCTTCAAGCCCGAGACCGACGACCTGCGCGCCGCCCCGGCGCTGGCCATCATCGACGGGCTGCTGCGGCGGGGGGCGAAGGTCACGGCCCACGATCCGGTGGCCATGGACAACGCCCGGGCGCTGCCGGTGGGCCGCCGCATCCAGTTCGCTGCCGACGCCTACGCGGCGGCGACCGGCGCCGACGCGGCGGTCATCGTCACCGAGTGGAACCCGTACCGCCGTCTCGACCTCAAGCGGCTGGCGCGGGAGCTGCGCCGCCCCGTGCTCTTCGACCTGCGCAACGTCTACGAGCCGGCCGACGCCGAGCGGGCCGGGCTCGCCTATCACGGCGTCGGGCGGGGCGCCGGACCCGCGGCGGGCACGGCGAAGGCGACGCGGGCCGCGAAGGCCACGCGGGCCGCGAGAGCGACCCCGGCGACCCGGGCCCGGGCGCCCCGTCGTTCTCCAGCGGCAAAGCGCGCGAAAAAGCGGTAACCTGGGCGCTCGGAGCGCCCCGACCTGGCTGACCCGGAGAGGACCATGGCACGCCTGATCGATGGAGTCGTGATCAAAGACCTGAAGGTGATCCCCGACGAGCGCGGCTGGCTCATGGAGATCTTCCGCAACGACGATCCCTTCTTCCAGAAGTTCGGCCAGCTCTACATGACCGTGGCCTACCCGGGCGTGGTCAAGGGCTGGCACTACCACAAGCAGCAGACCGACCACTTCTGCTGCGTCAAGGGCATGCTCAAGGTCGTCCTCTACGACGACCGCGAGGGCTCGCCGACGCGCGGGGAGGTCAACGAGTTCTTCATCGGCGAGAAGCGGCCTCAGCTCATCCGCATCCCGGCCGGCGTGCTGCACGGCATGAAGGGGGTCGGCGTCGAGCCGGCGCTGCTCATCAACGTGCCCGACCAGGTCTACGACCACGCCGACCCCGACGAGTTCCGGGTGCACCCGCACGACAACGACGTGCCCTACGACTGGAGCCGCAAGGATGGGTGAGCCCGCCGCCGGCCGCCGGCCCCGCGCGGCGCGGCCGGTGTCGGGCGCCCGCATCCTGGCCACCGGCGCGGCCGGCTTCATCGGCTCCAACTGGGTGCGCCTGGCCATGGCGCGCTGGCCCGAAGCCCACTTCGCCGTGCTCGACGCGCTGACCTACGCGGGCAACCGGGCCAACCTCGCCGGGCTCGACGAGGCGCGCCTCACCTTCCATCACGGCGACATCCGCAAGCCCCAGGACGTGGCCCGCGCCATGGCCGGCTGCGACTACGTGGTCAACTTCGCCGCCGAGTCGATGGTGGACCGCTCCATCGAGGATCCCGGCTCGTTCATCCTGACCGACACCTACGGCGTCTTCGTGCTGCTCGAGGAGGCCAAGCGCCAGGAGACCCTCGGCCGCTTCGTGCAGATCTCGACCGACGAGGTCTACGGCGAGATCCTGGGCGAGCCGGCCACCGAGGAGGCGCCGCTCGTGCCGCGCAACCCGTACGCCGCCTCCAAGGCGGGCGGCGACCGGCTGGCCTACGCCTACTTCGCCACCTACGGGCTGCCGGTGGTGATCACGCGCTGCTCGAACAACTACGGGCCCTACCAGTACCCGGAGAAGCTCATCCCACTATTCGTCACCAACGCGCTGGAGAACCGGCCGCTGCCGGTCTACGGCTCGGGCAAGAACCGCCGCGACTGGATCCACGTCGAGGACCACTGTGAGGCGCTGTGCCGGCTGCTCGAGGCGCCGGCCGAGGCGGTGGAGGGCGAGGTCTTCAACATCGGCGCCGGCCGCGAGTGGGACGTGCTCGAGATCACCGACCGCATCCTGCACATCCTCGACAAGCCCAAGAGCCTCGTCCAGCACGTCGAGGACCGCCCGGGGCACGACCGGCGCTACGCCCTCGACACGGCGAAGCTCACGAGCCGGCTCGGCTGGGCGCCGCGCCACGCTTTCGAGGTCGGCCTGGCGGAGACCGTGCGCTGGTACGAGGAGCGGCGCGACTGGTGGGAGCCGATCAAGGCCGGCGAGTTCCGCGAGTACTACGAGCGGATGTACGGGAGCAGGAGAGTGCTGGAGGGAGGGCCGGCATCGTGAGAGTCCGGGCGGCGGCTTTGCAGTTGGCGCTGGCGATCCTCTGCGGGGCGATGTGGAGCCTGGTGGGAGCCGGGGGCGCGGGCGCGCAGGTGCCGGAGGAGGACGATGCCCTGCGGGGCATGACCGGCACGGAGAGCCCGGCCGCCGCCGCCGAGGCCGCCGGGGCGAAGCGCCGCACTACCGCCGCCCGGTCGGTGCTGGCAGGACCGGTGGATGCCGACGCCTACGTCGTAGGTCCCGGAGACCTGCTGAGCCTCGAGTATGCCGGCCGGGCCACCGGCAGCACGCCGCTGCTCGTCGACGGCGAGGGCCGGGTCCGCGTGCCGAACCTGGGCCTGGTCGCGGTGGGGGGCAGAACCCTGGCCGCGGTGCGCGAGGACCTGCTGCGGCGGCTGCACTCCTACCTGCCCGGCGCGAGCCTGGACCTGCGGCTGCTGGAGCCGCGCACCTTCAAGGTGTTCGTGCTGGGAGAGGTCAAGCGCCCGGGCGTCGTCGAGGTGGTCGGCTCGGCGCGCGTGCTCGAAGCCGTCGAGGCCGCCGGTGGCGGTGACCCGATCACTTCCTCGCGCAACGTCCGCGTGCTGCGCCGCGACGGCCGCGTCGTGCCCGCCGACCTCGAGCGCTTCCGCCGCACCGGCGACTGGGACGCCAATCCCTATCTCGAGGACGGCGACCGCGTCGTCGTGCCGATCGTCGTCGAGCGCATCGGCGTGTTCGGCGCCGTCGGCCGTTCCGATTTCTACGAGTTCCGTGCCGGAGACAGCCTGAGCACCGCCATCCGGCTGGCCGGAGGGCTACTTCCCGAGGCGCGCCGCGATTCCATGCTGATCGTCCGCTTCGTGGGGGCCAGCGCACTCGACACGTTGTACGCGGGCCTCGACGGGGGGCTCGCCGGCGCCGGCCCGGCGACCCCGCTCTTTGCCGACGACCGGGTCTTCGTGCACCCGCAGCCCGAGTGGCGGCCGGCGCGGCAGGTGAACATCACGGGGGAGGTGCGCTTCCCCGGCACCTACGCGATCGAGGACGGGAAGAGCCGCGTCAGCGACCTGATGCACTGGGCCGGCGATTTCACCGACAACGCTGCGCGGCGCAACGTGCGGCTCGAGCGCCGCCAGCCCGCGACCGCCGACAAGGACGTGGAATTCGAGCGGCTGAGCCGGTTGTCGCGCGGCGAGATGACCAACAGCGAGTACCAGACCTTCCGCAGCAAGCTGGCGGTGCGCCAGGCGGCCTATCTGATCGACTTCTCGACCGGCGCGCCGCAGCCGCCGGAGACCGACGTGATGCTGCGCGACGGGGACCGCCTCGAAGTCGGCCGGCTGGAGCTGTCGGTGCGCATCGACGGCTCGGTCCAGAGGCCTGGCTTCGTCGCCTTCGAGCCAGGGCGCACGGTCAACGACTACATCCGCATGGTGGGCGGCCCGGCGCGCCGGGGCAACATGAAGGACGCGCGGCTGACCCGCGCCGGCAGCAGCACCACGTTGTACGCCCGCGACGTGCGCCGCATCGAGCCGGGGGATTTCATCTGGGTGCCGGAGAAGAAGGACACCGCATTCTGGACGGTGTTCCGGGACATCCTCATCGTGGCGGGCCAGATGGCGACCGTCATCCTGGTCATCGACCAGCTCAACCAGCCGTGAGCCGCGGGCCGCTGCGGCGGGCCGAGGAGAACCGGCCGGCAGGCACTTTCTCTTCTGCGGGGTGAGCATGCAGCACGATCCGGTTTGGGACATCCGGGAGTTGGGCGCCGTCCTCTGGCGGTGGCGGCGCTTCCTGCTGCGCAGCGTCGGGATCGTCACGGCGGCGTCGGTGGTGCTGGCCCTCCTGCTGCCATCCTGGTACCGCGCCAGCTCCGCGCTGTTGCCGCCGCAGGAGGAGATGGCGGGGTTCAGCGTCTCGACCATGCTGCGCGGCCTGACCATCCCCGGCGTGAAGATCCCCACGCAGGCGAGCCCCGGCGAGGTCTTCGTGGCCATCCTCATCAGCCGCACCCTGCTCACCGAGCTGGTCCAGGAGTTCGACCTGCGGCGGATCTACAAGAAGAAATCCGTGGAGGAGACGGTCAATGAGTTGCGGCGCCACGTCTCCGCCCAGATCTCGGAGGACGGCCTGGTGGTGGTCTCGGTGGAGGACCGCGACCGTGACCGCGCTGCCCGCATGACCAACCGCATGATCGAGCTGCTCGACCGCTTCAACCGCCAGACGCGCTCGTCACGCGGCAAGCGGGCCCGCCTGTTCATCGAGCGGCGCCTCGAGGACACCAAGCGGGATCTGGCGGTCGCCGAGGACTCGTTGCGCCGCTACCAGGAGAAGCACAAGTCGCTGCTTCTGCCTTCCGAAGATGCGGGGGCGGCCACTCTGGCGGCCAAGCTGCTCGCCGAGCGGATCGATCTCGAGATGCGGGCGGGGCTGGCGTCCAGCATCGCCTCGGAATCGAGCCCCGAGCTGCAACGCCTGCGCCAGCGCCAACTGGAGCTGGACCGGCAGATCCAGCGGTTGCCCGACCTGGGCATGGGCACCGCCCGGCTCTACCGCGACGTCAAGGTGCAAGAGCAGGTCTTCGCCCTGCTCATGGCGCAGCTCGAGGAGTCCAAGATCGAGGAGGCCAAGGACATCGCCACCGTCGAGATCCTCGACCGGGCGATCCCGCCCGAGCGCAAGGCGCGGCCGCGGCGCTCGGTGGTCGTCATGCTGGGATTCGCAGGCAGCCTGATGCTGGGCCTCGGCTACGTCCTGGCGGTGGAGTACCTGCGGCGTGTCCAGCGCGCGGCCTGAGGCGCGCGTTTCGGCGCTCGGGATCTCCCGGGCTCTCTTGGGGATCCCCGCGGCGGAGGCCGCGCCCTGGGTCGCGTACGCGGGCGCGGGCCTGGTGGCCCTGCAGCTGGCAGCCGTCGTCCTGAGCGGCTGGATCAATCCCCTCTACGCGCTTGGCCTCCTCTTCGTGCCCTTGTTCGCCATCCTCTGCTGGATGTCGCTGCCGGCGGCCTGGCTGGTCACCCTGGCCGCGGTGCCCTTCTCCACCGAGGTCGTCCTGCCGGGGACGGCGTCGGCGCTGTGGATCCCCACCGAGCCGATGATGCTGATCTTCCTCGGCGTGTGGGGCGTGCGCGCCGTGCTGCGCGGAGCACACCGGATTCCGCGCTCGCCCCTGCTTGCCGCCATCGGCGCGCTGGGGCTCGTGGCCGTGCTCTCGGCGCTCGGCAGCCGATACTATTTCCTCTCGATCAAGGCGATCCTCAGCACCGCCTGGTTCGTCGCCTTCGCTTTTCTGTTCCCGTACCTGCACGGCGGCGACAAGGGCCTCGCGCGCCGCGCGCTGCTCGTGCTGGCGGTGGCCGGCACGTTCTTCGCCGCCTACGGCCTGTTGTTCCTCGTCCGCCACGGCCTCATGCGCTGGACCGCCAACGCCATGGGGCGGCCGTTCTTCAACGAGCACGGGACGTACTCCACCTTCCTGTCCTTCGCGGTCGCCGCCCTGTTGGTGCTGACCTTCTCGGCGCGGCGCGCGCTGTGGCGCTGGTTGGCCGTGGCGGCGGCCGGGCTGGTGACGCTGGCGGCCGTCCTGTCGCTGGCCCGCGCCGCCTACCTGGGCCTGGCGGCGCTGTTCGCCGTCACTCTGTGGCACCTGATTCGCACCGGGCGCACCCGCTCGGTCTTCGCCGTGATCGTCGTGGTGCTCGCGGTGGGGTTCGGCATGGCCCGCTTCCAGGCCGGCGAGTTCGTCGGCCTGTACGCGGCCAGCATCACGCAGCCCGGGGAGCTGTCCAATCTCGAGCGCATCAACCGCTGGCTCG
Source organism: uncultured bacterium (assembly GCA_964386525.1). Taxonomy (GTDB): domain Bacteria; phylum Eisenbacteria; class RBG-16-71-46; order RBG-16-71-46; family DASYSL01; genus CAYLSO01. The sequence goes on from CAYLSO010000265.1 coordinate 22,120, forward strand.
CCGCCGCGAACATGGTGCGCGCCCATCCCCTGCTCGGCGTCGGCTACGGCACCTACGACGACAACTACTACTCCTATCGCGTCCTCACCCTGCGGACCGAGGAGCGGTTCCGCCGCATGGGCGTGCACAACGAGTACTTCAAGGTGCTCTCCGAGATGGGATGGCTGGGCTTCGCCGCTTTGGGCGCCCTGCTGCTCCTGATCTTCCGCGAGGGCAGCCGCGCCATCCGCCGGGCGCGCAGCCCGGCCGACCGGTGGCTGGCGCTCGGGGCCCTCGCGGGCGTCTCGAGCTACCTGGTGCACGGCTTCTTCAACAGCTACACGGGGAACGACAAGCTGGGGGTTCCGCTGTGGTTCCTCATCTCCGTCGTGGCGATGCTGGCGGCCCGCACCCGCCGGGCAGAAGCCGCGCTTCCCGCCTGACCGTGGCCGACCCGCCGGCGTTGTCGGAACGCGGCTCCCGCACCGCGGTCAATCTCGCCTACTACGGCCTGGCGCAGGTGGCGAACGCGATGCTGGCGCTCGTCCTCGTGGGGCTCTTGAGCCGCGCCCTGGGGACGGAGGGCTTCGGCGCCTTCTCGTTCAGCTTCGTGGTCGCCTCGTTCGGCGTTCTCTTGGCGGATTTCGGCGTCGGTCCGTGGCTGACGCGCGCCGCCGCGCAGTACGCCGGAGAGGCGGCCCTGCTGCTATCCGAAGCGTTCCGGCTGCGGGCGCTCACCTCGGTGGCGGCGGGGGCGCTGACCCTGCTGCTGGCCGGGCTCTACCTGCACGACGCGGCGCGCTTCACGAATGTCGCCTGCATGTTGGCCTACGTCTTCCTGCTCGGCTACGTTGGCGTCTACGAGGCCATGCTCATGGGCAAGGAGCGGGCCGACCGAGTGGCGATCAGCATGGGGGCCGGCAAGGGGCTCGAGCTGACCGCCGTCCTGGCCTGGGTGGCCACGGGCGCGGCGGGCAACGTGGCCGGTGCGGCGGTCGCGCTGGCGACGGCCACCGCCGCGCGGCTCCTGCTGGTGCGGGCGATGACCCGCGGGGCACTGCGGGCGACCGGCGAGCTGCCGGCCGGGAGGCCGCCGGCGCGCGACCCCGAGGTGGTACGCCAGGCGCGGCGGCGGATGCTGCGCGAGGCGCTGCCCTTCGCCGCCGGTTCGGTAGTGTGGACCACCTACTTCAAGGTGGACGTCCTGCTCCTCGAGCGGCTCGGCACGCCGGCCGGCCTCGGCCTCTACACGGCGGCGTACCGCGTGCTCGAGGCCCTGGTGCTCTTCCCGCGCAGCGTGGTCGGCGTCGTCTACCCGGTGGTCTCGGCCGCCTGGGCGGAAAAGACCCTGACGCGTTCGCTGCTGTCGCGCCCGGCCCGCGCCCTTGCCGCGCTGGCGCTGGCTTGTGCAGCTGGCATCTGGGTGCTGGCGCCGGAGATCATGCGGTTCCTGTTTGGGGCCGCTTTCGCCGACGGGGCCGGCGCATTGCGCGTCCTCGGGCTGGCGGCGGTCCCGCTCTTCATGAATTCATTGCTCGCGATGGTCCTTCCCGGCACCCACCGCCAGGGAGAGTGGGTTCGATACACGCTTCTCGCCTTCGTGATCAACGTCACCGCCAACTTGATTCTCATCCCGCGTGTGGGCTTCGAAGGAGCTGCCTGGGCGACACTCGCCTCAGAGTGCTTCCTCCTCGTCCTGCTCGGCGTCGCGGTGGTCCCTCGTTATGGCGGCCTGCTATCCTTCGGCTGGTTGACACGAGCCGGGCTCGCCGCGGCAGCGATGGGCGTGATCGTCGCCTACGTCCCCGGGCCCTTCCTCGCACGGGTGGCGGTGGGTGCGGCCGCTTTCGTCCTGCTCGCCCTCGGGCTGCGGGTCGTGCTGCCGTCTGATGCGGCGGTCGCGCTCGAGCTTTTCCGCAAGGCCCGCCGGCGCGCGGCGGGGGACGCCGACGGGAGATCGCCCACGTGAAATCGCTCACGGTCCTCATCCTCACGCGCAACAACGCCGACACGCTGCCGGCCGCGCTCGCCAGCGTCGCTTTCGCCGACGAGATCCTGGTGGTCGACTCGGGCAGCACCGACACCACCCTGGAGCTGGCGCGTGCCGCCGGGGCCCGGGTCGTGACGCGCGCCTTCACCGATTTCGCCGAGCAGCGCAACGCGGGCTGGGAAGCCGCGGAGGGGCGCTGGCTGCTGGCCCTCGACAGCGACGAGGTGCTGGACGCCGAGGCCCGCGCCGCCGTCCGGCAAGTGATCGCCGGCGAGGCCCGGCCGGGGGGGCCGGCCGCCTACGCACTGCGCAGGGTCGAGTTCTTCCTCGGGCGTCCACTGCGGCAAGGAGGGCTGTGGGAGACTCTCCTGGTCCGCCTGGCCCTGCGCTCGAGCAGCCGATGGGAAGGCCACATCCACGAGAAGCTGGTCGTCGATGGGCCGACGGCGCGGCTGCCGGGCAAGATCGATCATCACTCGGCCCCCACGCTCGCCGTCTTGCTGGACAAGATTGGCCGCAACGCCCTGGGGCGCGCGGAGGAGTGGCGGGCGCAGGGCGTGCGGCCCTCGGTCCGCGCGCTGGCGTGGAGACCGTTGCGCTTCTTTCTCGGTCGTCTGATCGTCCGCGGGGGCTTCCGCGACGGCGCGCACGGCCTGGTATGGTGGTGGCTCATTGCCACCGAGCTCCTGCTCGCGCACTTTCTGCTTCTGCTCCCCGAGAGCATGACGGCGCGCGAGCGCTCCGCCCCGGGCTCGCAGTCCGGGAAGGCGGGGGCGGATCCCGGTGCCTAGTCCGTTCCCCTCGGTGTGCGCGGAGAGGCGATGAGAGTTCTCAACATGGGCTGCGGGGACGACCGCCGGCCGGGCACCATCGGGTGCGACGTCTCGCTGGCGGCCGGCGGGGCGGACCTCATCTGCGACCTGAACCACGTTCCGTACCCGTTCCGTCCGGATACCTTCGATCGCGTGATCTGCCAGGACGTCATCGAGCACGTGGAGGACATTCCCCGCACCCTCGAAGAGATCCACCGCATTTGCCGGTCGGGGGCGTGCGTCGAGATCCGGACCCCGCATTTCACCAACAAAGACGGATTCACGGATCCGACCCACCGCCACCATCTGGCGGCGGGGAGCTTCGATTTCTGTATCGAAGGCAGGACCATGCCGGGGGTGAAGTGTGCGGTGAGGTACCGCTTGATCCGGCGTCGGCTGGCCTTCTATCGCGCCTATCGCCTGCTCGGCCTCGCCGCCCTCGCCAATCGGTTCACGAGTCGCTACGAGGCCCACTGGGCGTTCCTGTGTCCGGCGGAGAACATGTATTTCGAGCTGGAGGTCCTCAAGTGATTCCGGCCGCAGGGGCGCTGTGTTGGCTGGCATTGCAGGCGCCGTGCGAGCGGGAGAAGCATCCACGAGTACCGGTGGATGGACAGACCGCTGGGTGGGCTGCCCGACTAGATTGACCAATACACGGCGCCGACGCTGCTCGACCGGTTGCCCAAGATCGGCCGCTACGCCCTAGGGCGGGCCGAGCAGTGGCGGGCCGAGGGCGTGCGCACCTCGGCCGGCGCGCTGGTGTGGCAGCCGCTGCGCTTCTTCCTCGGCCGCATGATTATCCGCCAGGGGTATCGCGATGGCGCGCCGGGCCTGGTCTGGTGGTGGCTCATCGCCACCGAGTTGCTGCTCGCCCACTTCCTGCTGCTGCTGCCGGAAGACGTGGCCAGAAGAGAGCGCCAGCTGATGCGCTCGGGTAGGGACGGCGTGGACGTCGAATCTACTCCCTAATTGGAGTGGGTTTCTCAGCTCGTGGAGCCCAAGGGGAACCATGCGAGTAACCAGCCGGATAGCCCTGTTTGCGGCGCGGCACCTGCCACGTGGCTACTGGCCTCTCCTGCGCCATGCCGCTCGGCGGGATCCGGCTCTTTGGGACCTGGCGCTCCCCTTGCGGTTCATTCCTGGGCGCGTCCTCCGAGCCGACCTACGGGAACCCGTCTTCACGGAGTTCTTGCGCCGTGGGTGCCTCGGATACCAAGTCGGGGAGGACTTGGTCTGCATGCGACTTCTCAGGCCGGGGGATCTGGTCTTCGATGTGGGCGCGAACATCGGTTACACGCCGACCCTCTTCGCCCATCTAGTGGGACCCGGGGGTAGGGTACTGGCTTTCGAACCGTCTCCGCGGGCATTCCGACTGCTCTCGCGCACGGTGGGGGACGCCCCCACGATCGAGTGCCGGAATCTCGCCATCTCAGATCACGCAGGGGTCGGCACATTCTACGAAACGGAGATCCTTCTCACGTCCTCGCTCACGCCCGTGTCCGGCGCCCAGCCCACCCCTGTGTCCATGACGACGCTCGACAGCGTGGCCTCCGAGGTCGGAGTGCCGATCTTCGTCAAGATCGATGTAGAAGGTCAGGAACTCAGCGTCCTGCGGGGCATGGCTACTCTTCTCGGCGGGGAGCGACCGCCCATGCTGATGTTCGAGGCGTTGTCGCCTTCCGCTTTGGCCGAGACTCTTCTCGAGCTTCGCTTACGCGGGCGAGGCAGGTATTCCGTCCGCCGGGTCCGATGGGATGGCAAGACCGGACCTCTGGATGATGCCCGCGGCACGATCAACTACATCGCGCTGCCGGATTGGTGCGAGGATAGGGCCCATGACCTGCACTCGGAGTGACTGGTCGATGCCGTGGATCACGTCCGACCTCGGCGGCAAGCCAAGCGGGACGACGGGGTCGGGCGCCCCATGGATCGGTGCTCCTCTGCCGGGCGGCCTTCGCCTGCGACCATGATCCTCGGACTCGGCCTGATCAACCAGCTCAACGCCCGCTCGGGCACCGAGCGCTTCGAGGCCCGCGTCGGCGTACGGCTGGTCGCGGCGCGCAACGACTGGCAGTGGCGCGTGTACACGCGCGGCGTGCGGCCGCCGGAGTGGGAGGGAGCGGGCGGCTTCGAGGAGGTCGTCTGTCCGCCCACCGCTGCGGTGCGCGGCGGCCGCCTGTGGAGCGAGCAGGTGAGCTGGGAGCGGGCCTTGCGGCGCGCCCCGCCCGGTCTGCTGGTGGCGCTCGCCTTCTCGCCGCCGGCGGGCTCGCGCATCCCCTTCGTCATGACCGTGCACGACGTGACCCCCCTGGAGCGCCCCCAGGACTACGCGGGGCCCTCGGGCTTCTACTGGAGCTGGGTGCTCCGCAAGGTCGCACCGCGCGCCGCGCGGCTGACCACGCCGTCGGCGTGGGTGCGCGACCGCTGCGCGGCGGCGCTGGGGTATCCGCCGGAGCGCATCGACGTCGTCCACTCGGGGGTGGAGCCCCGCTTCTTCGCCGAGCGTGACCCGGCGCAGTCGCGGCCGCGGCTCGAGCGCCTGGGAGTGCGTGGCCCCTTCTGGCTGCACTGCGGCATGGCCCACCCGCGCAAGAATCTGGCGGCGGCGGTGCGCGCCTTGGCGCTGTTGCGGCAGCGGGGTGCGGAAGTGCCGCAACTCGTCGGGGTCGGGACTCCGGGGGCCGACACGCGGCGGGTCCTCGATCTGGCGCGCGACCTGGGCGTGGCCGACCGCATGGCGTTCGCCGGCGCGGTCGGGGACGACGCGCTGGCCGACCTCTACGCCGGCTGTGACGCGTTCGTCTTCCCTTCCTGGGCCGAGGGCTTCGGCGTGCCCCCGTTGGAGGCGCTGGCCGCGGGCGCGCGCGTGCTCGCCTCGCGCACCACGTGTCTGCCCGAGATCCTCGGCGATGCACCGTTCTGGGCCGACCCCGCCGATCCCGCCACCTGGGTGGACGCCTGGGAGCGCGCGCGCGCCGAAGCGCCGGCGGAGGCCGAGGCCCGCCGCCGGCGCGGCCGCGAGTGGGCCCGCCGCTACACCTGGGACGACACCGCCGCGCGCTGCCGTGCCGCCATCGAGCGCGCGATCGCGGAGCGCCGGTGAGGGTCCTGATGGTCACGCCGCGGCCGCCGTGGCCGGCGCGCGACGGCGGGCAGATCTGCATGGGCCAGCACATCGCCCATCTGGCCGCGCATCACGAGTGCCGGCTCCTGTGCCTGACGCCGGCCGGCCGGCCGGCGCCGGAGGATCTCGCGGCCCTGGCGCCCCCCGGGCTCCTGTCCGTGGAGACGGTCGCGCACCGGCCCGCCGCGCCGGCTCGCGCCTGGCTGGCCTCGCGGTTGAGCCGCTGGCCGGCGACCCTCTGGCGCTATCGCTCGGCGGCGCTGGTCAGGCGCGCGGCGGAGTGCGTCCGGGCCTGGCGCCCCGACGTCGCCGTTCTGGAGAACCTCCATCTGGCCTATCTTTGCGAGGCCGTGCCCGGCGTGCCGTGGGTGATCGTCCAGCAGAACGTGGAGACGCAGTTCCTGGAGAGCGTGGCGCGCACTTGCCGGCCGCCGCGGCGCTGGCTCTACGCCGCCGAGGCGCGGCGCATGCGGGCCTGCGAGCCGGCGCTGCTCAAGACGGCGCGCGCCCTCGTGGCGCTGCAGGAACAAGAGGCCGACTGGATGCGCGCGCGCGTCCCGGGCGTGCCGGTGCGGGTGGTGCCCATCGGCGTGCCCGACGCGCCGCCGACGGCGCCGCCCGCCGGTGGGCGGCGTGGCTTCCTGCTGGTCGGGTCGCTCGAGTGGCTGCCCAACCGCGACGCGGCGGCGTGGCTCCTGCGGGCGGTGTGGCCGCGCGTGCGCGAGCGGGCGCCGCACGCCGAGCTCACCGTCGTCGGTCGCGGAGCGGTGAGCGGCGCGGTGGCGGGGGAGGCCGCGGGCGTGACCTGGCTCGGGGAGGTGCCCGACGTGGGCCCGCATCTGGCGCGGGCGCGGGCCTTGTTGGTGCCGCTGCGCGCCGGCGCCGGATTGCGCGTCAAGATCCTCGAGGCCCTCGGCGCGGGCACTCCGGCCGTCACCACGCCGGAAGGGCTGGGGGCGCTGCCGGCGCGCTCCGGCGAGCACCTGCTGGTCGCGGCCGGCGAAGCCGAGTTCGTGGCGGCCGTCCTGGCGCTCGACGCCGACCCGGGGTTGGCCGCGCGCCTGGGCGAGAGCGGCCGCGTCTGGGTGCGCGAGCACTACAGCCTGCGCGCCGTGGGCGAGGGATTGGAGGGGGCGCTGGCCGCGGCGGTCGCCGCGCCGGCCCCCGCGTACGACCTGCCGCCTCCGGCCTAGCTCTCCGGGGTCGATCGGCGGAGGTCCCGCTCAGCAGCGACCGGCCGAGGAGCCGCGCGCGATAAACCAGGCGTTCGCCGTCGCCAGGGTCTCTGCGGCCTTCCCGGCGAACCTGCCGTCGATCCGCATCCCGATCCGGATCTCCTCGAGGCCCCGGGGGTCGATCTCGGGTTCCGTCTCCAGGATGGCCAGGCCCGCCCCCTCGATCAAGGAGGCGATATCATCCACCCGGAGCCGGTTATGGCAATTGAATCTACACCCCGCGAGCCTCGCCCATCGCTCCTCCGGCCACTGCAGGAAGTGCACGCCCGATATCGTCGCGTCCGAGTGGGAGAAGTGGTCGGAGAAGTCGACCACGTGGACGAACAACCCCGCCGGTCTGAGGACCCTGCGGCTCTCCCGGAGGATCCCCGTCAGCGTCCCGAGCGGGATGTGTTCCAGCACGCTCCGCGAGACGTGAAGGTCGACCGACTGATCGGCCAACGCGAGCCCGGCCGCGTCCGCGGGGGCGACACAGCGGATGGGAAGCTCGCCCACCACTGCGGAACGCAGTCGCGGCAGCGCGAGGAGCCGCCCCAGCCGTGCGTCGAGCTGCGCCGGGTCCGCGTAGGAACCCAGAAGATTGACGACAACGGCGCGATGATCGCGGAAGAAATCCAGATCGGCGCCCAGCAGTTCATCCTTCAACTGGGCGTGCAAGTCAACGGTCGTGACGCTCGCCGCGCCGGCCAACCACAACCCGAGCGCAATCGTCAGTCGTCTGCCTGTACCCACCTCGAGGACGTCGGCACCGTCGATCACCGGCCCCCAGGTGCGCGCCGCGGCCAGAATCCGCGCGGTCGACAAGAGATGTTCGCCGGGGTCCATCCGCCGGTACTCGCCGAAGCGTCGCTGGAGAGTCCAGTAGAGTTCATCGCCGAACGCCCGGGGGAGCCGGGCGATCAGCCGTTGGATCTGAGCCTTGCGCTGCCATCGCATGCGGCCGGGTCCCGCCAGGTCGGGGTCGGTATCGCAGGCTCCGCCGCGGCCAGGCGTTTCGGGGTTCGCCATGCGGGCAGGAGGCCAGGTGATTCGGAACCAGGAAGAGGGTAACAGAGGAGGGTCGCGCCACGCAGGGTTTTTGCCACCGTCGCGCCCGGTCCGCGCGGCGGAAGACGAAGGTCGCCCGCCGGGGCGCGCGGGCCGGCGACCCGCGCCCGCCTGGCCAGCGGGGGAGCGGCCGCCGCTTCGCCGGGAGGGCGGACGTCCGAGCGCATCAAGTCGGATGAGCCCGCTTCCCAGTGGTTAGGCCAGGTTCTTCCAGTAGGCGCGCCAGGCGTAGTGCGCGTAGCACCAGATCGCGTCGGGCAGCGCCAGGCGCTCCTGCTGGCGGTACACCTTCCACATGTGCAGCGCCGAGCGGACCTTGTTGCGCGACGCCGAGCCGCGGACCACCCGGTAGTAGGCGAGATCCTGCTGGATGCCGAGCGCCCACACGCCGCGCTTCAGGACCTCGTACCAGAGGACGAGGTCCTCGTGCTGCGGCAGGCTCGGCATGCGCAGCGGGCCGGTGCGAGTGCGGTCCAGCATGACCGTCAGGCAGCCGATGATGGTGTGCTTGAGCAAGCCCCGGTAGTCGATGCGCGCCGGCACCGTGACCGGCCGCCCGATCGGCCCGCCCCGCTCGTCGATCAGCGAGTAGCCGGCGAACGAGAACGCGGTCTGGTGGTCGAGCATGAAGCGCACCTGGACCTCAAGCTTGTGTGGCTTCCACAAGTCGTCGCTGTCGAGGAAGGCCACGAAGCGCCCACGCGCCCCGTCGAGTGCGCGATTGCGCGCCGCCGCCGCGCCGTGGTTCTCCGCCAGCCGCACGAGCCGGATGCGTGGGTCGGCCGCCGCATGGCGCTCGACGATGGCGTCGGTGCCGTCGCGGGAAGCGTCGTCCACCACGATCATTTCCCAGTCCGCGAAGCTCTGCGCCCGCACCGAGCGAATGGTCTCATCGAGGAAGCGCGCGGCGTCGTGGGCCGGGGTGATGATGGACACGGCGGGGGGCGGAGGGGAGCCGACGGCTCGCTGTTCCGACATGCGCATTCGCTTCCTATCGCTTCCGGCCGGCAGAGCCGGACCCCGAATCGACCGGGGCCGGCAGAGAAGGTGCCAGGCTCATTCTTGCCATCCGGGAGGAAAAGGCAAGATGGCGGGGTGTGACCCGGCGCCGGCCCGCCAGGGACCTCCGCCCCCGAGACGCCGTCTAGTAGGACTAAACAGAGAGGAATTGGGGGGGGGTCCCGGAGAGGTTCCGGGTCGGGTCTCACCCCCAAACCGGGGCGTCGGCACGACCTGCGAACGGAGCCCCCAGAAAGCGCTTAAGACCCGGCGGACTTTGCCGATACACTGGAGAGTCGGCGTGCCGAAAAACCCTTTGACACACTGGCTTGGGGTGCTTACCTTCGCAGTCTCGGGTGGGTACACCTCCGTCAGGACGGGTGCCCCCGTGGCCCGAGTTGCGTCCGGAACCCCGCCCCCGCCCGACTTGGTACGCAAGGGAATCGTAACCCGAGGGAGGCTATGAAAGTTCTGGTCACTGGAGGTGCCGGGTTCATCGGCTCGCATCTCGTCGAGGCCCTCATCCAGCGGGGCGACGAGGTCTGGGCTCTTGATGACCTCTCCACCGGATCCCGCGAGAATCTCGAGACCCTCCAGGACGAGCCGCGCTTCCACTTCGTCGAGGGCTCCGTGATGGACCCCGACCTGGTCCAGAAGGTGACGGACCGGGTCGATTTCGTCTATCACCTGGCCGCCGCGGTGGGGGTGAAGTTCGTCCTCGAGAATCCTCTCCGGTCCCTGTTGACCAACATCCGCGGCACGGAGAACGTGCTCGAGGCCGCACACCGCGCCAACAACAAGCGCGTCGTGCTGTTCTCGTCCTCCGAGGTCTACGGCAAGGGGACGCAGGTGCCCTTCGTCGAGGACCAGGATCGCCTGCTGGGGCCGACGCAGGTCCTGCGCTGGTCCTATGCCACCAGCAAGTCCGTCGACGAGTACCTGGCGATGGGCTACTTCCAGGAGCGCCTTCTCCCGGTGGTGGTGGTGCGCTGCTTCAACACCTGCGGGCCGCGCCAGAGCGGCGCCTACGGCATGGTGTTGCCGCGCTTCGTGCAGCAGGCGCTGCGCGACGAGGCCATCCTGGTGTACGGCGACGGCCAGCAGTCGCGCTGCTTCTCGCACGTCGGTGACGTGGTGCGCGGCACCCTCATGCTGGCCAACGAGCCGCGCGCCTTCGGCGAGGTGTTCAACATCGGCACCTCGGAGGAGGTCAAGGTCATCGACCTCGCCCGCAAGGTGAAAGCGGCGGCCGGCTCGCGGTCGGAGATCGAATTCGTGCCGTTCGAGAAGGTCTACGGCGAGCGGTTCGAGGACATGCAGCGGCGCGTCCCGTCGCTCGACAAGATCCACAGCCTGGTGGGTTACCGGCCGCAGTTCTCGCTCGACGAGCTGCTCCGGGGCACCATCGAGTACTACCGAAGCCTCAGCGGGCCGGACTCCGGCCGCATGTCGGACATCCCCTCGCTGGCGGGCCGCGGCTAGGGCCGCAGCCACCCCGGCGACCGCCGCAACCGACTCTCCGGCCCCCGCGGGGGCCGGAGAGTTTTTGTTTCCTGCGGATGCCGCCGGAGTGCTAAAGCTCATGCCGTGATCGCCACCGGACCCTGGTACGCCCCGTGGATGGGGCCCGAAGGACTGCCGCACACCGGCTGGGGAGTGGTGCTGGCCGGGGCCGCGGCCGCCGCCGTGGTGCTGCTGCTGGTCCCGCTCCTGCGCCGCATCGCCTGGTGGACCGGCTATCTCGACCATCCCGAGGCCCGCAAGCTGCACACCCACGCGACCCCGCTGCTCGGCGGGGTGGCGGTGGCGGCCGGCGTCTTCGTAGCGGCCGCCCTGGCCGTGGCGCGGATGCAGGCGCCGGTCCCGCCGGCCGCGTTCTGGTGGGCGGCGGGGGCGCTGGCCGCGCTCGCCCTCGGCCTGTGGGACGACCGCTTCGGCATGCGCCCGGGGCTCAAGCTCGCGGTGCAGTTCTGCGTGGCGGGTCTGTTCTTCCTCGGCGGCGTCTTCCCCGCCGCCGGGCTGCCGGACTGGGTCGGCGTCGCGCTCGGCCTCTTCTGGCTCGTGGCGATGATGAACGCCGTCAACTTCCTCGACAACATGGACGGCATCGTCGGCGGCATGTCGGCCATCCTCGCCGCCGGGCTCGGCATCCTGCTCTTCTCGTGGGGCCGGCAGGCGGAGGCGCTCATCGCCTTCTCG